>JBAXLR010000303.1:0-1525 GCA_037134655.1 bacterium | reverse complement strand
ATGGTGTAAGTGTCGGCGTCTGTATCGCAAAACACCACCGTGCCGCCAGCCTGCGTGATGGTTTCGCTGGTTGAAATCCAAGAATGAGCCGGGACAATGACTTCATCGCCGGGTTTGACACCCAGGCCGTGCATGGCGATGTACAGGGAGTCTGTGCCGTTGGCACACGAGACACAATGCTTGAGTTGCATCGCTGCAGCAAAGTCTTGCTCAAATTCTTGAACGTAAGGCCCTCGAATAAAGGCCGAGGTTTTGATGACGTTCGCAATGGCGGCGTCAATGCCGTCTTTGATGGTCAGGTATTGGGCGTAGAGGTCAGCAAATGGGACGTTCATAAAGTGCTCAGTAAGGTATTTTTCGGCCAAAATCGATGAGCCTATTTTCGAAACGATCAAACAGTAGATGACAGAAAAAAAGGCTAAACATCAAGCTTCCGATTAACAGTAAAACTTGAGGCAAACCTGCTAGCGTTTTAGGGTATCCAGTCACTAAGAATGCTGTTGCAAGAATAATGGGATGGAACAGATAAAGGGAATATGAAATTCGCCCTAAAAATCGAAACCCTTTAGACCGCAATGTATGCATCCACGCAGATGTGGACCCAAGATGCAACAAAATATTGACAATGACCAGTGCAGAGCAAAGATTCAGAATCGTATGTCCAATGTAGGCCATAAGTGATCCCGAGTCACGACGGACAAATAAAAGCACCACAAAACTAAAGAGCATTGCGCGGCGTAGGCCGACAAGGTTGGCTCTGAGCCATTTTGTCGAAGAGGGATTGTTGAATGCACATGCAATGAGACCTCCAATCGCAAGGCCATCGAGTCGGGCCAAGGTTCCTAAATCGGACGGAAAATTGTTGGCCGAATCGAGCGCAAATACACAAGCTCTCCAAACCACTGAGGTGACCGCTATGCAGGCGAGGAACATCGGTAAACGTGAATTTGGCAGCATGAGCGCCAATACCGGAAAAACAAGGTAGTACTGCTCTTCGATCGCCACCGACCAGGTTACGGAAATGGCGTCTGGCCCATAACTGGCGTTTTCAGCCATCCAGAAATTTTGTGTGAAAGTTAAAAACCGCCAAAGCGAAATCTGGTCGTTAAAAACATTATTATGTACGCCACTGATCCAAACTATCATCCAAAAAATAGCGACTAGCAACAAGTAGGGCGGTAGTATGCGCAAAGCCCTGCGCGCGTAGAAAGCGAGTAGAAAACGTGTATTTGAATTTTTTCTGGAGATAATGATACGAGTGATTAGGAAACCCGAAAGTACAAAGAATAAATTGACGCCTGCACCACCCATTAAAAATACACGGAACAAGCCTTGAAACGCCCAGCCTTCACTAGCCCAGGCCGGAATACCGATGAAATGCCATGCCAACACCATCCCAACCGCGAGACCACGAAGGCCGTCCAACTCAGCATCTCGGTGATTATTCAATGGCGTTGGTTGCTGCATTCGATCGCCGCTTAGCATGGTTTTCTCAGCAAGCCAACTGAACCTTTCACGATATGCC
>JBAXLR010000302.1:0-1532 GCA_037134655.1 bacterium | reverse complement strand
GGTGTCCCTCTGCTAAAGGTCTAACGAGCGTTACAAGTAGCTTCGTCAATAGGGTTATCGGTTTTTCCGACAGTTTTTGAACGGTTCAGCACGAAAAATTTTCCGATACCCCTTTCTTTGCATCAGACGTGCCAGCGCCAGCGAAGAGTCTGATGTTTGACTAACACCTGCGAGGGCCTTGCTATGACTAGGTTTTCGACTAGCTCAGGTGATGTTCATTCACAAGATGGCTATGTGTTTTGAATCGTTACGGATTTCCGACACATTTTCAGGCACAGTATTTGCTCGATTTATTTCACATCACCTGATTTTGAAAGGAAGTCGACATGAATCAGCAAAATACTGTTATTGATTTCGCAATGCCATCCATGGATACGCTCGCGCAATTTCGTCGCCGTTCGCATGCAGACAATGTGCAAGACATCTGGCGCAAATATGGCTGGGTGCCACCAACCGAAAGTCGCAAGGATTTCAGAGCAACGCTTAGGACAACCGCCGATCGGATCCCGTTGCACTACTGATAGTTAATGTCTCCTCCCGTGTCTTTAGCCAATGAGGGTATGGGATTGGCCCGCTGATTAGCGGGCCTTTTTTGTTTTGGAAGGCCTTCTTCCGGCCTAAATCCGCACGCTTTCGCAGGTAAAATCAGGCTCAGGTAATCCTGACGGGTCTGACTTAGTCACTCCTCTCCCGACATATAAATAATCAAAAAATGAGGAGACGCTGAGAGTGAATACTCCAGTTGCGAAAGCGCGCTGCCTGGGCGTTATTGGTTTGGGCACGATGGGTTATGGCGCGGCGATCAGTGCACGTCGCCGTGGGTTCTCAACCTTGGGTTTGGATATCAGTCCGGCCAATATCAAACGTTTTAAAGATACCGGCGGCACAGTCGCTAGTGATATCGCATCGCTGACTGCCGAGTGCGATGCATTCTTAATTCTCGTGGTGAATGCGGCTCAAACCGAAGCCGTTATGTTTGGAGAACATGGTCTGGCTTCTCATGCCAAACCAGGTAGCGTCATCATTGCTGCTGCCACGGTTGATCCTTCGCTGCCTCCAATGTGGGAAAAGCAGTTGAATGAACAAGGCCTACATTTTATTGATGGCCCAGTTTCTGGCGGTGCTGTTAAAGCGGAAGCGGGTGAGATGACTGTCATGGCGTCCGGTAAACCCGAAGCCTTCGCAGTCGCACACGATGTACTGGAAGCTTACGCAGGCAAAGTTTATCGATTGGGCGATCATGCCGGTCCTGGTTCAACCGTCAAAATGGTGAATCAACATTTGGCCGGTGTGCATATTGCGGCGGCATGCGAAGCGATGGCGCTCGGTATTAAAGCAGGCGCTGATCCGCATCAGCTCTACGAAGTCATTTGTAATTCGGCGGGTATGAGTTGGATGTTTCAAAATCGCGTGCCGCACATATTAGCGGGCGATTACACACCGCTTTCCGCCGCCAATATTTTTGTAAAAGATTTAGGTATCGTGCTGGATGCAGCGCAAAAGCTCACCATGGCGTTACCTTTAGCGTCGTC
>JBAXLR010000301.1:0-1547 GCA_037134655.1 bacterium | reverse complement strand
ACAGTTTAACCAAATGGTCTTTGAGGATGCCCGGGTATTCTCGTTCATCGCATCGATGGCCGACGGAATGCTGGTCGCCATGAAATAGCCTGTCAATTGAAGGTGATCCCGCCCCCACCTTGCAATTGACGCATAAATTGACAATCTGGCCAAAAACACGCGAAAATTATAAGCGCAATCAATAAGAGCGTCGACGCCGCACCAATCGACTGAACCGGAGATGCCGTATGGCTGGAAGACTAAGAGGACTCGATCAAATTTCTGCATGGTTTGGTGGCATTTTAGCCGCTGCTGGCGTCATGACCGTCGTCTGGTATGGCTCGAAATTCTATGTCAACAAAGTCGAAGAGAAAAGGGCCGCGGAAATTACTGCTACAATCGCAGAAATCGACAAGACCAAAAAAGAGCTCACAGATCGCGTGACGGAACCCGCGAAAACTGGGCATAAGGAACACGATACACCCCACGCGCCACCCCAAAAAGCCCAGGCACCCTTGCAAAACTACGGCTATACAGGAAATCTGGCGCCCTGGTATTGGGCCAATCTTCACGAAAAATGGAGTCAGTGTGGAGCAACGTCAGGACAGTCCCCTATTGACTTAAGTGGTGCCAGGCTAGACGAGCGACTTAAGTCTTTGAAATTTTACTATCAGCACGGCATAACCTCAGTTTCATTTGAACATCAAACCGTAACTGGCCAAATCGAGCGGGGCAGCTACCTAGAATGGGAAGGCGAAAGGTTTGACCTGGAAAAGGTTTTCGTCAGAACGCCGTCTGAGCACCGTGCTAACTCTTTACCGTTTGAAATGGAAGTGCAACTTGAGCACTCTTCCATTGACGAGAAAAAGGTCATAGTCGCAATTTTGTTTAGCCCCGGCAAAGGCAATGACCTGCTTGAGCGTCTGGCGCAAAACATCCCGACGATCCCTGGTGACTCGCGGGAAATTGAGCGTGCAAATTGGGCTGACCTTCTCCCCAAAAAAAGGACCTACTGGACCTATGTTGGATCATCGACCATTCCGCCTTGCGAGCAAGGTGTTCGGTGGATTGTTTTTACTGATGATGCTTCGGCAAGCAAGTCCGTGATCGATCACTTTGTCCTAAAGCAAAAGGCAAATGCACGCCCAGTTTTCAACCTTGGCAAAAGAAGCCTCACACGAAGTAACCGCTGAGGTCTCTCACTGCAACTCACTTCAAAAAAGAACACGTCCAACCTGGGAATTCTTCTACTCATTTGCGCAGCTTTACTCTGGGGACTTATCGGTCCAGTCAGCAAGTTTATTTTCGCTCAAGGCATGCCGCCCCTTGAAAGTGCTTTTTGGCGCGGCGTCTTGGCAGGTCTAGCTTTTTTTCTCCACTGGCTGGTAAAGCGTGAACCTTTGCCATCTTCATGGCGTGATTGGATCGGGATCATTATTTTTGGGGTTTTTGGTGTGGCGCTTTTAGAGGGTAGCTTTGTGCTCGCTGTACAACACGGTGGGGCTTCACTCGCTTCAATCTTGCTTTACAGTGCGCCGATTTGGGTTAATCTTGCGAGCTTAATTTTT
>JBAXLR010000300.1:0-1549 GCA_037134655.1 bacterium | reverse complement strand
ACCCCTATCAAGAAGACTTATTCCCCTTGCGACGAGACACCAAGGCCAAAAGACTAATTTTTTGATAAATAAGCGTGCAATCGAAAGTGTCATATCACGAAAACAAGGTCTTGGCCTTAACGCCCATGCCAACACGGCACAAGCACATTCACGCGCCATAGTGATTCTGCCCATTCTTCGCTTGGGCGACTTGTTATGCGTTGTTCACCTAGAGTTTGACGGCAGTAATTATTTGGTAAAAGACGATTTGATTGAACCCTTACGATTTTTCTTGGAAAGAATCGCGCCACAGATCGATTCATTCATGCTGCGCCAGGACTTAGAACAATACAGTGTCGGCATGATCGAGGCCATGATCGCTACACTAGAAGCAAAAGATACTTATACACATGGACACTCCGAGCGAGTTAGCCGCTATTCGTTGGCTATAGCTGACGAAATGAACCTGGATCGTGACGTAAAAAAGCTTTTATTAATGAGCTCTCTTTGTCACGATATTGGAAAAATTGGCATTCCTGATGCGATCTTAAGAAAGGCCGCACTCCTGAATCCAGATGAATACGAAGAGATGAAACAGCACCCCTTAATTGGAGCGAATATTGCTGATCATTTACCTAATGCGCGCCGGTTTATCTCAGGCATAAAATATCATCATGAAAAATGGGACGGCTCCGGCTACCCCGACGGCCTTGCGGGAGAAGACATACCTTTTTTTGGGAGAATCATTGCTGTTGCCGACGTATTCGATGCCATGGTCAGCGGACGATCGTACAGCGGATTTCTCGATGAAAGTGACGCCGTCCAAAGGCTGGCAGATGAAAAGGATCTTTTCGACCCAGCCATTGTGCAAGCCTTCACGCGCGCGTGGCAATCTGGCCGACTCACCCAAAAAACTAGCACAAAAAAGAACGCCAAACCGAAAGCCTCTGGCGACGACACCTAACATATCGACTTGACGGATAAATTGCGGTCTTTTGGGAAAAAGTACCAAAGGCTGTCTTTTTTTACCTTTGTAGTCAGAAAAGCTACAATATTATTGGGAATATTCATTTGTGATCAAAAATTTTGGAGGCAAACGTGTTTGCTGAAATTGCCGCTAGTTTTCAAAACGGAGATATCTATCTAAGGATCATGCTGGTCCTTGCGTTTCTTGGACTTGCCGTGATCTTTGAACGTTTGATCATGCTTCAATTTGTCTATAATTTGGACTTCGGAAAATTTCTATCCGATTTGAGAAAGTTGCTCACCCCAGAGGATACTAGTCGCGCCCTCAGTTTTTGTAAGGGCGTAAGCAACACATCACTTCCAGCGATTACACGTCGTGCCCTTGAGGCCGCTGAGACAGACCCTACAACTATTCGTGGAGTCATTGAAGAAGAGACGATCGCATTCCTGCCTAAGATTGAGCTTCGCGTTGGTGCGCTTATGGCTTTCTCGACGGTAATTCTACTGGTTGGCGTCCTTGGCTCAATCGATTCGTTGTGGAATACCTTTCACGCCGTCAGCGTTTTAGACACCTCGCAGAAACAAGCCAGTTTGGGCGGGGAAA
>JBAXLR010000299.1:0-1562 GCA_037134655.1 bacterium | reverse complement strand
CTTCGGCTTCTGCAGCCTTGATAGGGCGTGAGGCGTCGCTGATATCGGTTTCACCAGCGATGAATTTTTTAAATCCGCCGCCCGTTCCTGAGGATCCCACCGTAGTGCGTACGCCGGGATGAAGACGGCCAAATTCCTCAGCCGCAGCTTCGCTCACTGGGAAGACCGTGCTGGAACCGTCCACTTTAATATCGCCCTTGAGGGAATCTTCTTTTTTGGGAGTGTTGCCGGCCAAGGCCAAGCTGGATATGAGAAATACGGAAAAACCAACGATAAACTGTGACACCATGGAAACTTCCTTAAAATTTGAGAGAAATTCAGTGTGAGGTGCCTGGTATTTAAGCAAATGCTGATCCAGTCCTCTGCAATCTGGCTGGTTATACACGAGGCGGGTGGTAGTAAGCCATAGGCGCTATGTAAAAATAATATGAAGAAACCGCTAAGATGCCTGGGGCGTCTTAGCGGTTGTAAGTTTTTAATCGGGGAAAGATTTAATTATTTGCAGACTTCAGAGATATCGAACTTCTTTACTACGAGCGAGCCATCTTGTGACACATTGTACTGCATCAGGCCACGGGCGACTCTTAACGAACCGTCTTCCATGTATTTCGCGGCGGAAATCTCACTGACAAGGTCCTCCGAAGGAGATGGTTTGCCGGGAGCGTCTTTTGCGACAAAGATGAGCGCAGTCTTCATTCCGCTTGCAAGATCCGTCAGGGATTCAAACTTCACATTTTTTGTATGTGCTTGAATCAACCATGGTTCCTTTGTCATCACTTCTGACTCATTTGCTGGAGTTTTTGTAGTCATCGCAAGACCCAACTCGGGGGATGCTGGTCTCTGGATCCATGAAATGCTTTTCAGCTTTTCTGTTGGATTTGGATCATGATCAAGCGCGTCGAGAATGGCTAACTTGGTAGAACCCATGTCTGGTGCCACAATCGTTGTTGCCGTCATGGTTGTAGCACTGTTCACGCCCGTACAGGATTGAGCCTTTATGAAAGACTTGCCCGTCCAGTTGATTTGATCGCTTGTCATGCCAGTAGCTGCTAAAAATTCTTTGATTGGTGCTTCCAATTGAGCTTGAACTAGATCTGGTGTGACTTCTGTCGAGGCATCATCCGGAGAGGTTGGCGTCGAAACCACACTTCCGTCGATTTTACAGACTTTTACCGAGATCGGATTTTTACCAGCTTTCAAGGTATTCCAAGTCACTGGGCATAACTTATCGTTTTCATCTTGAGTGCGAGCGACAACTACACCCTTATTGCGATAGATCAGTGCTATGGAAACCTTTTGCCCTGCTTTGAATGCCTTGGTCTTTAATTTGTCGAGTGTGAAATCTTCCTTTGTAGCCCAGTCGTTGTTCACCGCAATGGTAGCCTTCACGTCGTCATAGGCCAATTTTGACTTGTCGAGGTTGTTCACCGCAACAGCAGCAAGGCTACTTCCCGAACCTTCGCTATTTTTTTGGGGAGATGCGACCTGGCAGGACTGAGTCAGCGCGACAGCGGCCACCAGCATCAATAACTTGTAGTGTGATTTCATAGTTTTCATAATTC
>JBAXLR010000298.1:0-1562 GCA_037134655.1 bacterium | reverse complement strand
CCAGCTGAGCAATGTCAAAATTGGCCAAAAGGTGAAAGTACTGGCTGATGCCCCTGATGGCAAATACTTGGAATATCCAGGTACGGTGGTTTGGGTATCAAGTAAAGCCGAGTTTACCCCCAAGATCATCCAAACCAAGGAAGAACGGGTCAACCTGGTGTATGCTTTAAAAATTTCAGTTCCAAACGATGGGAAACTAAAGATTGGAATGCCTGGCGAAGTTAAATTCTGATTATGAGCGCCATCGTCATCGATAACATCAGTAAATCCTACGAGGGCGTCGCCGCCATCCAGGACATAGCCTTCCAAGTGGAGCCCGGCGAACTGTTTGGCCTGATTGGCCCCGACGGCGCCGGAAAAACTACCTTGTTCAAGATCTTGGTGACCTTAATGTTGCCCGACAAAGGCCGCGCCACCATTCTTGGACAAGATGTGGTCAAAAATTACCGGGCGCTGCGCAAACGAATTGGCTACATGCCTGGAAAATTCTCGCTTTACCCCGATTTGAGCATTGAGGAGAACTTGCAGTTTTTTGCCGCCGTTTTTGGCACCACACTGGAGAAAAACTACGACCTGATCAAGGACATTTATACCCAGATCGAGCCCTTCAAAAAACGGCGGGCGGGCCAGCTCTCCGGCGGGATGAAGCAAAAACTGGCGCTTTGTTGCGCATTGATCCACAAACCTGACGCCCTGTTTTTGGATGAACCGACCACGGGGGTGGACGCAGTTTCCCGCAAGGAATTCTGGGAAATGTTGGGCAACTTGCAAGAACGCGGACTGACCATTCTAGTGTCCACGCCGTACATGGACGAAGCCAGTCGCTGCGACCGCATTGCGCTGATTCAGGAAGGCAAAATTATGGGTGTTGACACCCCGCAAGGCATCGCCCAGCAGTTTCCGCTCCCTCTTTTTGCCGTAAAATCAGCCGATATGTACCAATTGCTGAAAGACTTACGCGAGGCGCCCTTCACCCAAAGCTGTTTTGCCTTTGGCGAATACCTGCACTTAGCGAGTACGAATACCGACCTAGCCGAGACCGAAATCTACCGCTATCTGCAATCTCACAACCACCAAGGCGTGGATGTAAAACCAGTAACAGCGGGGATTGAAGACAGTTTCATGTACTTGATGAGCCATAACAATGATTGACCAAACTTCCTTTTCCTTAAGCTTATGAGTACTGTAATTGCCCACAACTTGACGAAAAAATTCGGCAGCTTCACCGCTACCGACGCCATCACTTTCGAAGTGGAGCGCGGCGAGATTTTCGGTTTCCTAGGCGCTAACGGTGCTGGAAAAACGACGGCCATCCGCATGCTGTGCGGGTTGTTGCGCCCCAGCAGCGGCGAGGCGCAAGTGGCGGGCTACGATGTGTACCGCCAACCCGACAAAATCAAGGAACGCATTGGCTACATGAGTCAAAAATTTTCCTTGTACGAAGACTTAACCATCAGCGAAAACCTCAAATTTTATGGCGGGATTTATGGCTTGAGTAGACCCGTAATCAAGGAAAAAACCGAGCGCATTGTCGACGAACAGTAAATCGAGCAAGTTGCCGA
>JBAXLR010000297.1:0-1587 GCA_037134655.1 bacterium | reverse complement strand
GATGAAATCGTCGCCATTGGTTTAAGTTGCTATCCCATTCTCGATCAAAGCGTTCAACTAACAATGCCTTCGTCCCCAAACTATCTGTGACGATATTCGCTTCATTTACGTTCAATCCACAGGCCTTCGCAATCTTCAGACAAAAAAATTCGTTTTCAATCTGATCTGGATGCTTGCTTGCCGCCAACTTTAAAATATAGCTTTTGTTTTTCCGCTTGATTGAAACCGGGAGCGAAATCCTATCCGCTGACATCTTCTCTTGGACACCAGCCAGGGCGTTCCCACCAACATCAAGTCCTTCGCTCAGTTGTTGTTGGAGCTTTGTGAAATCGTTGGGGACCTTCTGTGATTTATGTTGAGAAGACTCACTAAAGTGAATATCGCCAACCGGCTCCTGCCCGCCCTCGACAAGGATGCTGAAAAGATCATCGTCGGAGGTTTTCAATCTTCGCACCAAGGCACTTAAACGCAGACCCTCCGGAAGTAGACCCGCAAAATAGGCAGGCAATCCCACTCCTGTCCAAGAGTACGGCTGATCAGAAATGGGTATGTGAAAGCAGAACTGCCGCCCACGATGACTGCGAGCAAAATCCTCAGAAAAAATCAGGCGACAGCCCTTGGGGGTGCGCTGCAAAGCACCCGCGTGAACCCCATTTTTGAACAAGGGCAAAGCAGAGACCTTTTTACTGTCAGCCATCAACCACCTCAGATTTAAGCAACACAAGGCCCTTAGACCCACGCAGACAATGAAGTTCAAACCCCAAGACTTGCAAGACCTTCAGAACTTTGCCTACTTGAGCCGTGGCCTTACCAGACTCAAGCTGGCTAATGAAATTGATACTGGTCCCAGTGATTTGCCCCAGCTGTGTTTGCGAGAGGGCTCTTTTTTTTCGTTCTACTTTTATCAAGAGACCAAGGTCTCTCAATGAATTAAATGGCTTCTTTTTCATATGATCGCATGAATATAGCACGAATTCTTTAAATTTTTAATAAAAATATGCTTCTTTTCATACGATCGTGTGAATTATATCCAAAATTCGCCATTTATTGAGACAAATTCGCCTAAATTCACTCGCTCGTGTGAATTTACCCCTGGGACTTACCAGGGGTTGCGTTTGATTTTTCAGGTCCAAAGGCCTTAGCTATAAAACTTGCGATTGGCCTTCGCCATGTTCGTCAACGGGGTTGACGGCTTCAAGCGAGGGGCTTTGCGTGTGGAGGCATAGGTCGCCAATTGGTCTGCGACATACTGACTGCCAATAGAGTCGGCGTACTTCAAAAGACCACCACGGAACGGTGGGAAGCCAGTCCCCATGATCATCGCCAGATCGACTTCAAAAGCCGTGTCGACAATGCGATCTTCAATCAGAGCCAAGGAACATTCATTCACCATCGCAAACACGCCGCGCTCGATGCACTCTTTGGAGTCATAGGGATTCGTCGCCTGAGGCAAACTTAAAACGCCATAGATCGTTTGATCCACGTCACCGCGTTTTCCATCGTCAGTGTACTCATAAAAACCTTTTCCGTTCTTGCGACCCAAGCGTCCGGACTTTTCAAGATTTTCCATCAAAGGAGCCATTTGAA
>JBAXLR010000296.1:0-1620 GCA_037134655.1 bacterium | reverse complement strand
TGGACAGGCAATCCCAAATTGGTAGGTGGGGCGCGGCGGTTGGATACGGACCTGGGTGAAGTCGGTGGTGGTCGGTTGATCGCCAAAGAGGGTGCCGATGGCCTTCTATTTATCCAAACGTTGCCCGATAAAAATGGCAGCGTTGCTGGGTGTTTAGTTAAGCTAACGTCTGGGCACAATTTGGCCCACCTTGGTATTGCGCTGTGGAGTCTCTTGTCAACTCGTGAGGATCTTAACCCAGCGCTAGTTGATTTGCGTGCATATTTGCGCAGTAGACTTGAGGAATGGGTTCCCAAAGACCAAGCCTTAGAAATCCTGTACAAGCCATGAGTTCATCATTTACGCGCAAAGAGTTTATTGTTCCAACGGGTCAATCAGAAATCCGGATTGATCAATTTCTTGCGACCGTTATGCCAGATATTTCAAGGCGAAAAATTCGTCAAATTCTGGATGTCGGTGGCTGTTATGTCAATAATAAGCGGATGCACATCGCATCAAGGCAGGTTCGGTCTGGCGATAAAATTCGGGTGGAATTCAGTCTTGAGGGTCTCAAAAAAGTCCGGCAGAAGACCTTCGTGCTGAAAGATGCCGATGTTTTATACGATAGTCAAAGTCTGATTGCGATCAATAAGCCTCCCGGTCTTCCCAGTCAGGCGACCCGTGATCAGGACGTGATGCACGCCGAAACCTGCCTCAGGGCGTGGCTTTCAGGTAAAGGTCGAAGTAAAGAAAAATTGATTTTGTTGCATCGCTTAGACAAAGATACGTCTGGCGTCCTTTTATTCGCTACCAGTCCCGAGGTGTCAACCTGGGTCACAGATCAGTTCAGGGCTAAGAAAGTTAAGAAAACATATTGGGCTCTTTGCAAAGGCCTTGCTAAAAGCCGCAAATTTAGCGTTGAGTGTTATCTCTCTGAGATTGATAAAAAGACGGGCAAAGTATCGGTGGTGCGTAGTGGTGGCAAGGCAAGTCGGACCGATTTTTCAGAGCGTCTGAGACACGAGCAACTAAAGATTTCTTGGATGGAGTGCTATCCTGAGACAGGCAGAAGCCATCAAATTCGTGTTCATTTAGAAATTTCTGCTATCCCGTTATTAGGCGATAAAAAATATGGCCGAGACTTAAAGCTAGATCTTAGTAAAGATATTCTGGAAGTAGCTGCGTCCCATCATATGCTTCATGCCCGCACCATCGAATTTACTCCTGCGCCAGGAGTGCCGCTCGTCAAAATTACAGCTGAGCCGCCACCTGAATTTATCAAGTTAATCGATCTGTTGGATTCAAATGCCAAGACTTCTACCCCAACCTAAGGGTTGGATGGCACCACTTTGGTAATCTTATAAAATTTAAATAAAATACCATTAATCCCTATCTGTTCGAAGGCGCGGCCCGCGTTTCGATCATAGGCCAGAACCGGGTTGACTTTAATTTCGCTGATTTATTCCGACCACATAAGCTAAAGCATCGGAATTTCTTGGAATAAATAAGCATGGACCGTAAAGCCAATCAAAAATCAGCGGGGCTGTTCACAACAGCAGACGAGATCGATATTTCGCAAGCCAGCATCGAGCCGGATCTGTCGAAGGTTTGGTTTGATGAAGAGCATGGGTCAATAGCAGT
>JBAXLR010000295.1:0-1637 GCA_037134655.1 bacterium | reverse complement strand
TCATCGCATCAACGTGTTGACGGTAGTGCAGCTTGACCACCACGCCTTTGGCTGAAAATAAAATCGATCCCGTAATGGCCAATGCCAAACCGGTCAGAAATAAGCGCCGTGCGGAAATCACCGAATGATCGGTCGAACTAGTGGCCTGCATAGGTTGGGAAATGTAGTCTTTACGGCATTAAAAGGTGGCGCAATTTGATTTTAATCGTGAGCTTGACGCCCCGCTTCACCATTCCTGAACACCCTGTTTTCGAATAAATCACCAAGGGCGCTGTGGTAAAATTCCGGCTCTGTTCGCAACCGCCTGTACTGGGACAAAAGCGCCCCTCGCGGCGTCAAAATTACACGAATCCTACGAATCGTGCTCACCCTGTCAGGCCAGCTCAACGACTCTGGAAATCACCAACAATGGCAGGACATAGCAAGTGGGCCAACATCAAGCACAAAAAAGCGGCTTCGGACGCTAAACGCGGCAAGATTTGGACCCGATTAATCAAAGAAATTACCGTGGCTGCCCGCATGGGCGGTGGGGATATCGACAGCAATCCTCGCTTACGACTCGCGGTCGACAAAGCAGCTGACGCGAATATGCCCAAAGATAACGTTACGCGCGCTATTCAACGCGGCACCGGCGGCCTGGAAGGCGCTAACTATGAAGAAATCCGATACGAAGGCTACGGCATCAATGGCGCTGCGCTCATCGTTGACTGCATGACTGACAACCGTGTACGCACCGTTGCCGAAGTTCGCCATGCCTTCTCCAAATTTGGCGGCAATATGGGCACCGAAGGTTCGGTCGCATTTTTGTTCAGACACTGCGGACAGTTAATGTTCGCTCCTGGCACCAATGAAGATGCATTGATGGAAGCAGCACTTGAAGCTGGCGCAGAAGATGTCATTGCTGATGACGAAGGCGGCTTTGAAGTTGTTTGCGACCCTTATCAATTTTCTGCGATTCGTGAAGCTCTGAATAAAGCGGGATTTCAGGCTGACATGGCCGAAGTGACGATGAAACCTTCGACCCACACCGATATCGCTGGCGATGACGCCATCAAGATGCAAAAACTACTGGATGCACTGGAAAACCTCGATGATGTGCAAGAGGTTTATACCAATGCCATCATTCAATCGTAATAATTATTGTGTACAACTGGACTTACCTATCGTTGAAGGTAAGTCAATTAACAGGTCTGATTTCTCATGAAAATTTTGGTCGTTGGTTCGGGTGGTCGTGAACATGCACTGGCCTGGAAACTGGCACAGTCAAAGAAAATACAAGTGGTGATGGTCGCTCCTGGCAATGGAGGTACCGCGCTGGATGGTCGACTGAAAAATATCTTCATTACTGACCCTGTTCAACTGGCAGATTACGTTCAACAAGAAAACATTGCATTGACCGTTGTTGGGCCTGAAGCACCCTTAGCCGCAGGTATCGTCGATGTATTTCGCGAGCGTGGCTTAAAGATTTTTGGCCCAACCAAAAAAGCAGCGCAATTGGAAAGTTCCAAAGATTTCGCTAAAGCGTTTATGCAGCGCCACGGTATTCCTACAGCGGCTTACCAAAGTTTTTCTGACGCTAAAGCTGCGCATGAATATATCGATCAACAAGGTGCTCCTATTGTTATCAAAGCCGATGG
>JBAXLR010000294.1:0-1676 GCA_037134655.1 bacterium | reverse complement strand
GGGCATGCAAAATCCAGCCAGGACGACAACGACGCCCAACCCCCGTATCCAGTTGCGACTGATCGTCTTACTTAACTCAAACATGTTGATGAGTTCCAACCTTGAAAAAAATCCCATTGATTCAGGAGGCTCTTGAAGTAAGGACATGAGCGACGATCGCGTTGGCATGCCCATGACCTAACCCATGCTCGGACTTCAGGAATGCGACCCGTTCCATATGTTTCATCTCCTTGAGTTCGGCAACCAGTGTTAGCCAATGGTCGATTGGCCGGCCGTATTTCTTCTCGATGGACGGGAAATAAGAAGCTGGACCTTTGATTTTTTCTCCTACCATCATCACGCTCCAAAAACGGGCACCACATCGGACAACCCGTGAAGATCCCGCTAGAAAGGCAAGAGGTTCCTCAGTACACGGTAGTTTAAAAAACCGCGCTGGGCAATTGGAGCCTTCACCAGCATCTCCCGAAATTGTTACACACGAATACGCCACGATCGACACGATCCAAGCCAATCAGCAGGTCGGATCCGAGGGCGACGGTTTGGGGGTCGATGGCACGGGCGCTTCGGCAAACATTCCGCCGCACCCATTAGGAACCCGACCCGACGGCTGCAGCCAAAATTTTGAAGCAGAATGTGCAATCCGGATTTCCAAAGAAGCGAATCGAGCACCATGCAACTCAGAAAGTCCCTGCAGGCAGGCCTATGTCTGATACTCGCTTTGCTGACAGTACCCGCGTTAGCTGCTCTGCCAGAAGCGTTCCAAATTGACGAGTCGACCCCAATTGACTTCAAGATGGATCGAATTCAGATCTTGAAGATCGAAGAGGCTGGCCAAAAGATTTCACCGGCCGAGGCTCTCCAGAAACTGGAGAAATCCGGTGAAATTGCGACCATGAAACCTTGGCGGGCGAGGAACAAAATATATTGGCAATACCTAAGAATTAAAAACACGAACGTCGAAAACTTTTTGTTAAGAATTTATTGGCAAGGATTTGATCGCCCTGATATTTATGTACAAAGACCAGATGGCGGCCTTTCAACGCTTCAATTCAGAAATCTTTATTCGTACAACCTTCTCGCAGGCGCGGATGCTGAAAAGGAGGGGGTAGCAACGATGGAAAGCCGATATATGACCGTCAGCCTGCACCCTGACGAGTCAATCGGTGTCTTGGCCCGAATCAAAGACAATGAATATTTAGGCGCCGCCCTTGGCTTGGGCGATCACGCAAAACTACTAGAATGGGATCGGTTCTATTTATATTTTGACGGTTTCTTTTTGGGCGGAATAATCTTTATGGCTATTTACGCCCTTTTAATAGCTTTAAAATCGAGAAGCCCAAAGGAACTGCTTTACGCCGTGATGCTGCTGTTTTTTGCGTTTCTACTTTCACTTACAAGCAGCCAGCCAATAGATGGCTCTGCTTTGTTCGAATTTTGGATTGCCGACAACTTCGAACTTATTTGGTTTGCGAATTACCTCGGGGGATGGGCCACCGTTTTTTCATTTTACTTATATCTAGTTTTTTGTTACGTCATGCTGGAGTCTGAGAGTTTCAGAGCAAAAAACAAGTGGACTCGGATCCTGCGCTCACTCGCGAAGACTGTGTTTTTTCTTGGTTTGATCATACTTTGTGTGAATGTTTGGGTTGTTTACTCGGTTTCGATGAGACCCGACT
>JBAXLR010000293.1:0-1686 GCA_037134655.1 bacterium | reverse complement strand
GCAATCAATGCGATCAAGAAAACTACAGGGTAAACACGCATGGCTCGCTCCTTTATCAAATCAGGGAAGGTTGACTGATTCTCCACCAGAACGAGTGCCGACAGCGCGCCAGATGGTGCTGGAAACAGAATCACTGGTAAAGCGAACTGATCCATCAGCCATGCAGCCATTGACACCACCAGAGTGGTAGCTGCTTGAGGCAATGTGCATGCGCGAAAAAGACGTGTCGCCACAGTTGTACTTTTGAGTTCCCGAATAAGACTTGGTATTCCAGTTGGGCGGCAAGGTGTGTGTGTACATGTAGTTGGAGGGCAAATTACGGTAATATTGGTGCCCCACATACTTAATGGAACTATTCCAACTGCTGCCATCCATACACATCGGAATTGTCGTACCGTCGGTGTCGTTCCAACTGGTCGTATTGATAATGATAGTCATGTGATCACGTATACCGGAACCAGTTGACGAATTCGTTTCAAGTGAACGCATGACTTCTGAAAACGCAACCGTGTTACTTGTACCATCAAGAATATCAGCGATACGCACCTTAGCCATGATTTTACGGTAATCGGGATTTCTTTGACCCGCAGGTTTGATTGCAGTGGTGGTGTCAAGTGTGACATTGAAGATGCCAGCAGTATTTGTATTATTGTCGTACTGGTAAGCTGTGCAACCGTTGTTGCCGAAATAGCTCTGACGGCCTGCGCCAACGTAATTTTGCGTGGAAGGATCCGAAGGACAAAGATAGGTGGGGATATCGGTAGTGCGGGCCGCGCCATTCACGGCTGAACCGTTCACATCGTAATCAAGATTCCACTGATTCAGTTTGGCGGCTTGCTCGATATATGGAAGCAACAGCACCTGAGGGGAAGCCCGGCTTGATCCAGCATTACCCTCGCCACTGACGACAGGGGCGGCAAGAGTCCCTGTCAGAAACGGTACAGGGCCCACGCCCGGACAAAACACACTATTAGTGCTTTCATAATTGTGCATCGCTAACCCAATTTGCTTTAAGTTGTTGGAACACTGCATTCGGGCTGCCGCGGCTCGCACTTTCTGCACGGCGGGAACAAGCAGACCAATCAAAACAGCAATGATAGCAATGACAACGAGCAATTCGATCAGGGTGAACCCGTTGCGAATCCGAGTATAAATAACGTGAATGGTCTTCACGTGCGCGTCCTCCCCTAGACAAGAAAATCTTAACTATCAAGATTCAGCCTATACATTTTTTTCTCACTTGGAGCTGTTTTTACTGGTTTACCGACAATCTTCTTCATATCTTAAAATCGATTCATTCCTTCCCTGTTGAATGATCCAGGAAATCACATGAACCACATATGCCGCCGCCAGTTGGGAACCAAATAAGATCAACAAGGTCTCTCTCTCGGGCGCCTCCTCCTTCCAGCTTGGCGGATGGTTCAACGATCGACCTGATGGTCAAGAGCAGGAACGCCAACTGGAATGGACGCCATGCCGGAGGGCGAGCTCCATCGGGGTTGTAGGCAATGTCCCTCTGCTTCTCGGCCTGCACGGTTTGCATCAACATGACCAGATTGGCCATGTTGAAGGTAAGCATCGCCAGCGGATTGCTACAGTGCCAAGCAAATAAAATAAGTTTGAGTTTTTTAAATGATACATTATTATAAATTTAATAATTTAAAAATGAATGAATCGCAGCAATAA
>JBAXLR010000292.1:0-1706 GCA_037134655.1 bacterium | reverse complement strand
GCGGCTGGGCAACGGGGTGTCTCTGTTCGTTTGGGGGAGGATGGAGTTCATCTTGACTTTGAAAGTGCCGCCCTTTTTGATACCGCATCGGCAACGCTGAAGTCTGGCAGTTTGACGCCAATGGTCCCCATGTTAAAGCGGATACTATCTACGTCATATACGATTGATGTGGAGGGGCACACCGATGACGTGCCGCTCTATCGCAAGGATATTGTTAAAAATGGCGAGGAAATTGAGACCAATTGGACTTTGAGTGGCCGCCGAGCAAGTAGCGTTGTCAACTGGTTGATCAGCTTTGGGTTTAGCGAGTCGCGATTGAGAATTGTAGGCTATGCCGCTACGCGTCCAAAAGCGGACGTAGGTCGGCTGGCGGGCTCGCCGCTTGAGAAAGCTCGAGGCGAGAATCGTCGGGTTTCAATTTTAATCAGATAAAGCACAAAGGTCAAAAAAGGGAAAATTTTAAGCAGTATGGGACTTGAGCGTATATTTAATAACGAATCCATCGAAACTGGCCTTCGGCGTTCAGTTGGCCGCGGTTTTAAACTTTGTCTGCGCCGTCAGCACGATGAGACTGGCTTTGAAAGCTACGTCATTGACAATGCCCCAAGAAAAGAAATTTTGGTGGTACCTCGTTTTCTATTTGAGCTTTTTCGTAGTTGCTTGCGTAATGTTGTGCAGACAAAAGACTTTCAGGATCAGCGCATTGAGTTTAAAGGTAGGGTTAAATTCACTTTTGAATCAAATCCCGAGGGAGTACGGATTCAGGCTATTGATGGCCGAGAAGGATCTGATGGGGTTATCGCTTTGAGTTTTGAAGCAGCCAAAGCCCTTGATGAGATGCTCCATGATCCAAGAGTTCGTCATGGCAGTGACGTGCTAGGCAGAATTCTTGCCTACCACCGGCTATTTAAGTTTACGTTTGCGGAGGCGTCAGAAAGTCTAAACAGCGGGCTAGCTTTGCGAACGGATGTTCTGAGTCAGGTGGAGAAATACATTCCACCTGTCGGACGCCGTGCCACGTCTGGTGTGAAGCTGCCTGAAAGCCAACTTGAAAACAGCCACCAGGGAAGGAAGGGTCCACAAAAAACGGCCCAGATTGCTGACCTAAAATCATTCAAAAGTCGTTTAGGTGAGCGGGATGTGCAAAAACTGTGGGTCGTTGACTATCAGTCACTATTTGGTGCTTCCGATCAAAAAGTGCCCGATAGACAGCCTAAAGTGAATGCGTCGGATGCTGCGCGCCGCGAAGGTGGTACGCGTCATGTGTGGCCACTACCGATCATGTCATCGGAAGTTAAATCAATGCGTGGGAAAACCTTGCGCTGCGAATTGTCGACTACTGATATCCAGGATATGCGGGACGTATTCCTAAGTGGAGATGAAACGGAGTATTTCCTTGGGTTTGAGATTATTGACGTGATATTTAAGTCGCCTGCGGGCGAACTGAAGACTTTTAGGTTTCCCTTATATTACATCCCCGTTGCAATCGCAGAATCTGGTCGGCAGATTTTGCTTGAAGGTGACGGGGATTCCCGTGTTTATATCAATCATCTAGCTCTTGCAACATTAGTGGAAGTCTTCACGGCGGAATCAAATCCAGAGAATGCAGTAGATCAGTTTTTTAAAACACTCCTCGCTCAGCATATTGAGTTTAACGGTAAGCTGGGTCGAATATACTTGTCGAGGCAACTGCCCGTAGCTGAGGA
>JBAXLR010000291.1:0-1714 GCA_037134655.1 bacterium | reverse complement strand
CTTGGTCTAAGTCAGCAGCGTTTGGCTCAATTAGCAGGACTTTCTCGCACAACGATCAATTTATTAGAAATGGGTAGGCTGACGGATCTCGGTATCGCGAAGGTGAGCGACTTGATGGATCTGGTCGGGTTGACTTTACATGCTGGATTTGACGAGCGTTCTCAACCAAACGCCTTATTGATGGCAAGTAGATCGGCAAGTGTTAGCTACAAAGAGATACTGACATCGGAAGAATTGCTGGCTGCCTTATCAACCGGAAAAATTCCCTCGGGACGTAATGCGCATGTCGCAAGCTGGCTTGATGAAGCTCCACTCAAAGTCGTGGTGTCTTCGGTTGAGCTGGCTTCAAAAAAAACAGCCGTACCGCCTAAACAGGTTTGGAAACATGTAAGTGCTTGGGCAAGAGAATTTAATTCGCCTCGACAAGCCTGGGTGTGACCATGGAAAAAACTACTGTGCATCATCCGACAGATGTCCCAGAAGGTCCGTGGAAGATGCTGCTGGACTTGAGTTTCAAGTTAATAGACAGCCTTCAAGAACACTCTGGTGTTTCAGAGCCTTTTTGGACCTTGGGCGGCGGAACGGTGTTGATGTTTAGGTATCAACACCGAAGAAGCAAAGATATCGATATATTTTTCCCTGATCCACAGTACCTTGGCTATGTGAATCCTCGCCTTAGTGATTTAGCAGCCGAAGTTTCAAAGGACTATGTAGAAACAGCTGGCTATGTGAAATTGGTCAGGCCTGAGGGAGAGATAGATTTTGTTGCATCGAGAAATTTAACGTCAAACCCATTTGAGTGGTGGCATCTTAATGGGAGAGATTTGAGAGTGGAAACAGCAGCGGAAATTGTGGCAAAAAAATAGTGGCACAGAGGTTATGCGGCAACTGCTCGAGATTTGTTTGATCTTTCGTTGGTCATTGAAAAAAATCCCGATAGCTTGCAAACAGCAGCTCAGTATCTGACAAGATATAAAGATAATTTTATTGGGCAATTGTATGAAAGAGAAATAATTCTTAAAGAGCAGTTTGAAGCGATTGATGTTCTTGACTATCACCCATCATATGAACATTCGCGCAAATTAAGTGAAGAATTTTTATTAAGCATTACCTAGAATGCTTGAGTAGCATCTTTCAAAACGGCCCATTCAACCCGACGATAGCCAGATTCAAACACGCCGCGGTACTGACCCACGCTAAATGCGGCAGCATCAGCCAAGTAGAAACACGCGAATACGACCAAGGCAGTATGGTGATCAATAGCACCGATAACCACAAAGCGCCCACTTCCATGAGTGCGAGATCGGGTCTGTGTAGTTTGAAGAACAGCACGCTCCACAAAACATTCAGCACGCAATTCATCAGCACGGCAGCTAAAAAATATTTTTTCTCTTGTGCGTCAGCATTGCGCCACGCGCGTACACCAGCAATGCTCGTGGTGATGTAAAGCAGGGTCCACACCGGGCCAAAGGCCCAGTCAGGCGGTTGCCATGTGGGTTTGATGAGTTGCAGATACCACGGTCCGATTTCGGTAGCTGCGCCGCCGATGCCGCCAACGGCGAGCACCAGCAGTACAGCAATCAGGACGGGTCTTTTGCTGGCTGAGGCCAGTTGAATCACGGTGACTTCACACTTTCACGAGTCCGAGTAAATGTGCCATGTCTTTGAAGAAGATTTTTACATGCGCCATGGGTTTGGCCCGAACGAGTTGTTT
>JBAXLR010000290.1:0-1734 GCA_037134655.1 bacterium | reverse complement strand
ATCAGAGCTTGACTGAAGAGAGGCGACCAGATCGGCAAGCCAAACCTGCATGCCGCCGAGGGTGTAGGCGGCAGGGGCTACAAAGGAAAGGCGACGGGGGATCATGGATCTAGGACTGCCGTTGAGCCATCTGTTCACGCAGGCGGGGGTGGTCAGCGATGACTTTCATTGGATGATAAAGGTGAGTAGGCAACATGGCCTCGGGTTCCCATTCATGGCGCCAAAGGATAGTAGAAAGAGGCTCTAGCGTTGATATGACGTAACCACGGTGAACGGCCAGGGTAGGAAACAAGTATTCTATAAACAAATAGTGAGGAGGAAAAAAACGATAAATCAAGTCAGGCCTTAAGCGTAAGCGCCTTAACAAAACGGAGAGGCGAAACAAAAGGCGATTACGTCGATCTAAACTGGATGAGTGGTTCTGTACGAATTGGGCAGAATCAAGAGCCAGTCTGTGGCTGAGACGAATGGCACAAACCATACCGTGAGCCAAAGGGAGAGGAAGAAGAGAAAATGGAACATGCCGAAACCAAGACCAGCCATGGTTTCGAAAAGGGCGATACGTGGTCGCTGTGATGATGTTGACTGGTGCTGCAAGTAAGTCAGCGGTGGGATCATCCAAGTCCAAGGCTTGAAGAGAAGAAGGACTAGGAATGAAAACATCGTCCTCAATCAACCATATATTTGAGAAAAATTGAGGGGAACGATGAATTTCACAAAGAGCCTTATCCCAGGCACTAACGGGCAAAGGCTTCAAGATAGCAGGATTAACACCTAGAAAACCCGATGCGATAGACTCCTGATCACTAATGGCGACAATCCGAAGCCCTGGCAAAATGGGAACAGGCCAACTAACATCATCAACAATTACGAAGACGACATAATCCAAGGACACGAACTCTTGGTAAAAGAGCAACTGGTGCTCGGATGGCCGATGACAAAGGAAAAAAATGGCCGTTTTGCGATGTGTGGTCTCGCATGTATTAGAGTAAGTCAGATTCCCAGTTTCCACCAAAACAACGAAAGTTTGTCATAAATATCGGAGCCGAAGCGCTTTTTGACTTGAAAGCGAAGGTTCATGCTTGGCTGTGGGGGGCAGAAAGAAGGGTCATCACCTTGATCGAGATGGAAAATGGCTTTGGTGAGAGTGCCATGGCGATATAGATGATGGACAACTCGAGTGGATTGGACCTTAATACCATGCCGAGCAATATGAGTAGCGAGCAGGGTTTCGGGATGAATCAGCAGGCCCTCATTGATGTAGAAAGCCAGTGAACGAAAACGGTTGCAATAGACATCCATAACAGCAGGAGAGCCAAATGCAAAGCGGTCATTCACCCCCCCCCAACTGTCATGGGCAGGTACGCGAAGAACCGAAGAATCCAAATCAGCCAAGGATTCAAGGGAAAAGATGTAAAGGTTATCAAAACGAAGACGGAAGACAAAATCAAACTGTATACCGTGAGCGTTAGCGAAGTCGTGCTGAAGTTGATGGGCAAGAAAAAGGCTCCTCAGCTGACGGGCATAGCCAACAAGAGGTTGAACCTGGTTCCACGGACGAGCTTCAATATCATGGTCAGTACAAAATTCTGCTTGCAGGGAGGAGAAATCAGGCTCTACAAGCTCGCGATCAATACCAGAAAAACGTAGCCCAAAAGATGACGGATCGGGCCCAGTTGCCGGAGTATGACAAAAAAAATAAACCTGATGTGATGCTAGCGAGTTAAGAATGTG
>JBAXLR010000289.1:0-1752 GCA_037134655.1 bacterium | reverse complement strand
TCCAAATGTCGCTTGGGATGGTCCGCTTGTGGTGATGATCAATCGCCAGTCGGCATCAGCTAGTGAGATTTTTGCCGGTGCGATTCAAGATTATGGGCGAGGACTAATCGTTGGCGGTGAGCATACGTTTGGAAAAGGAACGGTGCAGAATTTAAACGACGTCAGCGATAAGTTGGGTGCCGTCAAGGTTACAATCTCAAAGTTTTATCGCCCATCAGGCTCGAGTACACAGCTGCGTGGCGTCGGGTCTGACGTGGTTTTCCCGGATTTGATGGACCAGATCGAACTCGGTGAGAAGTACTACGACTACGCCCTGCCATGGGAAAAGATTAAGGAAGCTGACTTTAAGTCCCTGAATCTCGCCAATCAGTTTGTAAAGCCACTGAAAGACGCCAGTGCGGCCAGACTCGTCAAAGACCCAGGTTTCAAGCTGGTGACGGAAGATATCAAGACTTACAAAGATGGTGAGTTGGATCGTTCGAGAATTTCACTTAAGGAAAAGTCGGCAAAAGAGAAAGCAGCTGACAAGGAAAAAGCTGAAAAGCGAAATGGTCGCAAGAAGTCGAAAGATACAGAAGAAGCGCTTGATGATGATATGACGCTGGATTTGGCCGATGACTATCACTTGCAGGAGGCGTTGAAGGTTACGGCTGACTACGTGCACCTTCGTGTGGGTCAGCCCCTTGCTAAGTTATCGATCCCTGAGGTTGAGAAGGCTTCAAAAGCTAAGCAAGCACAGGAAAAAAAGGTTCGTAAGCCAAAGACCTAAAGTCTGGCTGCACACCATCCATGGCTTACGAGTTGTTGATTAAGTTTGTTGGTCAAAATTCGGATGAACGCATCCAGACGAAGGCAATGGTCGTCCGCTGGCTTGAGGCTATGGGACGAAGTGATTTCGTCGAGGGCGTCATCGATGGGCTCGGATCTTCAATTACCGACGATGAAAAGTCATCAGGATTAGTTTCGGACGATAGGTTTGATGATGCCCCTGTGGCTTTATTTGACGAGCATCAGACGGAATGCGCACTATTGTTGCGCGGGCTTGAGGCTGAGTTTGGTAGCCATGTCGAGGGCCAAATCACCGAGATTCTAGATGATAGCTGGGCTCAGTGTTGGCGCGAGGCATTTGTCCCTTTAGAGACGGAAAAATTTTTTATCGTTCCATTATCTAGTCCAACGCAGGGGCGACGCGACAAAATTCGAGTGGAAGTAATCAATCGACATGATGCTTTCGGTACGGGGCAACATGCAACGACGCGAGTCGTTATCAAAGTCCTAGAAGAAAGGCTCGGCGAGTGGCACTGTGACTCTTTGCTCGATATCGGAACAGGTACTGGCATATATTTGGTTTTGGCGGGTCACTTAGGTGTGACGCGTTTGGTTGGTTCAGAGATTTCCGACGATCTCGCTTCTGTTGCCAGAGAAAACTGCCAAATTGCAGGTGTTTGTGCTGATGTTTTTGTGCAGGAGCGGCCAAATTTCGAGGAAAAATTTGATGTAATTGTTGCGAATATTCTAGCGCCAGTTCTCCATGATCTCATGCCTGACATGGCGCAACTCCTTGCGGTAGGGGGGCGGCTAGTTTTAGCTGGATTTATCGAAAAAGAGGCCGGCGTTTTGATTCAACGCGCGGAGTCTTTTGGTTTAAAATTTAGTTTTAGCTGTGAGGAATTGGGTTGGAAGTGTGTGGTTCTCGAAAACTGGCTGACGTAATTGTCCCTAGCCACCGCTGTCTAAGTTTGTTTTCTCCTG
>JBAXLR010000288.1:0-1760 GCA_037134655.1 bacterium | reverse complement strand
GATAGAAGGGGTGGAAGGCGAAGGCATGCCCGCACCGTTCTCCGTTGTTCGCGTGCTGTCAGCGGTGACCGGCAAGGAAGTCATCCATAAAGTTGCCGACAAGACCGGCCAATATTATTGCTTGCTGCAAAATGGCACGTACAAAGTGACAATTGATAAGAAAAATGCTGATCAATCGTACACGCCCGTGCAGTTGCCTGAAACGTTTACCGTGGAAAGCGGCTATCTGAAGAAAGAATTCCGCATATAGCCTGCATATAAAAATCCCCGACATTCGGGGATTTTTATATGCGTATTGGCTAAATGCTATTTCGTAAGATCCTTGATCTTCTCGATCACTTCGTCGAGGGTGAAGTTTGCCTTGACCATATAGTCCGCTGCGCCGGCATCGAGCGCCTTTTTCATTTCAGTGTCTTCTGACACATTTGAAAATACGATAACTGGCACGTGGGAAGTTTTTGCGCCAGCCTTGAAGGCTTTCAACACTTGCATTGAGTCAACCCCAGGGAGCATCATATCCAAAAGAACGATGTCTGGGGTGCATTTCTCAATCATGGCATCAATGTCAGGCTGCGTTGTCGCAGTCATGACTTCGTAGCCTTCATGGCTAAATTTTGCGCTTTCGATATTCTTCAAAAAAGCGTCATCTTCTATGATCAGTATTTTTTTCATACAGCGAGTATGCCATAGCGGCAAAAAAGCCACAATAGCAGGGGGGGTCTCACTATTCCAAATGAGGCGCACAGGGAAGGGTGATGTCGAAACGGGTTCCGACGCCTTCTTTGCCGCTAAAGGTGATTGTGCCTTTGTGTCGCTCAATAACCTGCTTTGTGGTGTAGAGCCCCAAGCCGGTGCCGGTCTGCTCGCCAGTGTTTGATGCGCGGAAGAATTTTTCAAAGATGCGCGCATGATCAGCGTCAGGAATGCCAATACCGCGGTTTTCGACAGAAAGTATGACGGTCGTATCATCTTGCGATTCTATGGTAATGGTAACTGGAGAGTCATTGCTGCCGTATTTGATGGCATTTTCGACAAGGTTATCGATAGCAATGCGCAGACGCTTCTCATCGCCGCTGACCATAAGCGGCGGAATGTGATCGTGAAAGACGATAGGGATGTTTTTCTGCTTCGCGGTACCAGTAAAGTCATGCACTGCCTGGGTAATGAGCCTGCCGATATTGATAGGAGAGAATACATAGACAGCATCATCGCTATTGTTTTTTACAACAGTGATAGCGTCGCTGATAAGCGCGATCATGCGCTCGTTTGTTTGGCTTGCGCGCTCGATGATGTCGTGCTGCTGCTCGTTGATCGGGCCAAAATCGCCATCGGCAAGCATCTTAAAAGCCCACTTCATCGCGGTAAGCGACGTACGAAGCTCGTGCGTAGTCATGAGAAAAAAATCATTGCTCTCTTTCATAGGGGTTTTAGTATAGCACTTAGTTTTATAATGCAAAACATTGTTCATCTATAGTATACTATATGCATACACGTCATGATGAATCGTCACCGTGCACTGCGAATAGTGAGTATCTTCTGCATCGCGATTGCATCGTGCGTATTTTTGCACAGTCCTCTTTCTGTCGCGCGCGCAACGGCTGGCGTACCGAGCATTCTGAGCTATCAGGGCAGACTCACCGACAGCAGCGGCAACCTGCTTGGCGGCACTGGTACGAATTATTATTTCAAGTTTTCGATTTGGAATTCTGCAAATGTTGGCAATGGCGCAAAGTTGTGGCCATCGGCAAATCCAAGCGTCG
>JBAXLR010000287.1:0-1799 GCA_037134655.1 bacterium | reverse complement strand
GTGACATTGCTGATGGCAGCCTCAGGAATCATGTCCCAGTTAACGACATCACCGAACGGCTCATTCACACGCACGCCATCCAGATAAACCGATAGGCCTTGCGGCGAACCTAAAATGCCTGACAATCTAAAACCCCGATAGGTAATGTCCGCCTGAAATGGACTACCTTGTATATCGTTGATATTTACACCCGTAAGATTGCGCGACATGAACTCGGTCAAATTCAAACTTTGACTGTTATTGATTTGATCGCTCGTCACCGTCTGCACATCATAGGGCAGCTTATTTTTTTCTATGCCCAAACCTGGCAAAGGTGAGGTGCCGACCACTTCGACTGCTTGAAGTTTTTTCTCAGACTCTTCAGCGCGAGCAATCTGACCAGAAAACAAGGTAGCAATAGCCACCGCCATTGCAGTGGCTTTGTGAGGAAAAGTACTCATGAATATATTTTTATAATGTGATGTGTGAGGAAGGTCACTTTTAACTGTGTAAGCTTAAGCAGCATAGCGATCATAGGGAATAGGAGAAATTCCCAACGTAGGTAGTTTTAAAGCAAGTCAGACATAAAAATAAACTTTTGATAATTAAATCTCACAAAACAGATCAACTCGGATGACCTTGCCTCATCTTGGGAATTTCACCTATTGTCGAGCACAAGCCTTATGAGGGAAGATTCCTCCAGCAGCAAATGTGTTATCCATCCAGTTTCCTGCCTCTCTAGTAGGAATTGTTGTAGTTGAAATTTTAGTGGCTCCACGTGAAGGGTCCTTGAGGCGATTACAATTGTGATCGCCTTTTTTTTATTCGCTCAATGACTAGTCCTTCCATTTCTGTAATGCTGGTTGATGATCATGCGGTCGTTCGAGCTGGCTATAAGCGCTACATTGAGCTTGATCCCTTGTTAAAGGTGATTGCAGAAGCTAGTAGCGGCGAAGAAGCCTATACCCTGCTCGAGTCAAATCCGGTTGATGTGATCATCATGGATCTTTCCATGCCTGGCCAAGGTGGATTTGAATCGCTGCGCCGGATACTCAATCGTTTTCCGCAACAAAAAATACTGATTTTCACGATGCATGAAAATGCATCGATTGCGCATCAGGCGTTGACGTTAGGCGCGCGCGGTTATCTGACCAAAAGTATGGAGCCTGATCTGATTGTCCAGGCGATCCACGAAGTGATGTCAGGCGGGACACCGATTGCGAAGGCGATCGCTGAAGGGCTAAAAGACCTTAGCGAAAATCATTTGCCGCATATGGAATTGCTGCCGCGCGAGTTTGAAATTTTTATCTGCTTAGCGAATGGTGAAAGCATTGAGCAGATCAGCGATAAGCTTCACCTCAGCCCAAAAACGGCCGCGAATTATCAAGCGTCGATACGAAAAAAATTAAATGCGAATTCGACTCTGGATGTTTACCAGTACGCGAAAGAGCATGGCCTGTTAAGTAGTTGATTACTCTTTTTTTGATTCAGCTGGCTGAAATGCAGCGAGAATTAGTCAAAAATGAAAACGGCCGCCATCAAGGCAGCCGTTAGTTATTTGGAGGCGGGGGCCGGAATCGAACCGGCGTACACGGCTTTGCAGGCCGCTGCATAACCACTTTGCTACCCCGCCAAGGGTGCGTATTGTAACTGCGAATGCGCTACTTCGCTCGATGTAGAACAAGGATTGAAACACTGAAAAGAGCCACAAACAGCGCTTCTATCAATGAAAAAGGGAAGCCTTGTGAGCTTCCCTTTTGTATCTTGGAGCGGGAGAAGAGTCTCGAACTCTCGACCTCAACCTTGGCAAGGTTGCGCTC
>JBAXLR010000286.1:0-1841 GCA_037134655.1 bacterium | reverse complement strand
CGAGTTTTATACTTAGTCAGTAGCCCCCTACTTGCTGCCAGGATTAATTCTGAAATCGGACAAGGCGTAGAAGTCAGAGGCATCGGAGAACTTGCTAGTTCCCTTGGTGTGAATTTGCTTGTGACGCCGTCTGATTGGGTGGATACACCCAAAGACTATGTGCAAGTCGAAGCTCCAGAGCGCCTTAGAAAGGCGATAATTGCAGCCAATAAACGTTATGACGTGCTGATTGTTGACGAAGCGCAAGACATCCAACCCTACTGGTGGGTGGCTCTTGAGGCTTTATTACAAGATCCAGAAACTTCGAAGCTCTATGCATTCTTTGATCGTGCTCAAGGTGTTTTTGGTGGGGGCGAAGTGAACGGAGCCTCTTATACGCCCGAGGAGACGCTGCCGGTTCCAGCAAACTATATGCAGCTTGGTCGAAATTATCGCAATACACGCCAGATTAGTGAGTTTTCGCGTGGTTTCAGGCGTTCTTCTATGGCTCAGATGCAGGCTGCCAGTGATCGAGACGGATACATGCCAATCGTCATAAGATACTCGGATGCTGAAGATGCAAAAAAGAAAATAGCGGACTTGGTCCGCGAGTTAACTGATGAACGCGGTGTCAATGAAGATGAGATTATGCTTCTGTCAGGTCGAGCACCTGAAAATAAAGACAGCGTACTCTCAGGAGTCGACGTCATCTCGGGTTTGAAAATCACAAAACTTTCTAGCGAACGTCTGCGTGAGGCCAGCCCTATCAAGCATGGTGAAATTGGTATTGCCACAATCGCTGCATTCAAAGGTCTTGAGTCGAAGATTGTCATTGCTTTCAACCTCAGTGAATACAATCTCGCTCCGGATCACCCGATCATGTCAAGCTTGATCTATGTGGCTTTGACCCGAGCAAAACACATGCTTTATGTGTTGGTCAAAGACGGGGACGTAAAGGCTGATACTTTTGAGCGTTTGCTTAAATCCGTGCGCCGCGGTGCTTCGCTTGTTTTAAATGGCGAAGAGAGAGTCGGCGAGCGAACCGGTACGGTGATTCACTATAATCCAGAGCGTGCTGGTGTGATTTCTATTGACGTTGGAGTTGAAGATCAGCCGCAAACCGTGCTCATGTTTGGTCCCGATCTTAAACGCGCAGGACTGGTGTCAATAAAACGTGAAGACCGATTGGTTTTCCGCGTTAGAACCGAGGGCGGTGTGTCGTTCGCCGTTGATTTAAGGCGAGACGAACAACCAGACTAAATTTAAGTTAATCCAATTTCCCTTAGACGCTCAAGCAGGTATTCGCCAGCTGTGATGTCACGGTAAGTTTTCTTTCCACCTTGACGGTTGATACAAGACTGCAGGGGATTAAGGCTCGCTTCACCGCGAGGATGAACAAAAAATGGCATGGAAAAACGCCGCTCTCGGCTGTTGTCTGGGTTGATGACGCGGTGGGTTGTGGAGCGAAGTACGCCGTTGGTTAAGTTTTGGATCATATCCCCTGTGTCGCAAACAATCTGGCCACGAAGGGCGTTGATGGCGCGCCAGGTGCCGTCACGTTGTAACAGTTCTAACCCTCCCGCGGTTGCCTCGCACAGCAAGGTTATCAAGTTGATATCCTCGTGGGCCCCAGCTCTGATGCTCGCAGGGTTGTGTTCAGGTAACACTGGTGGGTAGTGTATAACTCTCAGAATGGAGTCGCCGTCGGTGGCAATACTTGTGAATCGGTCTTTGTTTTCACCGATATACAAGGCACACGCTTCCAGTAACGTCATGGCGCATGTTTCTAGCTGCCTGAATAGTTCAAGAAAAACAGTCTTGAATTCGGGAATTTCCGTAGGCCAGAGGTTTGAAGGGTAGAC
>JBAXLR010000285.1:0-1852 GCA_037134655.1 bacterium | reverse complement strand
CATCATCAAGCCTAAGGAAAGGCTTGTTACCCAAAAATGATAGGGACGCAAAATCACCGGCATCTCCAAGAGACTAGGTATATAATCTGGGGTTTAGATCGATCGATGGACTCTAGAAGATTTTAACCCAAATAGGACAAAGGATCCAACGGATTGGACCCCTTTTGATTCAAATTTTAGAGGCGGCAAAAATTGCGCTAAAAACTAGTTTTTTCTGGTTAGTAGGCGCATTCTCCACGATTTGGCGTCATCCTTGTGACTTGGACGTTGCTACCAACGTTCACCCCAATCACGGATGTCTCTGAATCAACTTCTGAGGCCACATTTACCTGGACTGAATTATCAGCTAGTTTGGCGTTGCAGGCTAGGTTTATATCGAGGTCAGTTTTGACATTAACGTTCACCTTCATACAGTAATAGCCATTGTTATTCAGGAGGTTGTAAACGGGGTTGCCCATGACGTTGACTCCAGCATCGATCAACACCAGCATAGGTTGCGCTGTTTGGTTGACGTCATTGATGACATTGCCTATTCCGTAAACACTCACTGCCGCTTTGATTCTCCTTACGTTTGTGAATGTTCCAGTAAACGGAACTTTTCCCCATTTCGTTATGCATTGCGCCACTTGTACCTGCTCGCTAGGAGTCAGACCAGGGATGGTGAAAACTGGCGATGACGGATTGCTAGGCTGACTGGGAAACGCGGGTTGAGCCGGAGCAGGGGTCGGAGTGGTGATCGGAGCTGGCCGGGTTGGAGTAGTCGGGGTGACCACTGGCGTCACAGATGGCTTTGGTTCGACACTCACCACTGGAGCGACAGGAGCGGGCGTTGTTGACGGGATACTTGGCGAACTTGGCGAACTTGGCACCGATGCTACACCTGGTCCAGTTGACAAGATAGGATTGATCAGAGTTTCTGGCCCGACGATAGCATCATCCGAAGACGATGGGTTGACATCGTCTTCGCCCACATCGCTCTCGGCAGCGATGGCATCCTGAGACGCTGCCTCAGATGCTCTTGATGCCTGCGTTAGAGATGCGTCAACAAAAGATGGATCTTGGCCGCAACTATTAAAAGCTAGAGCAAGAGCCAATACACGAACGGGCAGTGAATAAATCGGTTTCATAATTAATGTTCTCCTCTAAAAGACATCTCTCTTAATCTCAGGCCTTGCGTGATCAAGCACTACAGAGCCAATTGAGGCCTCGGAAAATCGCCAGAGCAAACTTTAGAAAAAAATAAAAAAAGTTTTTTCTTTCTAATTTTCAGACGGTTAGACTCTCAGGCAAGACCCACTATGTGGTAGGTCGTCTTCACATAGAGATTTTTGGATGCAGATTTCAAAAGTGTTTGTATCAGTGAAGTCACACCCGAAATCAGATGCGTCCCTCATGTGAGCATCAGGGCAGATGATTTTGAGGACTTTCGTCATAATCATAAGTATCTGTTTAGATTAATATATTTATCTATTTTTATTTTCCTCTAAACTTATATATTCCTCTTCCGAAGCCCCTATAGCGATCGCCTGCGGCAGGCATAAGCCTATAAACCGCCGAACGCAATTAGAGGAGGATTTCATGTCTAGGATGTTTGGGCGTAAGCCATCAGTGGAATTACTGGCGATTGTGAGCCTTGCATCGTGTTCGCTCGTGATCGGCTGTGGGCAGGACCCGGCCTTTACCGAAAGCGGCGTCGCTTCGGCAGATGGTTCAGAGGCGGACCAACCAGAGGACATGAGCTCACCAGATAATGGACAAGACTCCTCGGTCGATCCAGAGAGCGCACAAGACCAAGGTGGAGCAGCGGGCGAGGATAGCAGCTATCCAACGTACACACCGCCTCCAGGCTATC
>JBAXLR010000284.1:0-1852 GCA_037134655.1 bacterium | reverse complement strand
GGCCTGGAGGTCTTGAAGTAAGGCTTGGAGAGGTTTGGTATGGATAGGGCAATTGGTCAGGTCGACGCTGACTTTGTGAGTTCCCGGCTCAAAAAGACCGATTGCAAAACGCCGCGCCTGGCCCTCTTTAAGAGCAGCTGAGACCTGCGCTTGAGTCGCTGGACGCACTGCGAGTTTGAAGTAGGATCTGTATGAGAATGGTGTAGGACTTGGCATGGGGTCAAGGATTTGAGCTTCCTGAAGCACCCCAGCATCACGCAGAACTTGCACGCCCGCGTCGAATTTTGCACGCAACGATTCACCGTAGTTGGTGTTTACAAATTTACAGGCGCCACACTCGGTTTTTATAGCGCAGCTGGTTGCATAATCTGTGGCCCCGTCAATAACCAAGCCGCGATGAAGCTTGCCACTGAAGCCAGCGCGTCGCATGATCTTGGTGCTACTTGGTGCGTTTCGGGGTCCGCTTTTTGCGCGTGCCCCAGATTTTTCTGAAGATTTTACGTTAAACACAGTGCTTTTTTTGTTTGGTGCCTTGGGCGTAGACGAATGCGTACGTTGAGGCTTCGCTTTGTTTTTCATAGCGTTCAAAGAGTCCTGTGTAACGATGTCAAAGATATCAGTAAGCCCAGTCTATGGGATCGACTGACGGCGCCTTGGTAACATTTTTAAGGCTTCTCCGGAAGACTTTTAAGCCAAGTTTTTTCGTGTATTTAGTCCAAGTTTCCCACTCCTCCCCTAATGTACTGACAATATAAGGACTATTGGCACTCTTAGAGCCCTTGGCGAAGACGTAGCCGCCGACCAGGTAGGTGGCCGCGTGCCTCAGGGTTTTAAAGTCAATGGGACCTTTTGATTGTTCATTTGTCTCGAAGAATACAATCATATCGCCGTATTGAACTGGAGTTTTATTTGGATTTATTTCGTAAAACGACAATTGCAATACGCGCCACAGTTCGTCGTAGTTCACCATGTTTCGGTGATAGCCGGGCTCTTGCCTAATATTAACGAGACTGCTGGATGCGAGCTCGTCACTTTGGAAGGCGAGGGCCGCGTGAAAGCAGTTTGGTCCTTTGTATATGGTGTGTCTACCAACTCGTTTACGGGCAAATTCAGGCAGTAAATCCCTGTCGAGTCGCAAGGTTTGCCCGTTCTTTATTTTATTTGATAAGGCATCTAGTTCACTTTTTGCCATGAAAGGCTCCAACTGCTGAATCAGCTGCCTCTGGGACTTCCGGTCAGCTCGAAGGTAAGACCCTGCAAGACTGACTTCTTGGTGTTTCTTGCTAAATAGGGCTGCCACGGCATTTGGCATCAGATGCTCGTAAATGGATTTGTTTAGACTTACCAGGTGCAGGGACGTACCGGGTATGACCTCGCTGGTGGGGTAATTTGTCTTTAAATAATTGGCCACTTCGAGTTTTGATTGGGGCCGGGCAAGTTTCTCTGCGAGCTCTAAAATCTTATCTTCGTTTTGGCTGATAGTTAGCTGCACTGGCTCGATACGCGCGTCTGATGAGTGGCGCTCAAGTCGGGCATTGATTTGCCGCTTCGGCACATTTACCACCCTAGACTTGATACTGAGCGGCAAGCTCAGATCAGATCGCAACTGCGACGCGTCAAAGAATAAATTTTTGCTCGAAGATTGTGAATTCCAGATGTCTGATCTGGTGGCGCTAAAAGTTTGCTCGGTAGAAATCATGCATAGACCGACGGTCGCTGGTATGGCGAACCGTTTAAGCGCGTACATTAATTGTGATCGTAAAGCGTACATAAGCCCCCAAAGAATTCATCACTATGGGAGGTTTCGGAGCGTCATTTAATTTCTTTAGCCGCCCCCAAAGCTAGCTTAGCT
>JBAXLR010000283.1:0-1853 GCA_037134655.1 bacterium | reverse complement strand
GTGAGAGCTACGCTCAAAGCTTTTGCTGATTCTTCTAACTCCGCCATCCAGGCCCGCGCGACCTTGTGCGGGTTTTTTTCTTCGCTCTTATAATGTGGCGCATCACTCTCTAAGACACAGGGAAGCCCCCTAAGCCAAGCCAAGTCGCTTGCCTTTTTTTGGCGAAAAAACCGCTGACCAAGGGATAAGATAAATCCCTTCTTTACATACTGGCGCGCCAACTCATCAATTCCATTGAAGGCATGTAGGATTCCTCTGATTCCGTCAAAATTATTGAGTGCTTCAAGCATTTGATCATGCCCACGCACTACATGCAGCACAACGGGCTTGCCAAGACTCGAGCACAGATCCAACTGCCGTTCACACCAGTGACGCTGCTTTAGCTTTTGCGCGGGAGAGTTATCCTTATAGAAATCAAAGCCGACTTCACCGATGAGATCAAATTGCGTGGCCATTTTAGAAAGATCTTCGAACATGGTCGCGAGTACGCCTTCATCTGCGTCACGAACCACCCATGGATGTATGCCGGCTGCAGTTGTCAAAAATCCTGGGTACCGCTGCCCTAAGTCCAGCTGCCGCCGCCAATCGGCTGGGTCAACGCCGCCAAGCACAATATGCTGAAGCCCACTTGCTCGCAGATGCCCTATAACCTCATCGACAACTCCAGAGATTGAATCTGCTGACAAATGGGCATGAGCGTCTATCAATTTGATCTCCCAACAAAATTCACCGAACCACTGCAAACTTGATCATACGACAAGGTAGGGTTTTGCGGCCACCCACGATGCTCAGAAAGCAAAGCTTCTGCCAAATTATTAAGCAAACCTTTTGATGGCATTTGCAGCATTGATTCTGCTATGTTGTCAGGCTCAAGCTCAACTAAGGATTCCTAAATATGCAAGATAAATTCGTCAAACAGTGGACTGATACCTACAGTGAACAAATTTCAGCCAGGTTGGACAAGCGCGCAAAAATGCTCGAAGCCGGCGCCAATCCTTATAAGACCAATCTTCGTCCTAACGTGACTTCAGTTGAGCTGCGCAAAAACCATGACGCCCAGAGTAAAGAAGAGTTAGCAGGCCTCACAACTGACTACATCTATGCAGGCCGCGCCATGCTTGTGCGTGACTTCGGCAAAGCCGCTTTTATTGATTGTGATGATGGCGTTGGACGCATGCAAATCTATGTCAGTAAAAACGACCTATCAGAGGCGGATTTTGGCGAATATAAACTAGCCGACTACGGAGATTTTATTTGGGCACGCGGTTTTATCTTCCGCACCGGTAAGGGCGAGCTAGCCATTCACGCTAAGGAATTCAAACTAGTCACCAAATCAATCCGTCCACTACCAGAAAAATTCCACGGCCTCACAGACCCTGAGCTTTGCTACCGCATGCGCTATGTGGACATGACCATGAATGCTGACAGTCGCAAGACCTTGCGCGCGCGAAGTCAGATCGTGCGCTACATCAGGGATTTCTTCTATGATCGTGATTACCTTGAAGTCGAAACACCCATGATGCACTCCGTGGCGGGCGGAGCAACGGCCAAGCCGTTTCTGACTCACCATAATGCCCTTGATATGGAGCTTTTCATGCGCATTGCGCCTGAACTCCACTTAAAACGTCTTCTTGTCGGCGGCTTTCCAAAAGTTTTTGAGATGAACCGGTGTTTTCGCAACGAAGGTCTTTCCATCAAGCACAACCCCGAGTTCACCTCCATTGAGTTCTACGAAGCATGGGCGACGTACGAAGATCATATGCGCCTGACGGAAGATCTTTTGAATGGTCTAGTTCGTCACCTCTACGGCAAAGAGTCCGTGACTTTTGGTGAGCGGGAAATCAGCTTTGCTA
>JBAXLR010000282.1:0-1879 GCA_037134655.1 bacterium | reverse complement strand
ATCAGTGATCACTTTGGTCATATGAGTCATCATGGCGGCGGCTTTTGGGTGGTCTAAAAGTTTTGCGGATTCCTCATCGAGCATAAAATCTGGCGTCAACCACACACCTCCAAACGTCTGAAGAAGCCGTCTGATGTTAGCAGCCAGTGTTTCTTTTTCAGTTCTTGAAAGATACATGTAAAGCCCTTCGTGGATAATAGCGATGGGTTTACGGTGATCGAAATGCCTGGTGGCAAACTGTAAATCTTGCAGCGAAAGGGCGTTCACTGGTTCCAGGAAAAGATTTGGACGATCTATCGCTTGGCCCATGCGTTCTACTTGCTGAATAATTTTTTTCTTTTCCTCGGTTAGCTCAGGCAGGTCTGACTCTACGTAGATAATTGAAGGATCGTCGGTCATCAAAAGGCCGCGAAAAGATAGGCCTGACGCGAGTTCTAAAACCTGGGTAATTCCTGTTTTCTTTACGGCGCTTAGCATGCTTTTGTAGCGAGCTTCAAGCGCCGGGGCGGCGAATTTTGTGAGATCTGCCAGCATGGCTTCGTCAGGACATAGTTTCTTTGTGAGGTCTTTGGCGCCGATGATTCGAGAGACATCCGTTGCGAACGGGATGTCCGAAAATTCACGAAAATAAGCCACAAGTTTGGCTGTGGGGCTGATTTTTGCAAAGCTCCCAGAGCTCCCATCAACTGGCTTTTTATTTAGTCTATCGGTGTGAGTCATGGTGTTTCAGAGGCCTTGAAAGTGTTTTATTCAGTCAGACGAAACAGCGTGCCACCGTTAAAATCAGCAACATAAATCTCGCCATCTGCATCTTTAGCAAATGTTGAGATGGCAATCTCGAATTTTCCATGATTCATGAAATCTTTTGATGATAAAACTTTTGACGATAAACTTTCAGGGAGTTTTATACTCCAAACTCGACCAGTGGCGAAGTCTCCAAAGAAATAGCGATGCTTCAGGTTTTTAAGGGTCTTTCCATCATATTGCAGGCCGCCTGTAACGCTGGCGCCAATCTCGCGACCATATTCAGCGATCGGGTTTACATGATCGCGTAAGTTTTCCTGGCATGACTTCGGTGGTTCATAGCAGTGACTGGCTTCATAAACGCGCCAACCTAAGTTAGCGCCCTTTGGTACAAATGTGATCTCTTCCCACGCATTTTGGCCCACGTCGCCAGCGATCAATCGGCCCTTATTGTCAAAAGCATACTTCCAAGGGTTTCTTAAGCCGTAGGCGAATATCTCTGGCCTAACTTCAGTCGCCTTTTTCCTCTGGCCTGCAAATGGATTGTCTTTTGGGATTCCATATCCAAGCCCTGGGTCCTTTGTGTCGATGTCGATTCTTAGCATTTTACCAAGGAGTGTGTTTAAATTTTGAGCTCGATTTTCTGGATCTCCCCGGTAACCGCCGTCTCCCAGTCCAATGTAGAGAAAACCATCAGGCCCAAACACAAGGCTACCACCATTGTGATTTTTGTAGGGCTGATCAGCCTCGAGGATCACCCGTTCACTGCGAAGTCTGAATGGCTGATCCAAGACCCCCGTCTCGACCCAAGTCCACTCAGAGATTCGTGAAAGGGTTGGGCTGGGATTGTAGTGGAGGAAGACCTTTTTTGTGGAAGCAAACTTTGGATGGAATGCAAAACCCAAAAGTCCAAGCTCTGATTGAGTTGCAACCCCCAATTCAGCAAGTTTGGACTTTTTCCCTGTATTGATATCAAAAAGCCATGCCGTTCCCGTCTTCTCCAGAATCACGACGCGTTCCGTTGATTTTGGCAAAAACTGGACATCCGTGATTTGCTTGAAGCCCTTGGCTATGGTTTGAATTTTCAGGGGGACTGATGGGACGGTTTTCTTGTCTTGGGCTGCGCAAGGTGTTC
>JBAXLR010000281.1:0-1885 GCA_037134655.1 bacterium | reverse complement strand
TGAACGTAATTGCTTTGCGCCACTAGGCGAAGCATCCGCTACGGCGACCATGTCTGGCTGCAAGTGGACGCCGACAATTAAGCCTTAACATGTAGTTGGTGGTCCGAATCGTTTTTTGATCTATTCAGCGGGACCTGTAGGCCCCTCAGAGGGCTCAATTGAGCCCCCTCATGTGTAGCAATTGCACTTGCTTTAAGCTTGGCGCGTTACTCTGATTGATACAGCCTGAAATAGCCTGTGGCTTAGCATTACTATTTAACCTTTATTCTAAGATCGATGGTGGCCAAAATTGACAAAGATGCCGCACTGCGGACATACGTTTAGCGTGAATTCGTACCTTTCGATGGAGAGCCACATGAAGAAAATTGGTGCTGCAGTCTTTCTCGGACTTGCTTTGATGGGTTCGGCAAAAGCTGAAACCGCTCGTGACACGCGACAAATTGCTGCCTCAGGTGTATCTGGTGGCGCAGCGTCCGTGATCTTCTGGAATACGATGGCTTCCACAACGGCGCTGGCCACTGCGGGCGTCGGCGTTGGCGTTGCAGCCGGTGTTTACGCCATCTACAAGGTTTTCGATAGCGTCTCGGCTCCGGCTCCTGCGATGGTCCCTACGGGTGCTAACAAAACCAAAAACAAGTAGGCCCTTTTACATCTTCGATGAAATACGTGGCCTAGGGCGCTTTGTCACCGAAGCGTCCTTTTTTACAGCCTCGGTAGACGTCAAATGACCAGCTTACAACTCCGGTCGAAAAGCTTCTACGCTTCTTCCACCTCCGTGAGGGCCGGCCGCTGCGAATCCGAACCGATACTTGACCCGGGTGTCTCAGTGTGTGTTATCTCGCCTATCGAGCAGTATTCAGTTAAGTGCAAAGGTGCACGCTCATGTATGAAGACTGCCGAAGAAGCAGTCATCAAACGCATCACGCTGGCGTTAAGGGCTAGCTCTTGGGTCCGGAGAACCCCGACGATCTCTAACGAGTTTTTAAAGATCTTGAAAAATGGGTGATCTTATGTTTGAATATTTAATAATAGCATTACTCGTATCAATCCTGCTAACTTTAATGCTTATAGCAAAATTTATATTTGACTTACCATCAAATGACCAATGGCATTCAAATCTGTTATATTTCGAGTTAAGAGGTGTGCGAACCGAGATGAAATCGCTAATTGAAGAATCTACCATAGAAATTCGCAATATCAAGGATGCAACCCAACAGCTTTGCCAGCTAAAGCAATCCAGCATTGACGAACAACAAGAAAATGAGTTCAGGCGTCTGCGAGTCGACCAGCTTCAACAGGAAGTAACCAAACAGTTTTGGGATAAATAGCCCCGTGACTAGCTTAATCGGGATAGTTTTCGGATGTCTTGTTGACTTTGAGACCGGCAAGCTTGTCACTCCAAGACACCCAGCCAAGGAAATTTGTCCAGTTTACTAAGTTGATAGCGTTCCCAGCCACTTGGAACCGCGCCAAGAGAAACCCTAACCTGCTTCCTGAGACCGCTCTTTGATCGCCAGCAGGGCTTGCTTCAGAGCATCCCGCTGGCTAGACGTTAGTAGTCGAGGGTCAATCACCATCAAATCAGCCTGCACTTGTACAGCGCCACCGTTAGGCCCAGATACTTCGACCTTGGCGTTCGCATGGTCCCAGCCAGATGCTGCTCTTGAACGGTTTCTAAGCGCCCACTGGACAGCCTGTGCGTTCCCTGAGCCGCCTTGGGCTATGTGCAGTAGCCTGCTCTCCCAGAAGGCTGTCCCGGCTGCTCTGCCAGCCTTCACGGCATCGGAAAACTCCGGGTGAACCTTTTGCCATGTGTAGAGACTGTCGGGGTGGACAGCTAATAGTGCGGCACAGCCATCGAGAGAGCGCCCTTCGCCCATCAGTT
>JBAXLR010000280.1:0-1888 GCA_037134655.1 bacterium | reverse complement strand
CCACCGAAGTAGCCCTTGGAATGAGGGTGCTTATAAAGCCACCTTCACTGCAGCAAGTTGACGTGCGGAGTCTAGATGGGAGGTACTTCTACCTCCGCGGTTCGCAAGTAAAAACCCCCGACGATTGTTTCGATTTTGACAATTCTAGTCCTAGTCCCTCCCTCAACTTGACGCCCAGTATGGACGGATCGCCAGCAGTTTACTCGCTCGATCCACCTGGGGCAGGTATGACAATCAATAATTCAACAGGACTTACGAATGGAATTCCTCAGCCTGGAAGGATTTATACTATTGAAGTAAAAAATGAAGCGGGATTTGACCGTCAACAGTTTTGTGTCATTCGCAAAAGCTTTGTTGAGGGTCGCCTAGTGAATGGTGTTCGAGAGTGGGAAAAGGTATTGACTCCACCAAGCTTATTAAACCCAAATCCCGAAAATTATGTAGCAAATTACCGGGATAGCGAGACCCCTTGGCTTGCTGACGAAACTCCGATTAACAATGGAATCGTTAAACGACATTACACCTTGATTTCAGGCACTAAGAGTTACGGTTCATCTTCCGTTGTCTGCAACCCTGGTTACTTTCCAGATACTCCGGCTGGGGCAACCCCCAGTTGCGTTCAGTGCCTGGGTGATTCAATTTCTGAAAGGAAAAATGGCAAGGCCATTGTTAAGTGTCTTGATGGAGTTTGGGACTCGGTCTCTCGATCTCGCCCTCAGTTGATCTGTGATGCGAACTACTCGCTATCAGACGACCGATGTTACCTTAATTCGCAGGTTGAGGAGCTCAGTTATGAAACTCCTCTCATTTTTGAAGCGGGCTCGGCAATTAGGCCTGTTAAGCCGCAATTTAAAGGTGGTTATCCGTCCGATTTCAAGGTCGTTGGTCGTGAGCTACCCACTGGTATCTTGCTGGATCAGAGAACAGGCCTGATTTATGGTTTACCCGTCGCGGCTGTTGGTGCGCAATCCTATGAGATCGAAGCCTCTAATTCCTACGGTTCATCATCTAAGACTCAAATTACAATTGAAATAAAAAAGAATTCTCCTCCGCAAAAATTATCTTACCGTGATGTCAATGGTCCCCTGACTTTTTTCGTGAATGAATCTATTTCGCCACTCTATCCGATCGTTGATGGCGTGGCTGAGCGATTTTTTGTTAATCCGAATCTGCCCGACGGGCTTCGACTTGATCCTTTTTCAGGCGTCATATCCGGCAAACTCGGTGACAATATGATGGAAAGAAAAAAGTATTCAGTTGGAGTGCAGAACAAGTTTGGAGTCGTCGGCACAACATTGGATATTTTAGTCACTATCCGACCGCCCACCAGTGTTAACTACTCTTTTGCGCAAACATTGAAGTGTGGAATTCCCATGAACGCAGAGCCCGCTGAGGTTGTGGGGAATAAAGCCAATGCATTTACTCTCCAACTGCCGGTAGGTTTAACTGGCCTTAATATCGATCCAAGCTCTGGGGTTATTTCAGGGACTCCAAACTGCGCTCAGAATTCCTGGCAGGCCCAGAGATTCTTGATCATGGTTTATGCTTCCAATGAAGGCGGCGCAGCTTCTGTCACGAAGGAGCTAAATATATTACCTGCCCCACCCACGAATCTCCGTTATAACGGCTTACCTCAAAGTTTGGTTAAAACGTCCTCTTCTACAACTTTGTCTTACTCTCCCGCATTAAATGGCGGCCCGGCTGGGACTTACACAGTTTTTCCTGCTTTGCCAAATGGCTTCGGTCTGAATCCTTCAACAGGTGTGATTTCTGGAGTGCCAAATCAAGGTGCACTTAGAAGAGAGTACGAAGTCTTTGCCGCAAATGCCGGTGGCTCTACCTCGTTCAAGTTCTTTTTTGAAATCAAGGAAACACCCCCCGTTGGTCT
>JBAXLR010000279.1:0-1908 GCA_037134655.1 bacterium | reverse complement strand
ATGCCCAATTAAGCAAGTCCTTCTTTGCCAGGTGCAGAACCGGAATTTCGCAGCGCACGAGGCCTTGATTTCTGAGTCGTGATGTCTCGCTTAGCAAGTGGCCCTGTTTTATGCAGCTTACTTTTGCGCAGGTGTAAGTACGTGATGCACACCTACCAAGCATCAGTTCGCGCCAGGGTCAATGGTCGCAGCCAAGTCATCAAAACGGAAATACGTGCCATGAACGCGCAGGACGCACGTTGGTTGCTTTGGGCTCAGTACGGATTTCACAGCATTCAGGCTGGGCCCCATTTATCGAAGGCAACCGGCTCTTGAGGATTTTTTGAGCAATTGCGCAACCTATCCGCAGCCGTTTGGTGGGCTTCGCAGCGGGAGCAGTCACGCGGCCCCTAGCCACCAAGGTAGACAATCGGCCAGGAGCGGCCCTAAAGGCCGATATCCAACATGAAGGGCGCAAACAGCAGCTACCATAACTTTCAATGACCTATCGACTGCATTTACGCGAATGACCAAAAACGAGCTTCTAAACGCCCTACACCACCTCTACGGCAATCTGCTTCTGGGAAACATTCTTCTTGGTTTTTCAGATTCCATTGATTGGAAACTTGTCGGCACCATGATTCATGAAGTACGGTCGCCGAATGTGGTGTTCATGACGGACCTTAGACCTGTTTTTGGCAGTACAGCATCGCTGCGTAAAGATCAGCTAACCATGGTCGATGAATTCCAAAAAATGCTGCGACGATCAGTTGTTGCTGAGAGCTTTGAGGTGCTCGGCTTGTATTGCCGTGAATCTGCCCAGACGGACAAACTTCACGACTTAACTTGGTATCAGTTTGCTCGGATTCTAAGGAACACTGTGTCACACAAACGCGGGGAGCTGATCAATTGGCCTCCCGAACTTGAGAAGAAAGGAATATCGTCGGTTACCTGGCGGCACCGAACTTTGGATTCAAATATGGTGGGTAAGCCGCTTCAGATGTATGACGCGGAAATCCTGGCCTTGATAACTGACGAGATTTCCTTCGTTGAGACCTCTCTGAGATGATGTCTGCTCTGGGTCGACTGCCGCCGGTCAACCGACAGGCCTTGGCCGTCTCCTGACAGCCTTTAGCCAGCACTCACTGCCAACCCATGAACTTAAGGTAATGCACGCAGACAGTATTACTCAATACTCCCCAGGTAACATGATCACCCAGTGCACCCCGTCCCAGCAGGCATACAGTGAAACCGCTGGCATTGGAAAGTCCGTAAATGGAATCTCTTGGCGATCATGCTCTTCATCATTGCCGTTCTCGTAGATCATTGCTGCTCTATTGTCGTTGACAGTCATGCGCACTTGGACAAACCAGTCATCGGTGCCGATCTCGTTCAGGTGACTGGCAATCGCATCCATCATCCAAAAACACTCAGCCTCTTCAGCCAGGTATTTGGTGCCATCGGTCAGCAGATGCCTGCGGCTGATTCGGTAATAGCGCTCCGTGCCGGTAAAGTGTGAAAGTTGGCTTGCGTGGAAATTTTTCATCTGTAGTCCGTCTTGTGTGACTACAGTTTGTTTTCAGACACACGGATGGACAACCGGCACTTGGTAACCCGAAAGGTTGGACGGGTACCGAACAATAATACCTTGAAAAAATGGCATGTCGATGCTGTTTTTTCAAGGATGTTTTCGCGTTGCGAACACATAGAACTACAAAATTTGCCACTGCGGTCACCTGCTATGAAGCTATCAGGTGCGCTGTCCAGCCGATTGCGCTTAGGCCTACAGCCCCAAAACGCAAAAAAGAGCCTCAAAGCTCCTTGTTGTCACAAAACAATGCGGGCCGATGAAGCCGCCCCGCATTTTCCACCCGCTAAAACACCCTACAGCGCATCGTTTCCGGTGCCTGAAGGCGCTGGGTGCTGGCC
>JBAXLR010000278.1:0-1921 GCA_037134655.1 bacterium | reverse complement strand
CCACACATGAAAAAGCAGCATGCGGGCAGAATCATAAACGTCATTTCAACGGCAGGACTTACTACAAAGGCAGACCGATCCGTATATCACGCATCAAAATGGGCAATTACCGGCTTTACCCGTTCGCTTGCCATGGAGCTGTCGCCTTTCAACATAGGGGTTACGGGATTTTATCCAGGAGCAATGAAAACTGATTTTTTCAAGAAAGCCGGCTTAGAGAAAAACATGAACGAGCACATGGATCTTGCCGAAGCGGTACGCTGCCTTGAATTTATTATCAACACTGATGCTTCGGTAAGCATTTCAGACTTGAGCATCAGGCCGACAGAGTAACCTATGAGAGACACCACCTTCAGCGGCCGCGTCCTGGAAATCGCCCTTTCCATACCGCCCGGCAAAGTCGCAACCTACGGCATGATTGCTCGCGCATCGGGCGGCGGCGGGCAAGCGGCGCGCAGCATTACCGCGATCCTGGCCAAGGCATACAACAATGGCGACACTGCCATCCCCTTTCACCGCATTGTCTATGCCGATGGCAGGGTCTTTACCGGCACCGAATATGACGCTAAGCGACGGAAGCTATATAAGCAGGAAGGCATTGTCATTGGCAAGGATGGGAAGATACAGGATTTTGAGAAGGTGCTGCTTCTTTTGAAATAGCCATAAAAGACGAAACAAAAAAGTCCCTGCACATTTTATGCAAAGACTAAAAGGCTTAAGAAGAAAAAATGATCGATTTTTTAATCGCCACTCTCGCTTAGGCCAAATACAAATACGTCATGACATCCAAAGAGGGTAGCCTCATCTCCCGTAAGAACTGGGACATCAAGGTAATAATGAACAACATTGAAAAGCCTGCGATGACCATCAGTTGTCTTAATTGTCTTCATGGCAATACGCAACCACTCTTTTTCCGGTTGTTTAGCATATTGCAAGCGCAGCTGCGGCACAACTTCATTCGAACAAAAAAAAACTTTATATTTTTTACCGTCAACAATAGTGATTTTCCCGATAGATTTGGCGTAAATGTCGTCAAGATTTGCCTCATTTGTAAAACCAATATCAGCGACAGTCATACGGGTCAAAGTAATGTTAGTCTCAGCTCGCGACACCCTTACATCATCGTGGGTAAACGAGGCCATATAACTGGCAGAATTAGCAACTTTCATTCCTTCATTCTCGATAGCGCCATAAAGAATTCGAATGTCTTTATGCGTACCCAGCTTAACGATCTTCCATGGTTGCCACGGTAGCTCAGACTGCTCTTGTTTTTCAAATTTCATAGCTTGTTTAATTTAGCCAGTGGACCCCAACCGCAATAGCGCAGAGTAGTCATAGCCAGAAAGCACTGATTTTCAGGGCCTTTTGGCTATGACTACGTCATGTAAAGAACTATGCTTAAAATAGCACAATATTGAAAATAGTCAATAATTTAGCTTACGAAATAAATCAAAAACACAAAGCAACAATCTAACTCACCCTCGCGCTCCCCATAATCATCTCGACCGCATGGTCAAATGATCCAGCCGGCGTGATGGTGGCATTGTTCACGAAGAAGATCTCATCGGCATTGGCAATGGTGTGCAGGCGGTGTGCGATAACGACTTTCGTTGTCGCTGCCGGCAAGGCTTTGATGATTTCCTGCAACGTGTTTTCGGTCACGGTATCAATGTTGGCCGTCGCCTCATCGAGAATCAGCAATGACGGATCGCGCAAGACAGCGCGAATGAATGCGATGATCTGCTTCTGCCCGATACTAAGCGTGTCCCCTTTCTGCGCCACTGGCGTCGCAAGCCCCTGTTCGAAACGATCAAGCAATGGCATTAAACCGCGCTCTTCCAGAAGCATTGCGATCTGTTCCGGACTGCTCGAATGATAGGACACGTTGCCGTACACGATATTGTCGCCCAAGGTGCCCGTG
>JBAXLR010000277.1:0-1923 GCA_037134655.1 bacterium | reverse complement strand
CACTGCTTTTATTCACACCAACAATTAAACCTGCCACTTCACGCTTACCAAACGGCACGCGCACGAATTGCCCAACCTGTGGCTGCTCAGTTTTTTCTGTTGATGCAAGATATTGATAATCAAATGTTGTATCGAGTGGTGTGTCGATAGCAATTTGCAGAATTGTGTTGTGCACGTGAGAAGAAAAAAGTTTGACAGAGTGTGTGTAAGAAATTTATTACGAACAAACATTTAAAAAAAATAAAAATAAATTAAAAAAATTTTGATTGCTAAAAAATTTTTAACGACCCGTCCCGAGTTAGCTACTTAAAGTGATTCCTTAGAATGCGCGCTAACTGCCCATTTCGAAAGCGCTTTTTAGGCTATCCACAAAATATGTGGATAACTTTGTGTACAACCGGGGCTTGACAGTCCAAATGCCAGAATTCATGCGGCCTCAAACACTTTGCTCAGAGGGGAAGCAGCGATCCGTACTCAATAAAATCAATAACTTATGAATTTCACCCCGGATCGAAAAAAATAATTTGAATTTATTTTCTAGCGCCTTGACAAGGCCATAGTTTGTGAATAAGTGCGGCTTACGCAATCTCAGCTTGTCAACCGATTGCCGAACTGTCCGGCGCACCAAGATAGCCCTTGCTCTGCCCCCAGAACTCCGTTTGCATGAGCCATTAAGGCAATCAGACCTATCAGAAGTTATCCACTAGCTTGTGGATATCTTTGTGAACAAACTCGGTTTCTAACAAACCTGCGCTATTACTGTAATGTGGGATCGATGATCGGATATTGCCAAAAAGTATGGGCGCATCGATAAATCAAGGACTTAGCGTACTTTTCTGTGGCAGGGTCTGCCTATTTTTCGCAAGTCCTTGATTTACACTCGCCTAACCATAATGTGCATAACTGCACCGTTTTGGTCGAAGTCGCCGCTCACCGCACATGCCTTTTAGGCAAAGCCGGTTAGGAACGCATGCGGCGGCTGATGCCGTGAACGGCCTCAACTAAGGCTGTTACCGATTCCGGCGGGGTGAACTGCGAAATCCCATGACCCAGATTGAACACATGGCCCGTTCCGGGGCCGGGTTTACCGAACGAGGTTAAGACTTTTTCCACTTCGGCGTGAATTTGCTCTGGCTTGGCAAACAGCACGTTTGGATCGAGGTTACCTTGAAGCGCAACTTTGTGGCCGACTTGCTGGCGCGCCTTAGCGAGATTAACCGTCCAATCCAAGCCCACAGCATCGGCACCACTGTCGGCTATTTCGTCTAGCCACAAGCCACCGCCCTTGGTGAATACGATGCACGGGATTTTTTGTCCGTCATGCTCGCGCTTTAAGCCCTTAATGACTTCGAGCATGTAATGCAAAGAAAACGCCTGATACACGCCATCCGCTAATGCACCACCCCACGTATCAAAGATCATCACAGCTTGTGCGCCGGCGTCTATCTGGGCATTCAGGTAAGCGGCGACGGCTTTCGCATTCACCGTCAGGATGTGATGCATCAAATCGGGACGGTCGTACAGCATGCCCTTCACCAGACGGAAATCATCGGAACCACCGCCTTCAACCATATAGCAGGCAAGTGTCCAGGGGCTGCCGGAAAAACCAATCAGCGGCACACGACCATTCAGGGTTTTGCGGATCTGGGTTACTGCATCAAACACATATTGCAGACTTGCGAGATCGGGTTCACGCAGTGCCATCACGGCTTTTTCATCGCGCAATGGATGCGCAAAGCGTGGGCCTTCGCCTTCAGCAAATGAAAGCCCCAGACCCATGGCATCGGGTACGGTCAGGATGTCAGAAAACAGAATCGCCGCATCCAATGGGTAGCGATCGAGAGGCTGTATGGTGACCTCGGTGGCGTAATCCGGATTGGTGGCCAACCCCATGAAAGAACCCGCTTTGGCGCGGGTGGCACG
>JBAXLR010000276.1:0-1953 GCA_037134655.1 bacterium | reverse complement strand
CATGGTAAGGGTCTTGCCCCAAGATAACCACCCGAACCTGCTCAAAAGGTACGGAATCAAGGGCAGCAAACCACTCAACTGGCTTCGGATAAATCACTTTTCCCTGCTCAATTTGACCCACTAGAAAACTACGCACTGCCCGCATGTAAGGCGCATCAAACTCTGCCGCAAGGCGCTCGCGCCAACTTTCATGTAAGCGCGGCTCGGGCTTATCCGAGGTTTCATCCTTGCCATCATTGGATAATTGAGTCGTCATGGGTAAAAATCTCTCTCGTTTCATAAACCCAGCATGTTAGCTTTAACGTGGGACTACGCAATAAATAATGCTAGTTTTGCACATATGACAAAGCAATTTTTAATTTGTATTTTGCTCTTGGCCGCGACTCTGGCCGTTGGCCTAGCTGTTGGTCCACAAGGCTTAAGCTTTGACCTTGATTTAATTGGCTCCATCCGCGCACCGAGGGTTTTCACCGCGGCCCTGGCAGGCGCCAGCGTTGCAGCTGCTGGAGCACTGAGCCAATCACTTTTCAGAAACTCCCTGGCGACGCCTTCGATTATCGGCACGGAGGCTGGAGCGTCATTTTCCTTGGCACTGGCCACATCTTTATTGGCTGGCGCGAGCCTGGGGTTTAAAGAAAGCTTGATTTTCACATCAATTGGAGCAGGACTTGCGACCCTCGCAGCTCTAGCCATGCTCAATTTTGGTCAACCCGGCAATGGAATCGTGAATCGATTACCTGCCGACGGTATCAACCGTCTTCTGCTCGGTGGATTTGCCATGAATGCGTTTCTTGCGGCTGGCACCTCACTCTGTCTATCGCTAATGCTCGAACAAGGCACGGGACTGACCTTGTACCACTGGCTCATGGGCAGCTTTGCGGCAAGGACCTGGGACCATGTTGTGGGTGTCGGCTCTGGTTACTTCATCTGCGTCCTGCTCGCGTGGCGACTAGCGCCCACCATTGACGTTATGACTTTAGGCGACGATGCCGCAAGCTCACTAGGCGTCAGTGTCATGCGCCAATACAGATATGCACTCATTCTAATATCCATTCTCGTCGGCTCAGCCATAAGCTGTGGTGGTGCGTTACCGTTCATAGGCCTTGTGGCACCACACATGGCCCGGATCATAGCAAGGCCGCACTTACGAACGATTTTAGTTCTGTCATCCCTCTTGGGCGCAACTTTGACGATCAGCGCAGATATTCTTGCCAGAACCCTGCGTGCACCCATTGATATGGATGTGGGGATTATTACCACAATCATTGGAGCTCCCTATTTTCTTTGGCTCATGATGAGAAAGGAAAAAACTTGATTTCAATCAGTAACCTTTCCATCACTCTTTCACCAGGTCAGCTCGCCCTCAAAGACATCACGACTGGTTTTGAAGGGTCTAAGCTTCATGCCCTCGTGGGTCCCAACGGTAGTGGCAAGACAACCTTGATTAAAAGTGTCGCTGGATTATACCGGACCACTTCTCCAGGGCAGATTCTATTGGATAAAAAGCCAATTGATGACGCAGCTATACAATCATCCAATTTGCCCATCAGTTATGTGGAATCCCAGCACATGGCGGCTTTTGCTTTTCCGGTTCGGGATATTATTCTATGGGGCCGCTGGTCCTATCATCGCGGTCGTCCCAAGTCTGATGATCATAAAAAAGTGGAGACATCAGCCGAGCTCCTGGGAATCAGCGAGCTCCTGTACCGACCATTCACGAGCCTTTCTACCGGCGAACGCAAAAAAACCATGCTGGCTCAGTCTCTGGCTTCTGATGCGAGGCTTTTTGTCTGGGACGAGCCATTTGCGCCACTGGATTTGAAGTCGGTACGATTAATTCTCGAGACGATCAAAACTCTCTCCGCTGCCGGCGCAACCTTTGTGGTTTCGTTCCACGATATTCCATTAGCCCTACGTCACGCGGATACTGTCACGATCCTTGACCGCGGCAAA
>JBAXLR010000275.1:0-1958 GCA_037134655.1 bacterium | reverse complement strand
GGTGAGCGCTCAAAGCGTGGGCTTGCTGTTAGCTGCGGGAGTGGGTGGATTTGTGCAGGGACGATACACGGTAGAGGGACGTCGCCAGGATATTCGTTTCAAGCTTGATGAATCTCAGCTGCGTTCGGCGGCGGACCTGCAGAATATCTATGTGCGGAATTTAGTGGGCAACCTCATTCCTCTGGGGGAACTGGTGGAGGTCAGGGAAGGTTCGGCGGTGCAATCTATTTCACGAATCAATCGACAGAGAGCTATCGGAGTTTTCGGCAACTTGGGTCCGGGGCAATCCCAGGGCGAGGTGTTGCGTGAGATTCAGGATTATCTTAACTCCTCTTTACCCTCGGGTTACAGCTATGGCCTGGAGGGTTCGTCCGCTGGGTTTTCGGAGTCGATGGGGGGGCCGACGCTTGCTCTTTTGATCGGTTTAATGACGGCCTATTTGCTGCTGGCTGTGCAATTTAATTCCTTCGTTCAGCCGATTTCGGTGCTCATGGCTTTACCCTTTAGTTTATCGGGAGCCTTTTTGGCTCTTTGGATCTGGGGAGTGTCGCTCAATATGTTTTCTTTTATTGGTCTGGTGGTTTTGATGGGGATTGCCAAGAAGAATTCGATTCTTTTGGTTGAATTCACAAATCAGATGCGAGAAAGGGGGGGCAAAGTCCACGAGGCTCTCCTGTCTGCCTGTCCCTTGAGGTTGCGCCCCATCCTGATGACTTCGGTGGCAACCCTAGCGGAGGCTTTGCCTCTAATGCTGGGGGATGGTTTTGGATCTGAGACTCGGTTGCCCATGGGGTTGAGTATTTTTGGAGGAACTCTACTTTCAACACTTTTGACTTTATATGTGACACCAAGTTGGTACCTGATTTTGTCTCGGCTTGAGAAAAAACGCCCAGTAAAATGAGCCGCGAGTATCCACGACGACCTGAGACTGATCCAGTCAATTTAACAATCTTGTTTGTCGAATTCTCATTTTGAGGCATTTAGGTAGGCCTTTTTTTGGGGGCAATTCGAATTCGCGTGCTTCGCTCAAGTCCAAGGTCCAGTCGTCCGATAAGAGTATTATGAAAAAAATAAATACACTTTTAAGCGTTCTTTCGATGCCGATCTTCCTGAGTTCCTGCACCTGGATCTATGGATCTATCAAGCGAACGGAAGTCGGTTCGTCTCAAAAACCAGCGGCCACCTGTGACTCGAATTCCGATGGCAACAATTATGGTGGCGGAAGTGGAACAGTCGCTGAACCATTTTTAATTTGTAGCGTGAATCACTTGAATAAAATTGGACTCAACTCATCGGACTGGTCTAAAGCCTTTCTGTTAACCTCCGATTTGGACCTTGGTTTGCTCCCAGCGAACTCCTTCAATATGATTGGGACGAGTGGGACTCGCTTTACAGGCGTCTTCGATGGCGGATCAAAAACCATATCTAACCTCAGCTATTCAACCACTGGACAGGTTTTGGGTTTAATTGCGTACGCTGGTGCAGGAGCCGTTGTTAAAGATGTCAGCATTAAGAATTTCACGTTGAGCACAGACACATTCGCTGGGTCCATCGTCGGCCATGCCACGGGAGGGCTCACGGCCACGAATCTGAGCGCTAAAGATATAGACATCACTTGCGGCTCGGGCTGTGGAGGGATTATTGGCTACGCCAATGGGGTCACGGCATCGGGTGGCGGACTGACCGCAACTGTGGGAAACAGAATTTCCGCAGATACTGACTTCAGATCTAACTTTGGAGGTTTTATCGGGCAAGCCGTTGGAACGAATAGTTTTTCAAATGTGAACGTGAATGATGTTGAGTTAAATAGCAGTTACAGGACCGCCTCCAATGTGGGAGGCTTGGCCGGCCAACTCGAAGGATCCACTCTGAATCAAATTTCAGTAACGGCTCTCGGCATCAACTCAACTTCGGCAGCTGGGGGCTTGGTGGGCAGCCTTGGTGGGACGAGCAGTGTG
>JBAXLR010000274.1:0-1964 GCA_037134655.1 bacterium | reverse complement strand
GAAGCGTTGCTCATGTACTCGCCGTACAGAGCGCCAGCTACTCGGGTGATGATCGTGCCATTGGTTGAGATGGGCATTTGAATTTTCCTTTTTAGGGTTTACAGATAAAAAACGAGATTTCTTTGCAAAGAAACCGAATGCGAGCTAAGCAAAAAGCCCACACTCGACAGAGCGCACTAGGGAAATTCCTAATGCGCTCTGCACAGTGGGGGCTTGCAGGTTGCTCGTAGTGAGCGGTCAGGTGCTGAGTTTTTTAATCTGTTGATTCATAAGGGAAATTTGGCAATTACGTGCCAATGCAATAGCTAACCTACGGCTAACCTACATGGTCAAAAGTGTGGGGGGTTTGATTTGTATAGGAGCGCAAGCAAATGCGTCCTACAGATGACCTACAGAGCAATTATTTTTCGCTCGAACCAGTGCTTGTTTTAGTAGCCGAATTGATAGCTTCTGTCGAAAAGCGGATTAGAACCTCAGAGTCCGTGATCTGTATTTCAACACCACGATCCCTAAACACCTGCATCAATCTTTCAATCGTGTCTGTTCGGGGGGATGCTTTATCAATTGACTCAATACGGTTGATGGTAGGTCGAGAACAGTTGGCCAGGTCAGATAACTCAGTCTGACTCATGTCAAAAGCGTGCCGCAAAGCACGAACAGCAACAGCCAGTTTCAGTGGCGTTGAAACATAACTTGAAGTATTTACAAAAGTTGAGTTATAATTCACCATGTGTTGTATACGATTCATATTGAATCATTTAATTACCTCATATGCCTACGGTCAATCTCAGTCCGCAACTAGTGAAAGATGCAGTTTGTCCCAGTGACAAGCGTAAGTGCGATCTTTTCGATTCAAATTGTAAAGGTTTGATGTTGGAAATACGAGCTACGGGTGGAAAGACGTATTACCTGCGCTACCAAGATGCCAGAGGGAGAACGCGCCAGCTTAGATTAGCACTTGCAGGAGATGTTTCGCTGTACCAAGCAAGGAAGTTAGTGGAACAGAAGCGAACCTTGATAGCTCTCGGCCATGACCCATGCGAAGTCAAAGCCCAAACCAAATCCATCCCAACCTTTGCAACATTCATAGAAGAACAGTACCTACCATTTGTGAAAAGCTACAAAAGAAGCTGGGACACGGATGTGAGCATGTTGAAAAACCATCTGCTTCCAAGATTTGCAGAGCGCTACCTTGATGAAATTACGCGCCAAGACATCGTCAAAATGCACTATGAGCGCAAAGCGTCCGGTGCTGCGGCAGGGTCGGCCAACCGTCTTCTCATCATGATGCGGTACATCTTTAATCTTGCAGTTAAATGGGAAGTGCCGGGTGTGAAAGCCAACCCCACCAAGGGCGTACCCCTGATGGAGGAGAACAACAAGATGGAGCGGTTTCTCACAATCGAGGAGGCACAGCGCCTATACGCTGCAGTATGCGCCACCGACCACCCAATGCTTCACTACATCGTGCCAATGCTCATACTGACTGGTGCGCGTAAACGCGAACTACTCGATTCTAAGTGGCAAGATTTTGATATTCTTAGACGCACTTGGCGCATTCCAACTACCAAAACGGGTAAGACTCGGCACGTACCCATGTCAGACGGTGTGGTCAAAATACTCGGAACCATTCCTAGGCAACTCGATTGTGAGTGGGTGTTTCCGAACCCCGATACCGGCAAACCCTTTGCCAGCATCTTTTATGCATGGGATAGAGCCAGACGCTTAGCGGGCTTGGCGGATGTAAGGCTTCATGACCTGCGTCATTCTCATGCGTCGTTCCTTGTTAATTCAGGGCGAACCTTGTACGAGGTGCAGCACATTCTTGGTCACACCCAAGTTAAGACAACTCAACGCTATGCGCATCTGAGCCACGAAACGCTGCTGGCTGCCACCAACTCAGTCAATACGGCGCTAGGTGGGGTGTTTGTGCCGATGGTGTCGGCAAGCCCAGCTGCACAGGT
>JBAXLR010000273.1:0-2007 GCA_037134655.1 bacterium | reverse complement strand
ATCCCATCGTCGGTGAGTTCGCGAATGACGCGCCAGCCGTTTCTCTGGCAGACTTCGCGCAGTTCGCGGAGTTGGTTTTCGGTGGTTTGACCTTTGGTGCTGACGCGGGCGTAAATGATGGCTGATTTCATGGACTTATCCTCCGGGGCTGGAGGAAAAATGATAGACAGTTATGATAGACAGATCAATAACTTACTGATTTTAAACAAAACTAAGCAGATTCCTAAACTGCGGGTCGGAGGTTCGATTCCTCTCGGGGACGCCATTTTTCCAATATAAATCAATAATTTAACGACATTGCCCCTTGATGTGTCTCAGGGCTTAAAAGTGATAGACAGTGATAGACTCGGATTTCGTCGAAATACACGGTTTGGGCGTCGATATGCATGCAATCCCCCCGCTGATTTGTGAACGGGGTTTAGACAGAGGCTGACGGTGGATTGATCGTAAGCGGCGTTTCAGTCACACGGTTGACGCGGCTGCGATCTTGACCCCATTAGCCTTTGAGAGCAGGCAAATATAGCCCTATGAATCCCTAACTCTGCAGCAATCTCGTCAGCAGTTAGGTGACGACGCCGTCTGATCCTTTCAGCAGTTTTAAGGGACATCTGTTGAAATGATCCAAACCTTCTACACAAAGCATCTGCTGCCCAGCCCCGCGATGACCCGAAACCTACAGAGCTTTGGAGCTTAACTTCTAAGGGTCCATCTGCCGCAAATGCGCAGCTCAGACTTATCGAGGAACCGCTTGTTTGAATTTCTCAAGATTTCGCTCTGCTGCCTCAAGTGCTATATCAGCTTCGCACATCGCCCATTTTTTTGCTTGCTCAATACGCCCCCGCTGAACTGCTTGGTGGAACATCCTGTCGCTAAATCCACAGATCGAAATAATGTATTGATCGTACCAAGCAGATTTGCCGCCCAACTGCTCCATTTCATTGTCCGACAACCAGAGAATCTCAGTCGATGGCGTCGAAAACATCCGAGTAATCAATGCTTCTGGAACATCATTTTCTTTTAGATATGCTCTAACTTCTTCCGTCATGGCAGCATATCTTCTCTGCGCATTCTGCGCGTTCATGCCCGCAAAGTAAGTAGGTTCGAAAAACGGGCGATGAACTCCAACCGAGTGCGAAACAGCATTCCTCGCAACTGCACTAACGAAGATGAGAAAACACGCACTTGCACACTTGGCACGCGGATTATCGGCATCCGCCACATTCACTGTAATAAACAGCTCTTTAAACATCCTTCCTATAGCGAGTGCTTCATAAACGTCGCCGCCGACAGAATTGAGTTGCCAATTATAACCAAGAAAATATCCGTTCTCGCTGAGAAGAAGCTTGCGAATTTTATCATAGTCGCCACGCACAATTTGACCATTTAAGTGTAGAAAGCGCTCGCTCTTTTGAATATCGGCAGCAATGACTGGAGCCGATGCAAACGTAAAGCTCATCAACAAAAGAAGAATCCTAAGCGTCAATCTTCCAAGCCAATGTCGCAAATTCATCGCGAATAACTCTCCACACTTTACCGGACATTTCCCAGAGGAACTGTCTAGGCACCCAAAATCCTGGCATCTTGGGCACTGTCGAGTCAACCGGCAGACGTCCGGTCGCATCACGCAGAAAGATGCGTCTGATAATGTTTTGAAGGGCATGCGTTAGCGGCAATACTTACATTTAAGGAACCCGAACGGGCGAGGCTTCCCAATGAATGATGCCACGCGCAATCTGACTTGGTCACGTGACGAACTCATGGTCGAGCTCGACGCCTATCTTCGCTACCAATCGTTCATACCCGGCATGACAATGAAAGAAATTGCTGATCTCGGCGGTCCCCCTGGGGGGTTAGTAAAAGCAACTCCACAACCAATTGCCACAGCAGCGTCGAATCGGGTCGAATATCTCTACCACTATCAAAAACATGATGCTGAGCGATTGGCAGAGCAGCTTCGGTGCAATTCCATTTATCTGTCTGACACAAAAAACTTTAACGATCCATGGG
>JBAXLR010000272.1:0-2042 GCA_037134655.1 bacterium | reverse complement strand
GTCTAGAGGCAGAGAAGCGCACCACACTTTCAATACTGCTTGATGACGATACCACACTTAATCCATATCATTTACAAGTCCCTGGGAATCATGAGCCGCCGAAAGTCTCCCAGTTGGCCACCCCTATATTCAACTTCAAACATGGAGGGAAATTAGATCTAGTGCCATCTACCTTAGATTTAATGTACATCGCGCTAGGACAATCAGATACAAAAATTCAGCCCATGGAAGAGCGCTTTCAGAAATTTGTTTCAGAATGCCGTCGCGAATACGACATCATTTTTATTGATTGTCATCCGGCTGGATCATTGTTTACAAAAACTTCACTCCGAAATTCAGATCATGTGCTAATTCCTGTCGTTCCGCAAAAATACTCCGTTCGCGGTATCGGATTGATGATGAAGTTTATTGACGCAAAGAAAGTTGGCGCAGCAGCGCCCATGGCGCATATACTGTTCAATGCGACGTCGCGTCAGAGGGTGATGGCGGAAGAACAGAAAATTCGGAACACACCTGAATTTTCGACAAAGTGCTTAACAGCAACCTTAAAAAAGTTCAGCGCTTTTTCAGAGCCCGAAGCGGGTTCCGGGTTTGTCTGGGTTAGCAAAAAGCCACACTCAACCAGTGCCTTTAACAACTTGATATCTGTAACGACAGAGTTTTTGGATCGAATCGGAGCGTAGGGAAATGAGATCAAGTGCACGCGAACGGGTAACTCGCCTGTTGATTGGGTCTCTCCTTTCATCGGATTTGAGCGCCAACGAATTGCGCAGAATAGCCGACATGATTTTTGACGACCCGCTTTTCGTGCGTGATTTTGCAGCATCTTTGAAGAATGTTGCGCGTGAGTTTGATGAGTTTGGCCAAAAATCCGTCCAGCATGCGCCGTATCGAAATGACCTTGATTGGGAAGATGTTTATTCTCTAATCCAGTCTAAGGCGATACCAAAGCGTGAAGTTTTAGATCAGATGATGAAGTTATCTGCTAGTTGGCGTAGAGCAAAGTATCGAATTGACTTACCAATAAAGGAACTTGTCAGACAATTCTTTGAGGTGGCTACCGATACTGATTCTCGCCGTCTATTGATGGCATTAAAAAGACAAGAAAAGGAAGGTTCGGATCCTTATCTTAGCGGGATCGTTCGAAAATCTTTAGTTTGAGGTCAAATGTCTAAAAAGTTTTTTGAGGTTGAATTTCGTAAAATTGACTGGAAAGTCAATTCTGACAAATTTTTTTCCTCACCTTACGATGTTGACCGAATTGAAGCATGCAATCTTCGCGTTGCAATTTGGGCGAGGCAACTTGAGGCAATTGACGTTGGTAATCCCGCGCTAAGCTTCATTCGTGAAATGCAGATGTCTGGGCACCAAGTAGCAGCACTCTTGGCCTTGGGACTGTATAAGCCTGCCGCTGCTTCAATACGGTCAATGCTAGAGACCGGTATGTATTATACCTATTTTCGAAGCCACCAGATCGAACTAGAAACTCTCGCAAGGGGCGGGGGCTATTATATAACCAAGTCTGAGGTTGTTGAATTTCATAAACAGCATACAGTTAAGTTCAAAGATATTGCATCACAAATTGGCTTACTTACCGAACTTGAGAAGTGGTATGGAGCAATTTCTTCAATAGTCCACGGACAGATTCCAGGAGTTTGGAACAAGTTTCATGCGCTGAAGGATATCACTTTCGACAAACCAACTCTCGACTTGGCGATTAAAACCTTTTGTGCTTGTGAGAATACGCTTCATCTTTTCCTCCTTAGTACTGTCGGTCGACAGTTTTGGGATAGCTTTTCGGTAGACGCGAAAAAGAGATTGCTGGCGCATTTGAGTCTTAAGATAAAGACATCGTTAGAACTTGATGCCGCATAAATCCACGATGATCCAAACTAAGATATATAAACAGAGCGTTTGCAACGCCTTCGCGCGCAGCCCCGCCCTTGCAAAACACGCCGAGCATCTGGGCGGCTACGATCTCGCCTGCCTCGGCCACGTGGTGTTGAACCAATGATTTTAGGATCAACCGGAAAAAATCTTAG
>JBAXLR010000271.1:0-2080 GCA_037134655.1 bacterium | reverse complement strand
CGGGAGTCGGGGTTATTAAACTGCGAATCACGGGACAATTAAGTCGGCCAGTTTACGTTAGACTCAATCTCTGCCAAAAGTTCCGCAAACGATTGAAACACAACATTAGGCTTGGGTGCAGCTGGATCATCTGAACTCAAGTAGACATTTTTATGAACATTGAGCGGCGGGCTAAATAGAGCCAAACTTTTAAGTAAATGCTCTTCGATGTTTGTTCCGTACTTTGCCCAAGCACTGCGGACACCCAAGCGATTACCAAGGCCAATATCTTTCCGTAGGTTATCTCCCACCCACAAGACGCGTGCCCGTTGTTGAACCGGCTCATCAAGATCATAATCCATCAAAACCGTCTTTAGTCCACGCACTCCAGGTTTCTCATACTCATCCGGCAGGATTCTGATGCGGCCCTTGAAGCCAAAATTACTTTGCTGGAGATGTTTCAGCAAAATCTCGGGGTCCACTTTGACGCGGCGAGTCACCTCGCAGGTCGGTACACGCGGATCTGCCAAACCATAAACCGCGTCAAAATAGTCGAGAATTCCTAATTTATTCAACTTCCACATAGCGACGTAACGAGGCGCATCCGTAAGCGCAACGATGGGCAAATCTGGAAATTTCGATTTTAACGCCGCGAGCGTCACTTTCACATCTGGATAAGGCGTCAGGACGGTTTGTGCCGCGTTCATAAACGCCTCGCGCGCCGGAAAAACGGCCTCGCTCAACATCCGGTCAATGTCAGCGCCATAAAATTTATTAACCGACGCTAGCTCCTGTGCCAGAAACGGGTATTCAATACTTCCATGCCTTGAAAAAACGTCTTTCGCCTCACCTGCTAAAGACTCGCGCGAGGAACCAATAATCCGACCTACTGTGTCCAGCAAAGCATTGAATGCCGTGACGTAATACCGGACCCAGTCAAAGACCGTATTATCGATATCAGTGACGATGAGATCATAGTCTTTGGGTGCTTTAGCTGCGGGCATAAATTCCGGGTAAAAAAATGACGCCTCGGGGGCGCGTTAGTTTAACGAACTGGCTGGCGGCGGTTTTTCTACTTCCAACGATCATGGATCCACCAATATTGTTCCGGACAGCGCTTAACTATATCTTCCACTATTGTATTGCAAGCTCTAGCTCTATTCAAAATATCAGTTTCGCGGTTAACTTTTGGGGGAAAGCTCACAACGGGCAAGATGTGCACAATGTGGCGGGCAAATCCGATACGCTCAGCATACGCTGGTACGAGGGGGGCAGGACAACGCTCCCAGATAGCCCCAAGGCTCGTATTGGTCTTTGCCGGCTTGCCAAACAAATCAACCCGTGGCTCGCCAGGCCGGGCTTGATCCATCATAAAACCCACCAGGCGATTTTCCTGCAAGGCACGACGGATTGCTAAAAAACCCTCGCCGCGTTTTTTCCTGACAATGGCCTCTATTCCTTGCCTAGCCCTGTTTTCCGAGATGAATCTATTGATGCCAGGATTCTTACCTACGCTTTTGACCGGGCTTGTCATTTTGGCGAATGTCTGGGCAAGGGACGCTGCCATGACTTCGAAATTACCCGTGTGGGTGCACAAAATATAAACTCCCTGCCCTCCCTTTAGGGCCTCGGCCAGAACCTCGGGATTGGTTATGGTGTATCTCTCTGCGAGGCTACGCCGCCAAACCCATAAAAGCTCAAAAACCGTTGTGACAAGGTGGACGACTGATTTTCGACCCATTTTTGTTGCGTCAGCTTGAGGCATTTCCGGAAATGCGGTGCGTATGTTCCTTATAATCAAGGCACGCCGAAGCCGCAAAACATCAAACAAGATGAAGCCTATCACTTGGGCGCTGCGCGACAATAGCGATTCAGGCAACAAGCCAATCGCACTCGCTAGAAGGGACATGAGACTATACAAAACCAAACCACCTGCGGATTAAAACCAGCGCCTACGAGGGTTGGACACCGTTCGTATGCCAATGCTGGCTAATGAACTTTTCGGGTAAATTTAACTCCCGGGCATACTCTTCATCAAGCCCAATCAGCCTCACACTCAAAAAGTGGCGTACCCATTCGCTACCTTCAATTAACAGCTTTT
>JBAXLR010000270.1:0-2103 GCA_037134655.1 bacterium | reverse complement strand
GTCCACAGGACGTTTCACTACCTGGTTAATAGAATTCTGACCATTCTAAGCAACATGTTCAGCGGACTTTATCTGACTGACATGGAGACTTGTTATAAGTTTTTCAAAGCAGAGATCTTAAAGAACATAAACCTTGAGAGTAACCGTTTTGGGTTTGAGCCAGAGATTACAGCAAAAGTCGCACGCCTGAAGGTTCGGATGATGGAAGTTCCCATTAGCTACTTCCCTAGAACCTACATGGAAGGCAAAAAGATCACCTGGAAAGACGGGGTCGCAGCACTAAGGCATATTCTTTATTTTAATCTTTGGCAAAAGCCCTCCTCATTTTTTAAACCTTCCATGCCGGCCAAGTATTTGCCGAGCGGGCGACAGTGGCTTTAACGAGCTAGCTTTTAGGCCTAATGATGGGTTTCAGATCTCAGAACTGGTTTCATTTTCACGACTTATGTCGCTGGCGGATCGGACCAGCACAAGTTTAATCGTGTCGTCATAACGCCTCTGATTATCGCTAAACGCAAGTCATCTCAATTGAATCACAAGCGATAGCTATCTGAAAATCAGGAGGTTTTATATTTATGTAAATATAGCCCGAGCACGCTGTAAAGAAAGAAGCCCTAGGTGAGGCGCTTCCGGCCTGGGACATGGAACTTGCAAGGATGATTGAAGCGAGAGTTTCTCGCGAAAAATTTAATTAATCTCATAGGCGCGGCGCATACCATGACTATGCCGACCGCTTTCTCTTGCCGGTTTTCTCCCACTCGCGCCAAAGATCCCAGGCCATTTGCAGAGTCATCCAAAATTCGGGTGTGTTTCCAAAAAAATCAGCAAGACGCATGGCCATACGCGGGCTGATGGCCCTTTTGCCAAGGCAAATCTCATTAATAGCCCTTGGTGTCGAGCCAATTTTTCGAGCCAATTCTGACTGGGAAAGCTCCATCGGGCTTAAAAACTCCTCGGTCAGCATCTCACCTGGGTTCGTAGGATAGGGAATTCGCGGGGCTTTCATCAAAGACTCCTAATGGTAATCCACGATCTGTACATTCTCAGCGTTGCTTGTTGACCATTTAAACATGATGCGCCATTGGTCATTAATCCTAATGGAATAATATCCGGACCATTTCCCACCAAGCTTTTCAAGCCTATTAGCCGGTGGAACTCGCAGATCGACCAGCTGGGTGGCCACAGCAAGCATATTCAGTTTTCTTTTGGCGAGCCCATGTAGGCTGATGGGCAGAACGCTTCGACCCGCCTTCGATGGCTGGCCGTTAAAGATATCTTCCGTACCTGAATTACCGAAACTTAATATCACCGTAGTGATCTCCAGTATTATCTATACCCTGTAGCGGTATAGAGATCAAGAGTGAGGGTCGACCTTTTCAAGCTCTTAGTTTGCGCGATTAGTTATGATGGCTGCCAGTGTCTTCCAAAAAAATCTCGTGGTCTTAACTTTACCGTTTTAAGGGATCGCAGTAAGATGGCTGGACTTTTACTGAATCAGTCGGGTGTCCCCAATATGCCAGTTTTGTTTAGTCAAATTCCAGCCGCACTTCTTGCCGTGTTTGTCGTAGGCGGCCTTTGGGGTGGAGCAGGTTTACTAAAAACTCGATTAAAATTATTATCGCTAGAACCTCGACCACTTGATCAAATCGCCCTGTTTTACGGACTGCTATTTGTCATGAGTGCTGTCTTAGCCCTGAGGACGTGGTTTCAAGCGGCCGCCATCGAGTGGCTGATGTTAGTTCTTTTACTTTCTGGGAACATTCTGTCTTTTCGCAGCTGGCTTGGCTTCAAGACGACCCAAGGCATTAAGGTCTTCTGGCCTTTGGGTTTGCTACTCCTAGCATTAGTCTTTGATTGTCTCTACGCCAGCCTTCCACTCTATCGGTATGACCAATGGACCTATCACTTAGTTGTAGCCAAATGGATCAGCCAAATGGGTACACTCACGCCGCCGATTACCTATGACCATATTTTCTTCACGGGAAGTTACGAGTTCTTAGGCCTACTGGCCCGCGCCGTCTCGGCCAGCGACATCTTTCAGCAAGGCTTTCAAAACTCTCTGAGTTGGTTATTGGTCGTGGTACCGGCCGTAGCTTTATATGG
>JBAXLR010000269.1:0-2126 GCA_037134655.1 bacterium | reverse complement strand
TCGGGCATGGGGCACTACGATTTCGCCACTGTAACAAACCGCCAACAAACATCAGGCTAGCACTTAGTAAAAAAATTACTTCTTTATGCTCACTAATCCAAACGATCTTCGGAAAAACCGCTACCAAAGAGGCTAGCGTTGCCCCTGCACCCAAACTCACCAGGAGCGCAGGGATCGCACAGCAAATGAGCGTACTTGAACTAGCAAAGAGGCTAATTAAAGAACTGATATAGCTTGTCTTTATTTCATTCAAGCCGTCTTGACTCATTTTTTATCCTTCTGCTGAGCCCTAAACTCGGCAACTGTCTGGGAGATCGTTTCAATCTTGACCACGTCGTAGCCTGAGTCTTTAATCTCTTGACTAATCAGCTTCTCGTTTAAGGTTTTACCTTCCTTTGCCTCAACGACCACTACTTTATTTTTGAGATCCACAAAAACGGCTTTGGTCTCATCCATCTTTGAAATACTTTTTTCAATACCTTGGGCACAAAACGAGCAAACCATGCCATTGACAGTGACCTTCATGCTTGCCAGTGCGGTCTGACTCAAACCCATTAATGCGATTGCGATGATTAAGTTGATCTGTTTCATCTTGATTCTCCTAATAGTTATACATAAAGTTAAAACGCAGTTGTCCTGATAAATTGGCGCCTGCCTCTACAAAGTACCGTTTATGAATGACCCTTACCATCGGGGTGAACTCATACTGCTTAGAAACAAAGGTCATACGCCTTGCCTCAACCACGATCCAGGGCTGAGGCTCATCGTAGTCAGCCTCATAAAAGGAGGCGCCCAGACGAGCCGTAGTGATATTGCTCGTGGCCCCCTGTGCCGCATAGACCCGGGCTGATGCCATGGAATAAAAGCGGGTGGTCTCATAATCCACCTGAATACCGGGTGACGCCATGGCTTTTGAGCCAGTAAAGGTATTTCCGGTTGTGGAGCCAAGGCCGCCAATAAACCAGATATTGGCTTGAGCCTCTGGCAGATTCCAGCGCGCTAGCTTGCGGGTATAAACCGCTTCAAGATTTTGCTGTTTTGACACAGAGTTATCCGTTTGCATAGCGCTTGCTGAAATTCCAAATGCATCGTTTGCGGTAGTGGCATAGTTCAAGCCAAACTCCTGATAGGTTTTACTAAAGTCACCCATCAGCATCCAGCTGTTCTTAAACCCCATCGGTGCCGCAAATGAATTTGAGACGGCTCCCACCACTAGCAGAAAAAAACTCGCCTGAGTAATCACCTGCTTCATTTGAGTTTTTCCATTACTGTGATGTCAAGCGTTCCATCAACAACCTTGATCTGGAATCGAACCTTATCTCCCGGTCGATATAGATCCAATGGAATCTCCTTCACCACCCCAAAAGGCATCGTCATCGGAGCCATCTTGATACTGGGTATGTACTCATGCTTGAGCACAATACGGCTACGTGATTGATCAACACGCACTACTTCGCCATTAACCCATTCGGTGGCAGCAAAGACATAGACCGAAAATAGGCTGAGGAATACAACAATAAATCGCTTCATTTAACTCTCCAAAAAAGATCAAACCCAAAATTTGGGCGGACTTATGCTGGGGAAGTTAAAGAATGGGTGGCTTGATGACGACTGATGAGTCGATACCCATCAGTGTTTTGAGAGTGGTATGAAATGTTTGTGAATAACGATCAGCTACCAGTAAAGCAACTGAATTAGGCAATAGCCCAAAGGCCATACATAGGGTGCATGAGTAGCACCGATCTCCACCCGCATCAATTGCCTGCTGATTATCCATCGAGTGTTGGGCCATGTCGGCGCCATCTTGATGACAAGGGTGTGATGCCACCAGCTCGTGACTTTCGGCCACAGGGCTTGCAAGCTGTTTCTGGACGCCCATGTCTAGGACAGCCCAAGCTTGAACTGGGGTCAAGACAACCAACAAAGCAAGGAGAATCTTTTTAAACATTAAGTTTACTGTACCACTTTTTAATGAACAGTGCCGCCGGCTATTGATTTCAATTTCATAAAGCGCCCTTTTGTTTTAAAGATGTATCAACCCACGAATCGTCATACTTACCATCTAATATTAATTGAATGGTTTTGCGCTCTGTACTTTCTTTTTCCCTGCCTAGCTTTGCGCCTAG
>JBAXLR010000268.1:0-2146 GCA_037134655.1 bacterium | reverse complement strand
ACTATTTCAGGCCAAAGGGCTTGATGAAATGAACGCGGAGGCTTTAGCTGATAAGTTAGTAATACGCGACCGTGAAGGTGATGATAGAAAGGTCTGCTATGAGTGCAGGTATCTAAAAGCAATTACGAGCTTGAAGTGCGAGAACTGGAAGTTGGCAGGTATTGCCATGAAATCTAGTGATTCATTTGTCGGCAAAGAGTTCGCAATGATGCTCCAGAGGTGTCACGGATTTAATTTGTGAGTACCCCCACCCCTTGTCAAATCCTGCCCAGCGCAGACCCACCGTACCCCCACCCCCCGATTTCAGATTAGGAGTCTCTGATTCGGGTTACATAGTGTTTTGCTCAAACGGTGAGCGTAGAAATCATTAATCATTTCTGAAAGGTGGCAACGTTTACCCTAGATCAACCAAAGCACATTGCTACCAGCCATCTCAGCCTTGGTGATTCCAACACCACTGTGGTTCTAGCTTGTTAAAACTTTTTACTTCCTGTAAAGTTATAGAACTTATATCCACTGGGAAACTTAGCACATGGCAACTAAAATCACGATGCACCATCCAGTTACTGGAATCAGCAAATCTGGTTTTTATGGATTTAGTTGGACTACTTTTTTCTTCGGTGGTTTTCCCGCTTTGTTTAGAGGTGATATTGTCATTGGACTGGTAGTCGTTCTTTTAAACGTATTGACATGGTGGATTGCAGGTGTAATTTGGTCGTTTTTTTATAACAAGCACTTCACGCACAGACTCGTCGAAAAAGGATACGTTTTTACAGGAACAGATGCAGAGGTTGCGGCTGCCAAATCGGCACTAGGCATCATCAACTAATGATTCTCTTTTGGCACACCGCCATACCGAAGCCAGCATGGGTCTACCTTGAGCAACTTAGCCAAGGCTTGCATGTTCTGTTCTTTTGGAATGAATACACCGTTTAGTCACTGCCGAACAGCATGTGGGGTGACGTTGAATTGACGGGCTAAGTATGTAGCCGAGGTAGTGTGACCGTTGGCTTTAAGCTGATCTAGCAGACGGGTGGAAAACTGCTGGGCTTCTGTGGGCATCCACCATTAAAGCAGCCACAGCACATTACCGCCAGCCATCTCTTCCTTGGCTATTCCCACCACTTGAATAAATGGTGCATCAGAACCTACGTGAAGATAAACACCTTGATCCAAAGGAATCCAGCCAATGCTCTCTGCTTGGATTTGAGCTAGTTCTGCCCAGAAGTCTTGTTCTATGGAAGTCACTTAATCATCCAGCAAATGGCAGTTATCAATGAACACAGTTTATCAAACAGGCGTCATATGCTCCACAGCCAACGCCTGCATCTTCTCTTCATTCAACTCCTCTTTACTGGCCACAGCAGTGTTTAGCCAACTCTTTCTATCTTCTTGGAGCCATTGGCAACTTTAAAAATAGCCAATGTTTCAATGTCCGTCTTCCGATTGCTTGTATCTTTGACTGCGCGAAGGTGAACTGTCATCACTTGGTCGGTTACTTCCGCAATACAGTAGCCACGACGTAGTCCCTCTGCGTAAATGAAATGTGGATTTGCTCGTTGGCGACCAGTTGTATTTTTTCCGTCATTACTTGTGATGCTAGTTCCACAAAACTCAACGCCTAGTACTTTACTGAGCGGATTCGAGTAGTCTTCCTTGATATAGCCAACCCAATTTTCGTGAACATCACCTCCCAATATCACAGGATTACTAACCTGATATTTGTCTAGGTGAGTCGTAATTTTTTTTCTAGAAATTGGGTAGCCGTCCCATCCATCGTTCCAGACTTTTTTCCCTTCTGCCGTGTTGTAAACACGTGCACCAAATAAAGTACTCTGCCCGATGATGTTCCAAGTTTGATTGCCAGATTTTTTAAATTGACTCTCTAACCACGCTTCTTGTTTTTCACCTAGCAAAGTTCTTGACTCATCAAGTAATTTTTCACAAGAAGTCAAACTAACAGCGGCAGAACCATCTTGTGAGTTAGGGTTACAGGCTTGTTTGTCTCTGTACTGACGGGTGTCCAACATGCTTATGTTGGCCAGTTTGCCAAATTGGTAACTTTCATAAAGCCGAAGTTCAGATCCTTTGCTTAAACCTTTGATGCCATCTATCAAGAAAGATGACTTTAGCGGCATATGTTCGT
>JBAXLR010000267.1:0-2157 GCA_037134655.1 bacterium | reverse complement strand
TATTCCATTAGCCCTACGTCACGCGGATACTGTCACGATCCTTGACCGCGGCAAACTAAGCTGGGCTGGTCTAGCTAAGGATTCACACTGCGTTTCTGCCGTCGAAAAAGTATTTGGAGTTCGAGCACATGCAGGCGGATTATACTTCTCCTAAACACAAAAGGCCTCTTCGCAGTAATTTAGAAAACGAAAGTTGAAATTAAGGTCGCTTCGCAGGCGCTAACGTTCCGATTTTTAAAGATTATGCACTAATCTAAATAAAATCTAAATTTTTTACATCGGCAGTCCGATCGTCTCCCCTATAACTTTTTTTTCGTAAAGGGGCTATCTATGACGCACAAAATTGCAGGCATACTATTGCTATCAAGTTTAGTTGGCTGCCGGTCGGAACAATCATCTAATTTAACAACACATCAGGGCGAGGACGGCTCAATCATCTCTGTCGACGATGAATCATTAAACCAGACGGAGACTCGCTGTCGGCGATTCCTAAGTGAAAAATACGGGGAACAAGGGGTAACACCCACGATCACACTCCGTATCAAACGCCCAGCGGCATTAGAAGTAAAAGATATCCATGTCGAATTGTTACGCGACGCCCTCGTACGAGAGAGCCACGACCAGACAGGCTCTTTCTATGCCGAAAGGCCATCCGTCACACTGTACTCAGCTCCCCGAGAACTATTTGCAAATGGGCAAGAACAGGAAAAAATTTTTACCGATAATTTAATGTCTGGGTATTATTTGTTATCTATAAGAGGACAAGGCTTGGCATCAGAACAGATTAAAGTCTTCCTGCAAGGGCAAGACTGTGACGTAGAGCCCGTGGTATTGGACTATGAATTAAAAGCCGCAACCGACAAGTAGAAACACTATCGTCCTCAGCCTTTGCTCACGGCCACATAAGGCTGCATGACTTCTCCGTCGCTATCGGTTCAAAATGATGGTTAATTGATATTTGCATAGTGGGCTTAGGAAAAACGAAAACATCACCTTACGGACATCTTGTCTGCTAAGGACCCTCTGTATTTTCTTTGGCTCATGATGAGAAAGGAAAAATCTAGTTCACCCGTCGATTGCCGCCTCTTGGGTGGGCCCGTGGAAGCAGTGCCGAGCCTTACCAGGGTCTCAGCAATCTTTTCGCCGGCGGTGCTCGTATCGTCCACTATCATTCTTGCGCCGCACAAACAAATCTCTGGATCGACAACCAATGTCTTGCGCAGATGCTCTGCCCACGTCAGCGACAAGAGGTAAGTTTCTGTGCAAAATATGATGGGATGGCGTGGCTATCTTTGCTGAGTTTACTCGGTCCAGTAGTGTAGCGAGGCATCAAGTCTCGGTAAGTGAGAAGACAAGATGTCCAGAAGGTGATATTTTTTGTTATTTATTTGTCCTTGCGCCTTGCTAGAATCGCCAAACTGTAAAAGCGCATCTTTAGACCCCCTCCAACCCCGATTGACTAGATGGCGGAAGCCTTAGTGCACTTTTACACGTATCAATTATCTACAAGAGTTAATCAGTTCTTTCATTTCCTTGCTAGATATGTTGTTTTGGAAACGGCAGATTTCAAGCACGCTCGCAGCACTTTGAGTTTTAGTAAGGGCACTAGCAGCCTCGTTCTCAGCAGTTTTAATGGCAGCTTGTAATGTACTCAACTCAGCATTTGTTGAAGCTTCTAACTGCGTCAAAGCGTCTAGATTGGCTTGTAGTTCTTGCTGGGCTTTATCCATAATTCCGCCAGCACCACATACGCTCTGAGAGGTTTTCCATGTTTTCGGCCGATTACAAACACTCGAGGCGGCGAAGCGTCCTAATGCCATCGCAAGATTCACAGTGATGGCGCCTGGGTTCCAGATCGAGCATCTGTATAATGAATTAGTTAATAATTGCGGGCAAGCCACACTAAAATTAAATGCACCACCAGCAATGGCATTGGCACACTTGACCGCCACGGAGGAAGCAGTAGCTGGGATGTCCGGACAGAAGTTTCCATCTACTTTAATGGGGGTTAAGTCAACTCCTGAAACTCTTCTTATGGTATCGGTAGTTAAATTGCAAACATTCTGAGGGGATGGGTCTTCAGCGACCTCTAACCAGGGACCAATCACGGAGCCACCAATAAAGGACGTGCAATTAAAACCGGGCGTTAAACTCTCC
>JBAXLR010000266.1:0-2178 GCA_037134655.1 bacterium | reverse complement strand
CCCCTCTTAGAAGCGGGGGTATATCTCTGGTCGTGTGTGTTTTCGTGTGAGGCGTCTATGAACATGCTTCGTCTTGTTGGATTTAGGTGTGCGGCAGCGCTGGCCTCTGGCCTGCTCGTCGCATCTTTGAGTTCATCTTGTTCGAAGGCTAGCAAATCTGCAGCGTCTGTTCGTGCGGCGGCCAGCAATTGGAAAGCAACTCCAGTTGAATTAAAAAATCTGTATCCTCCCAACAAAACCATCTTTGATCCAATCAAATTCTTGGTCACAACGAAAGAAGGGACTCCTGTTCCCAATATTAATGTCGAGTTTAAGGCATTCGATGTGACGCCTGCATTTAACGCTGGCGTTTCACCCGAGGCCATGAAGGCTGAGATTCTTCAGAAGTGGGCTGATGGTAATTACGTCATGAATGCGGCAGGAAGCATTTCAGGTAACACCTGCGATGCTGGTTTCACTCGAGAAGTTTGCGTGGGTATGCTGAGTGGCCCGTCAAAGGTCACGAATCAAAACGGCGAGGCAACTGTTGGTTTTACGACGCCGAACGCACCGGGCGGAGTCATGGCAATCGCGATGCGAGTCCCGCAAGACTCTACCGCCTCGCAGCTACTTGAAATGGTGCTAGTGAAAATTACGGCAAACGATGATTTTGCCAATAGCGGCATTGAGCCACTACAGTCTGCGATTCTTGTCATTCCAATGTTATTTGATAACGACGGTCGCCAAGTGATTCAGGCAGGCGTGCCATTTAACCTAGCTATTTATGCTCCTGGAATTCCAAATACTCAACCTGGCAAAGGCTTTATGTTCGATTTTGCCACCGAAGGGCTTCTTGAAGCTGTCGATGGTAGTTCCGTCATCGTTCCAAGTGGTTCTAAACGCTGCGAGTTCCGAAACTCCCAGTGTATCGTACCAGGCGGTCCGTTCCGCGTGCTCAAGCCAACCACTTTGAGTTTCTCTGCAAAACCGACGGATCCAAAGTTTCCGGTTAAGCCTTCTTCGATCTCGCTGCCAGTCATAACAGGTCAGGCAAGCCAGCTGATTCTTGCTCTATCTCCGGATACCAAAAACATTCAAAACGCCTGCGCTGATGCTGAATTGATTAACAAAGCCTGTCTTGTGATGTCGGCTGATATTGATAAAAAAGAACTCTACCCCATGCTTTTGGATTCAGGTGGCAACTGGGTTGAATCTCCGGATACTGTTTGGAGCGTGGAAAGCGGCCCACTCATGGATGCTGGACGACTTGATAAGATAACGGTAACAACTGGTAAGCAAACAATTTATCCTCTAAAGGCGAGTGATCCCGGTGTTGCCTATGACACGATCCGAGTGAGTGTCAAAGGCAAAAACACTTACACTTATCTTAAATACCTGGTGACTCCAGGCGCTCCACGTAAGGTTGTCGTAAATAACAAAAAACAAAGTGCCACCGTTCCATTTCCGGTCATCATGGATCTCAAAGATCGTTACGGCAACTTTTGCTACAATTACAGTGACACGATGAGTATGAAATTGACGTTGTCGCCTTTGGGTGATGTGGTGATCCCGCCACTCACTGGATTGGAATCAACAGTCACCAAAGTTGGCACCCTTGACCACACGACGAATAAGATTGTTTTTACGAATGGTCGAGGCCAAACCGTCGACGGTGAAAACGGCTCTGGTGGATTCGTTGTCACGAGAGTGCCTCCCCCAGGCGATACATCTCAATGGCCACAGATTTCTATTTCAGAGGCAGCACTCAGTTCAGGTTCTGTCACGGTGGACGTGGAGTCTGTTCCCCTACAAATTTCTCCAGGCCCAGTAGTCCAGACACTTTGGCGTGACACGAGCGCTGGTGGGGGACTTAGTTATAATGAAAAACCAAATATAGATCCAGTTGTCGGCCTAAAGTTTGCGTCAGACCAGCAATATAATTTTTACATTGCGGGATATGATGCTGCAGCTAACTACGCTGGCGACATCCCAGATGTAAAGTTTTGGGGTGTGATCCACACTTTAGATGACAAGACGCCCAGCCTCTCTGCGGCATTCAAGTCTGCAGTGGATAGACTTTTTACCAAGGACCCAAGCAATTATAACTCCTTCAACAGCTCATCGCCAAGTTGCCCACAGCCCAATAAGATCCCCCTAGCCGGTCGCCCACTTTCGGGTCTTGATCCAGAAGATCAAGCC
>JBAXLR010000265.1:0-2238 GCA_037134655.1 bacterium | reverse complement strand
CCGGCTTTGGCGCTGGCGTCTCCTCGTCTTTTGTTTCATCTTGTGACGGCGCCGGCTTTGGTTTTTTATCCATGGCCCGTCCACCATCGCCAGCAAATCCCTGCTCCTGTGCCTTGCATGACACAAGAAAACAGATGCCGACAATTCCAAAACCGATTTTTAACGCGTGGAAGCTATCCGTAAGCCACATGTCTTTAACCCCATCGTGATTGATCATCGATGCTCGTTCGCTAAATTATTCACCCAAAAAACCCGTACCGCTACCGCCAATGAACACTTCTGCCGTGCCGGCTGGGGAAAGTGACTCTTGGAAAACCGTTGCTACCAAACCAATACCTTTTGCGAAAACAATTCGTGCCTTAGATGTGCGAGACTCCAAAACAACTTCTACAGCATCTTGTCCGGATACGGACTTGCCAGCAGTTTCTGCAACGTAGCTAACTTGCCGAGCAGATTGTTTGGTGTAACCTGGATGAATCGCAGACCCACCGCGGCTACGCTTGTTGCACACGACGTCGAACGCGAGCTGTGCATACCCATCTTCACCGTTGATCTTCCACGCACATTTCCCCCCGCTAATGCTTGAGGCACCCGGGCAAAGTAATAATTGGTTGGTGGTGTTACCCTGCTGGACAAAATAACCGTCAGATCCGACGACCCCAAAACCCTGACCAGCACTGTTTTCGACAATTTCATAGGACGAGGAAAACAACACCTTTGTGTTTGACGCGTAACTGTTACTTGGGAAATAGCCGTTCTCTTTGATAAATGCACAAACGGCAGCGGGATTCGCAGATCCCGCAATTTCACCCTTGGGTCTTGTCTCAAGGCTTAACAAAGAAGAGCCTGCAGATCCGCCGTTTGTAGCACTCTTACGACAACCAGATCCTAGCCCAATTAGCGCAGCGGTTAAGAAGACGAATGAAAGTTTCATTTTCATTTTTTTTATCCTTATAACAAATTTTCGGTGTTTTTTACTTTCTGGGGTCGTTCAACATCCAGCGCACCATCGTTGTCGCTTGATCAGCGTTGCGACGTAGCTTGAACCAGATATCAGCCATCATGTGATTCTTCCCATCAGTGCCAGTGTAGGAACCTAGTAAACGCACTTCGTTACCAGCCGTGAGAGGATACTCGCCACTTGGCAACCGGTTATCGCGGAAAGTGACGCCCAGAGATTGAATGCCGCGAGAGGTTAAACTGACCAATTCTCCAGCATCACTTACGCCATTTTGGTTCATGTCAAACCACAGTCGTAGCTCGCCGAATCCCTGATCACGAGCATCGATGCGGCCATCTTTATTGGAATCATATGTTTCCAGAGCCGCAAACCCGTTAATAAAGGTTTTGGGACCCAACACATCACCCTTGAAATATTCCCCAAAGAGCTCACTAGCGTTATCGATTGAGCCGTTCCGATTACGATCCATAGCAAGAAAAGCGTCGGACTTTGCGACCCATCCCGTGGGATAAGCTCGACCGTCGAGCGCCATATCAAACCGAATCAAGTTTTTGACATTTCCTTTATCATCCCAAACATCAACTAAATTGAACTGTCCATCGCCATTCATGTCCAGAACGAGTGGAGACTGATAATCCTTGAAGGCTTTGGCAGGAGCTGCAAAGCCAAATGCTGGATGCCAGGCCGACAGTCCGGGCGCTCCCGTCTGTAGAGTGATATCATCACCTTTAACTTGATAGGACACTTGGCCGCGATATGATAGGGCCCGCTCCTGATCTCCTCCTGTAACACTTGCAACTTCCTGACAGCTTGCTCGCGAAGTAGCTTGATTGGCGTTTGAATCCTTGCAAATAACTAATTCGCAATTTCCGGTGCTCGCACCCGAGCGTAGATAAGCCAATTCGGGACGAATAATCAAAGCTTGATAAGCACCCCGTCCATCAGTTGTTTCCCCATTGATGGCCGCATCAATGGTTAGATTTGATGACGCCACGACGCCTTGGCCATCAGCACAAACTGCCCTGTATCCAGGCTCAAAAATGTGCCAGCCGTGTTCCATATTTGAAAACGGGGTAATGGCAAACTGCATTTGTCCCTTCAACTGTGGTTGAGGTTGAGGCTGCGGTTGAGGTTGCGGTTCAGGCTGCGGTTCAGGCTGTGGTTTCGGGACGATAATGCGTGCCGAAAATGCTACAGGGGCGTGACAGACCGATAGAAAAACCAGAGACGATAAGCTGAGTAAAAAAAACCGCGTCGTCATGAGCATGTTAACTCCT
>JBAXLR010000264.1:0-2239 GCA_037134655.1 bacterium | reverse complement strand
CGTTGGCAATCATCGCCAATGTGGCATCGTGAAAAATAACGTACGCTGGCAGATTGTGCTCTTTGGCAACCTCTGCCCGCCAGGCTTTCAAGTTGATATACCGAACCAAAGCCTCCTGACTTAAGTTGGCTGCGGCCGGACCTGGCGCCTGAGGTTTGCGACTGCGTTTCTCAGCCCTCTGACTGACCGACTCTCTTAGAAGCACGCTCACCTCACCGCGCAAAACAGCCCTTGAACCTTCCGTCAATTGAAGGGTATTGAAGACTTGGCCTTGCACATTCAATGCGCCCATGGCGATGAGTTGCCTCAAAACACCGCGCAATTGGACTTCGCTGAAAGTGGCCCCGATGCCAAAAGTGCTGAGTTTTGAATGCCCATATTGAGAGACTTTTTCGGTTGCTTTACCGCGCACGATGTCCATGATATGTCCGGAGCCAAATGAAAAGCCACTGTGCTGCTCGGCACGAAAGACCGTTGAAAGTAACTTTCGAGCTGCATCGGTACCATCCCAAACGGCGGGTGGATTTAAGCAATTGTCGCAGTTGCCGCAAGGCTCGCTGGCTTCGTCAAAATAAGACAAAAGGCGAACGCGCCTGCAGTCTGTGGCTTCAGCCAGCGCTAACAAGGCATCGAGTTTGCCGCGCATAACTTGTTTGAAGTTTTCTTCGGCTGGACTCTCATCGATCATGCGCCGTTGGTTGACAACGTCTTGCAGGCCATAGGCCATCCAGGCATTGGCGCGCAAGCCATCGCGGCCTGCACGGCCGGTTTCTTGATAATAGCCCTCGATGTTTTTGGGCATGTCCAAGTGCGCAACAAAGCGGACGTCGGGCTTGTCAATGCCCATGCCAAAAGCAATGGTGGCCACCATGACAACACCTTCGTCTCGCAAAAATCGATCTTGGTGTTTTTGTCGAACAGAGGCGTCTAGACCTGCGTGATAGGGCAAGGCATCGATGCCAGTTTGGGCCAACATCTCTGCCACTTCTTCAACGCGTTTGCGCGATTGACAATACACCACGCCCGCTTCCCCCTCATGCTCGCGCTCTATAAAACGAAGCAGTTGTGCAGAGGCGTCTTTTTTCTCAACAATGGTGTAACGAATATTGGGGCGATCAAAGCTGCTGATGAAAAGCCGAGCATCTTCTAGCTGAAGTCGCTCAATGATGTCTGCACGAGTCAGGGCATCGGCTGTGGCGGTCAAAGCAACGCGCGGTACACCTGGAAAATTTTTTCATATTAGTTTCAAGAAAAAACGGTCAGGTCACGAGGTTAATTCTAAATTATGTTGACCAAACATGATAAAATTTGGTCACGAACCAAGTCGCCAGCGCAAGCGCTACTAACTTACTGTCGCGCGTCGCACCATTTGATTCACTTATGCGGTTTAAGATAAACAATGTAGTGTGTTTTTACTGTACAATTTATACTGTATAACTGTATAGTGTATACTGTATAGTATTATACTGCTTGCGTGATTATATGCGCTGGCAGTACAGTATACAGGTGCATACTGCATCACACAAGCACATTCTGGAACGGTTTTGTTATCATTGTCATTGTTTCTAGCTCTGTAGATTTGCAACTGAGATCTTCGTAACATTAGCATAACATTCACCGCAATGGCTAACAACCAGAATCAGTCCAGTCAATCTGGTTGGTGGGAAAATTCGACGGCCGCGGCTAACAACCAAAGTCAGTCCAGTCAATCTGGTTGGTGGGAAAATTCCACGGCTGCTTCTCAGCAAGGTTGGTGGGATAACTCCCGTGAGACTGGTGAAGCTGGTGCAACTTTTGGGCAGCAGAGTTGGTGGTGCGAGAGTGGTGAGACTGGTGACGATGCAGGCGAGGACTGGGATCAGGATTGGAGCTGGGGCCTGGACTGGGATGAGGAGCATGGTCGCCCGGCTTGGGATGAGAGTCAGGGCGGCGCTAAAGGTGCAAGAGCTGACGCTCCAAGCGAGGCTGCCGCGGTCAAAGGCAAGGGGACAGGTGAAAAAAAACCAGGAAAAGGTTGCCGTGCCAAGCGCCGCGAGCAGCGCGGTGAGCAGGTGCATCGCAACTGCCTCCGTCGTGCAATGCTGCAGCCAGTGGCTTCAGCCCCCTTGCAGGAACAGATAAGGCACGAGCAATTAGTCCAGTCCCGTCAACTTATGAATGAGCGTCTGCTGCCCAGGCTTCTTGACGAAGCCGAAGGTCTTGCAAAAGCCCACCAAGCCTTCCATCGACTCGTTCAGGA
>JBAXLR010000263.1:0-2239 GCA_037134655.1 bacterium | reverse complement strand
TGTTGGCTCATGTGAAATGGCTCGTCGCGCAGCGCGAAATGGCGTTGTCTGTGTAGAACGTTCGCGTGGATATGAAGCCATTAATTTGACTGATATGAGTTCAGTAAAATCATTTAGCGGAAGAATTCAAGACTGTTTGACTTTCACTCAATATCAGGGCGCCCCAGCGCCTACCACTGGACTACAACTGATTGACCCTCGAGACCAAATTGCGTATCTAAAAAACCTCCCAAACATCGAAGACCCATACTTAAATGACGTCCTCCACTCACCAGGCACCATCTGGTATGACGAGAATTCAATGGTCTTCACCTACCAAGATTCATTCGGAAACCCCACAGGACCGGAAGGCTTGCGGGCCAACCGAGTTGCTTATGATGTTGGTAGCACTGCCTCTGAGCCGTCTATCAGGGCTCTTACGGAGTACTTTGAACTCCAGACCTTTAAGTACCCCTTCTCCATCACGGCTGGTCGAATGGACATCGGTAACTCTCAGGCCATCTATTTCTGGAAACCACCCTATGACAGTCAAGGCAAACCAATTCCTGTCGCATACTGGAAAAATGGCTCACATTGGCACTGGGTTTTCCCAGTGGGCACCGTATTTGGTGAATTATTGATGGTTCGGGATGGCTCAGCTAGATCAGAATGGTATGTCCACGAGGTCAGAACCAGGGTTAGGGCGTTGAACAGCTGGAAAACCGATATTTTTAGGCCTTTTACACGAGCCATTGACCTTGCTCACGCCGTCAAAAAATATCGTCGTAATTGGCAATCCACAGATCTCAAACAGCTCGTCGAGCACCTAGAAAACGACGGGACGCTCTATCCAGGAAAACTCGATAGTCAGGCTTACGAAAAAGCCGTTCCCAGCATCCATGGATACTATGACTCAATCCCAGAAACTAAGGACTATGCACTCATAAGAACACTCCTAAAAAAAGTCATGTTTAGATCAGCCCTTGATAGCGAGTGGAAACGAAATGGCGAACAAGTAACCTATGCGCCGACAACCTCGGCAAATTTCCATATCGTTCCTAAAAACTTCATAGCAGGGCTACTCGATAACAACGAGAAATCCTGCATGCGCTGTCATGACCAAACCGGCAGACCCCTTGGTCAGCTTGACTTTAGGGCTTCATTGTACGGAGAGATATGGGGCGAAGACCAAATTTTCACGTGGCATCCGTTCAAGTCCTACGTTGACATCTACTCGGTGTCAGACCACAGCCGCATCGCCAACCCTAAACTAGTTGGTGCAGGACTTTTAGTGGAGAGAAAACCTAGCGCACAAGATCCTGTATACCGCGAACTACGAAAGCCCTACTCGCCGTCTTATCGTTAAGTTTATTTTTTGGGGATATAAAAACTTTTCAGGAGGTTGATTTATGCGAATTCATTTGGTTTCAGGCTCCCTTCTTGCTGTCTTTGGGTTAACTTCCTGCCATTTTCCAACAGCTAAAAATCAATCTCAGAGCTCTTTTAAAAGTGACGCAGAGGCGATCGCAACACAAGAACACCTAGACGAAGAAGCTTTAAGAAACGAAAAAGAAGGCTATCAAAGCTTTGCCTTTTATGAAGGGATCAAAGAAGACGGCAAAAGAAGCTTATCACGAAGTGACGGCACCACACACGGCATGCCTTGTATCGCTAAAGCTGTCATCCTAAAAGGTGAAGAAATTAAATATGACTTCTGGCATGGTCACGACCGGGAGCTTCACCGCTTTACTCTAAAAATCGACGATCTCGCCGCTTTGAAAGCTGGGAAGTCAATTGAGATATTTACTGCAGTCGTTGATCGGCACAAGCACGCCGTCAAGATTGATCTAGAAAAATCATGCAAGGTAGCCGCCTCAAACTAAACAAAAATCCACAAAGAAAACTCTAGAGACGCAGTCAAATAAGAAATTTGGCTGCGTCTCTCGCTCGTCCCGCCACATGCTGCGCCATATGACGCAAATAATATTTCTCCACTCACCATCCGCGCAAATTTTGTTGCGCACACCTGATTATTCAATTGCATCGAATCCAAAAAACAAATTATGAGAAGGGCGTCTGCAAAAATTTGCAGGTTAATTTTTCACACGAAGGAGAATTTATGAAGTTACGAGGACTGTATTGCGCTTTGATCGCCACGTCAGTGTATTCATGTGGCCCAGCGCCGGGATCCAAAGAATCTCTAAAAGAAACTGGTGATCTACCGATGGCTGCCATCATCGCGGTGCGGGATAATGTTGCC
>JBAXLR010000262.1:0-2262 GCA_037134655.1 bacterium | reverse complement strand
TCACAGAAGAGTTGTTCACCCTCATCGCTGTGTGTGCTAGCCTCATGATAAATGCATGCGGGTATCGCTGGAATGGGTGAATTGCACGATGGCTTGGTGCTAGATGAGTGTGGCTGGCGGCGGCTACGTCTCATTCTTGACCCGCAGCAAACTGCTTAAGCTTAAGCTAGGGATGAAAGATGTTTCTATGAACAATTAAGGAGATCTGTCGGATGCCATCAGTGATTGTTTGGGACATAGAGACGGTGCCGGATCTCAGTGGGTTTGCGAGGGCTCATGGCCTCGTAGGTCAAAGCGAGACTGAGATCATTGCTGCTCTTGGGAAAGGCTTCCCTAAGCCTCCTTATCACTCAATAGTTTGTATTGGCGCTTTGACTGCTGAGTGGCAAGAGCAAGGATGGAAGGTCACTTCCGTAAAGGCACCGCATGTAGGAGACCATTCGGAGAAAAAGTTGATCCAGGAGTTTGTTGATCAGGTTTCGGATCTGCGCCCAGTCTTGGTCACTTATAATGGAAGCGGGTTTGACTTTCCTGTGTTGCGGTATCGGAGCATGGTTCACAACGTATCCGCGCCAGGACTCTTTTCGAGGCCATACTTCAATCGTTACAGCGAAGATGCTCTCGATCTTTGTGACGCTCTCTCGTCGTTTGGGTCGTCAACGAAGATGAAACTTGATGAAATTTGTAAATTCATGGGGCTTGCTGGTAAGCCGAACGACATAAACGGTTCGCAAGTCAGGGAATATTTCGAGGCAGGAAGGCTTCAAGAGATATCCGATTATTGCGTTAGCGATGTGATCAATACCTATCGCCTGTGGTTACGTTGGGAATTGTTCAACGGAAAACTTGACCAAGGCGAGTTTGAGTTTTCCGATAAGATTGAAGGCTGAATAGGGAGAACGTGATGCTGCTTGGAATGTGGGACGAGAGTAGTGAGACCCTTACTGTCCGGCGTTCAAATGGGCAGACGTATCAATATGCCGGGGCTTCCATCTTATCAGGCAGCCACAAAGTGTTCGGGGTTGAGACCGTAGGCAGCGAAATTCACGTGCTTACTGGTCCATCTAGCAATCGTCAGCCCAATAGGCGGGTAATGTTCTCTGACAGTGCGGCTTATAAGGGCTCAAGGGGCTTGTGATCGCCGAGCTGCCTTTTGAAACTGAGACGCCTGTAGAGTGTTCGTGGGGGAGTTTGAGCGTGGTGGTCAGCTTCCAGGTTTGACAGAATGTTGCACAAGGAAAGGGATTTTTTTCGGGTTTCAAAGGGGTGGAGGCTTATATTGTTTCATTAAAACAATGGGTTAGATTATTTAGGAAATTATTCTTGTTGCACAGGTGTTGCACATGCAAAATGCGAGGCCAATTAAGTGTTATTCTAGAAGGGGTTACGCAAGTAGCAGTATGCGAAGCGCTAGGAATTTTTGGCTACCAAAAAGTCAAAAGTTCAAAAATATCAACAAGAAAGCCGCTTTCACGAGCGGCTTTTTTTGTTGTACACGTGTTGTACAGAACGGAAAAAGAACTAAAACTAGGCTAGGAATAATCAAAATCTGAAAGCATTTTTTTACAGGGCTTTTACAGGCGCTGGGAACGGGTTGTACAGATTTTGCGAAAAAACACGCAACTCAATGTTGATTGGCTGTTTAATTCGTCACAGTCTATCAACATGGCCTACGCCAATAACAAACAAGTCATCGCAGACGGGCGCATCACGCTGTATCAGCGCGAAGATGTGAAGGGTTCTGTTTGGCAATGCCGCATCACGTTCAAGGGCGTGCGCGGCTATGTAAAAAGAACCACTGGCGAAAAAGATTTCCACAAGGCCTGTATCAAAGCCATCAAGCTGATGGGTGAGATTGAGCACCGTATCGTCTCCGATCAGCCCCTTAGAGCCTCCACTTTCAAAGCGGTGGCGGGGGAGTTCATCAAAGCAGCCAAGACACGGATGAACGAGGGGCGCAGCAGCGCTGGCCGCTATCACCTGATCAAGGGCACCCTACAGCGATACTTCCTGCCGTATTTCGGCAAGCGCGACATCACCATGATCAAGAAGAAAGATCTCATGGAGTATCGCGCTTGGAGACAAGCTTACTGGATCACGGGTCCTGGGCTCGCTGACAAGAAGATCTTTCACAAGGTCACGCCATCAAGCGGCACGCTCAAGCAAGAGTGGACTGTGCTGCGCGGTGTCTTCAGCTTTGGCATCGAGATGGGCTTGGTGTCGCCCATGGCCATGGGAATGCTGGGCCACGATGAATACAAG
>JBAXLR010000261.1:0-2263 GCA_037134655.1 bacterium | reverse complement strand
GGTCATCAACCGACTGCTAGCTAGCTCTGCTCAATTGTTCCACAGAAGCCCTGGCAGAATGCTTTCAGGCACTTCCATAGTTTGGTCATAGTGGCGTATGATGTAGTGGTGGGCATTGTGACAAATCCGCAAACGGTTTTAACTGGAATCTTTGGTCATAATTCCCCACTTTGCTTATTTTTAAAGGGCTCCATGAATAAAGATCGACTAAAATCCGGCATGGACGGCGAAGATGATTCCAGTCAGCGCTTGGGAAACATGTCGCTGACTGAAATTGGCGAGCGGCTATTCTACTGGCGCGACTATACCGCGATCCCTGCCACACTGTTTTTACTTCTTTTTGCCAATCCCTCAGCAAGAACCGCCACGGTAGGTACACTTCTGATGGTCATTGGAGCTGCTGCCCGGGTCTATACTGTCGCTTTTATGGGTGACCGGTCCCGCGATGATGTAGGTTCTGATCATCTCGTAACAACTGGTCCTTTTGCTTTGATAAGAAATCCTCTTTATCTGGCAAACCTCGTTATAACCTTTGGGGTCATTTTCTACGCGGGCATCATCTGGCTTGGGGCGCCAATGCTACTTTATTTTATGTTTCAATACCACTGCATAGCAAAATACGAGGAAAACACCTTACTGGCTAAGTTTGGCGATGAATATCAGCGTTACATGGACCGTGTTCCACCATGGCTTCCTCTAAAATCCCCTATCGCCGATGATTTTCCAGTACCTCCAAGTTTGTCAGCAGCGTTTGTGGCTGAGAAAAAAGCGATCGCCGCAGTGGCGATAATCTTGTTTTTACTGATGTTAGCGTCCCATTAATTTGTCATCATGCGGAGATTCCCATCATGAGCACACAATCAGCTAATCCCGAGATGTTGAAACACATGAAAATTTTTCAAGGCCTTGCCTCTGATGACTTGGTAAAAATCGCAAAAGTCATGAAGTTTGAGAAAAAACCTTCTGCCACTCAACTTATTTTTGAAGACCAAAAAGCGTCTGAAGTTTTCTTCATTGTCGATGGCCGCGTCAGAATCGAAATGGCCCGCGTACAAGGTGGAAACCCTGAGTTTCTTACGACCATTAGTGCGGGCGACACCGTTGGAGAACTAGCACTTGCTCGCCTGGGACGCAGAACGGCCTCGGCCCTAACCCAAATGGACACGGAAATCTGCTCCTGTGACGCCAAGGCACTCAATGACTTGTTTGATCAAAACCCTACGATTGGGCTTAAGGTTTTTCGCAATCTTACAAATATCATCGCTGATCGTTTAGGTGATATGAATCTGATGCTTCGTAACGCCTCAAAAGCCTAGGGCGAAAACAAAAAATTTTTGAAGTTGGCCGTTATAAAACTCTTAAGAAGGCTCACCCTTGGCCAACGCCGCCAAAGCTTTCACCCAGCGCGGATCACTGTTAACGCACGGGATTAAGAGAAAATCTTCTCCCCCCAAGGCCTTCCAGTCCTCTCTTGCCCTCATTCCAATTTCTTCGATAGTTTCAAGACAGTCGGCCACAAAGGATGGCACCGTCACGGCTAGACGTCTAACTCCACTTTTGTAGAGATCAGCCAAGATCATATCCGTGAACGGCTTGATCCAAGGCGTTCGGCCAAGGCGACTTTGGAATGCCACCGAATAATCCTTGGGCTGAAGGCCAAGTTTTTGAGCTAATGAGCGTGATGTCGCAAACGCTTGGGCTCTGTAACAAAAACGATTATGACTGCCAAGGCTCGCACAACAATCAGGTTGACTAAGACAGTGACCGCGGGTCGTTGCCTTCACATGACTTTCAGGCAGTCCATGATAACTCATAAGCACATGATCAGCCTTAAAGGCCGCGAGTTTCTCTTTGGCAATCCCGGCCTGGGCCGATAAAAAACCCTCGTCTTCATAAAAGTCACCCACAAACCTCACGGCTGGTATGACTGTTCGTTTGGCCAAGACCTCTTGAACTCGCGCAATGGCTGTCCCCGTGGCAGAGCTACTGTACTGAGGATAAAGAGGGACGACGATTAATCGCTCCACCTGATGCGTATCCAGCAATTCATTTACAACGGTCTCGACTGCAGGATTGCCATAGCGCATGGCCAGTCGCGCCACATAATTTTGCCCGAGCTCGCGCTCCAATGCAGCTGCCAAAGCCTTGCCGTGCGATAGCAACGGTGAGCCTTCATTTGTCCAAATGGACTTATAAGCATGAGCGGACTTTGGTCCCCTAAAAGGTGCGATAATCAGATTAACAAGTAGCCACCGCACAACAG
>JBAXLR010000260.1:0-2270 GCA_037134655.1 bacterium | reverse complement strand
GCTCCTTGTGGCGCACGAGGAATATCCCACGAAGCACAAGCTCTGATACTTTATCAGGATATTTGATGGCATAGGCCAAGGCCAGCGTGCTGCCCCAGCTTCCGCCAAACACCTGCCATTTCTTGATGCCAAGTTTCGTACGCAGCTTTTCCATATCGGCAACTAGATGCCATGTGGTGTTGTTTTCAATGGAGGCGTGCGGAGAGCTCTTACCACAGCCACGCTGGTCAAATAAAACAATTCGGTAGTGCGCGGGGTTGAAAAATCTGCGGTGATTGGGATTTGTGCCACCGCCCGGGCCACCGTGGACAAACACTACGGGCTTGCCTTGCGGATTACCTGACTGCTCGTAGTAAACTTTATGGCCATCCCCCACATCAAGATGCCCGGAGTCAAACACCTGGGGCACGGGATAAAGCCAACTTTTACTATCACGCATGAGAGTCATTGTTTTGAGAATCCTCAAAAAGTTTTAGGCCAATGCCTGCTCCAGATCTGCAACTAAATCTGAAACATCTTCAATTCCCACAGAAAGCCTTAGCATGGTGGGACCAATGCCAAGTTTCTTGCGCAGTTCTTCGGGCACACTGGCGTGTGTCATCTTCTCCGGGTGATTCACCAGAGACTCAACACCACCAAGACTTTCGGCGAGGGTGAATACTTTTAGTTTCTTCAAAAACTTCACCACATCATCATAAGTGCCATTCATGTCAAAGCTCACCATCCCTGAAAACCCTGACATCTGGCGCTTTGCCAGCTCATGCTGGGGGTGAGTTTTAAGGCCCGGATAATGAACTTTTTTGACTTTTTTGTGGCCTGCCAGAAACTCCGCGATCTGCTGGGAGTTCTTGGCGTGCTGTTCCATGCGAACAGCCAAAGTTTTGATGCTGCGCAGGAACATGAAACTTTCAAAAGGTGACGGTACCGCACCGGCAGCAAACTGCACGAACTTCAATTGCTCATAAAGCTCTTTATCCTTGAGCATGAGGGCGCCGCCAATCATGTCGGAGTGACCACCAATATACTTGGTCGAACTGTGCATCACGATATCTGCGCCCAATAGCATGGGTGATTGGAATACAGGGGACGCAAAGGTGTTGTCGACTACGAGTTTTGCGCCGACTGACTTAGCGATTTTGCTCATGGCCGCAATGTCGATGACTTTCATCGTAGGATTAGTCGGTGACTCGACCCAAACCAACTTTGTATTCGGCGTGGCTGTTTTCTTGACAAGCTCCATGTCTGACATATCGATGAATTGAAAGTCCAAGTTGTACTTGGCGTAGAGCCGTCTGAAAAGCCGCCCCGTGCCGCCGTACACGTCATCACACACTAAAATCCTGTCTCCGGGATTTAGGGTTTGAATGATGGCTTGCTCGGCTGCAAGTCCACTGGCGAAAGCCAGGCCAAAGTCACAACCCCTTTCGATCTGAGCTAGAGCTTTCTCGTGGGCTTCACGAGTTGGATTGTCGGCACGGGAATAGTCGTAGCCTTTATGTACGCCGGGAGCTTCCTGCACAAAAGTAGACGTCATGAAAATTGGCGTCATGATGGCGCCTGTGACGGGCTCAGGTTCGGTGCCGGCGTGAACTGCGATGGTTTTGGGTTTTAGATCGGAATGCATGACGAGTTTATTCCTCACAAATGACTTAATTTTTTGCTAGTTAAGTCAAAAGTTTACCTCAAATCGCAAATTGGGGACACCCGACTGATTGGCTATTAATTAATCAGAGTAGCGCAGCTAATAGCCAAGCGCCCTCTGATCTAATACAAAGGGCTACCGGCTTATATGGGCCGGTAGCCCTCGGTATTCAATAGTCAATCAGTCGGGCGTCCCCTACTTAACGGATTCGAAAAGCTTCTTAAGCTCGCCGCTGCGGTGCATTTCCATGGTGATATCACAGCCACCGATGAACTTTCCGCCCACAAAAAGCTGGGGGATTGTTGGCCAGTTATTCACTTGCTTGATGCCTTCGCGGACGTCCCAGTCAGCAAGGACGTCGACTGTCTTGTAGTCGACCCCATAGCTATTCAGAACGTGGCAGACCTGGGCTGAGAAACCGCACATGGGCTGATCTTTGCTGCCTTTCATAAAAAGGAGGACTGGGGTCGAAGCGATGTCGGCTTTGATTTTATTGAGGACGTCAGGGTTTGTCATAGTTGATTGACCTTCCATTTTTTGGACAAAACTTGAGCTAATAACTCATGATCTAGACGGTGTGGTTTTACCGCTCCAACCAGCGTTTGGCAAGAGTTTCCAAGGCAGAGCC
>JBAXLR010000259.1:0-2363 GCA_037134655.1 bacterium | reverse complement strand
GGCAATTAGGGGATGTGATGAAAGAGTCAGCCCAAATTGCCTTGAGCCTTGTTCGTAGTCATTTATCAGGATTTTTAAAAGTGAATGATTTTGAGAAGCGGGACATCCACATCCATGTCCCTTCCGGGGCGATTCCAAAAGATGGGCCAAGTGCTGGGGTTACCATGCTAACCGCAATAGCTTCGTTATTCACAGGATTTAGAGTTAGTCCGAAGCTGGCTATGACGGGTGAGATTACTCTGCGTGGATTGGTTACGCCGGTTGGCGGTATCAAAGAGAAGCTCTTAGCAGCCCATCGCTCCGGTGTTGAGCATGTGCTTGTTCCCAAACGCAATGAGAAAGATCTCGTGGATGTTCCGCCGGAGGTTCTATCACAGTTGAAGGTGACGTTGGTTGATAACGCCAATGAGGTTCTTGAAATTGCACTCGGGATTCATGACGCTTTTTTGCCAGTCCAAAATGTTAGCGCGTTACCTAGCACGATAGGACCCGTACATAGTTAGACCATGACGCGGCCGATGAATTCAAAGTTTGCTTGAAACAAAATGACAACGTGCCATGGAGGAGCCTGTTGTGGAGAGTTCGGGGGCATGCACGGAACACTTTGAAGTATCTTTACCGCTGGCGTCCATGGATTGTTTTAGCGGACAGCGTGGGTGAAACGTGCAGCCACTGGGCGGACTTATGGATGACGGCACATCACCAAGCAGCGGTTCGGGAAGTGAGGCGCCTTTTTTTAGTACTGGGACACTCCCAAGTAATTTTTGGGTGTAGGGGTGGCTAGGCTTGCTCAGTATGCTGTCGGCTGAACCTCGCTCTACGATTTTCCCCAGATACATCACAGCGACATGGTCGGCTACATATCGAACCACGCCTAGGTTGTGAGTGATAAAAATATAGGCCAGATTATATTTCGACTGGATATCTTGTAGCAGATTTAAAACCTGTGCCTGTATGGAAACGTCTAGGGCACTTGTTGCCTCGTCTAGAATCAAGATCTTTGGACGGAGAACGATCGCCCTGGCAATGGCGATTCTTTGTCGTTGACCGCCGCTAAATTCATGCGGATACCTGAATCTCGCCTCGGCGTTTAATCCAACCTCTTCGAGAACATTTCCAATTTTTTCATCCCTTGCATCACCAGAGAGGTTTGGCTCATGAATTCGCAGGCCCTCATCAATGATTTCACGCACTGAAAAACGTGGATTTAACGAGGCAAAAGGATCTTGAAATATGATTTGTATCTGGCGACGCATAGCTTTGAGCTCTGACCGACTGGCTCCTAAAATATCGTGTTGAGCTAGAAGAGCTTGGCCTGCCGTTGACTTGATTAGCCTTAAGAGAGTTTGCCCGAGGGTTGACTTGCCACAACCCGATTCACCAACAATCGCCAGAGTTTGCCCGGCATTCAGTGTGAGGGATATATCATCGACGGCTTTCACATGGGCGACTGTGCGGCGCAAGATACCTGCTTGGACAGGAAACCATGTTTTCAGATTTTTTATCTCAAGAATAGGCGTTGCCACGGCATTATGCGTGTCTTTAAATACAGGTTCAATCTTGATCGTCTTGGACGATTGTCTTTTGATCGGCGCATTTTTGTCATAAAGGTAACAAGCGACTTGACGTTGACCCAGGTTTATAAGACTTGGATGTTCTCCCTGTTTACATCGATCAGATGCATGCTCGCACCGATCGGCAAAACGGCAGCCCAAGACGACTGATGTAGCAGGTTTTACTTGGCCTTCAATGGCCACTAGTTTCTGCTGTGGCGCATCAAGGGCTGGTACTGCCGCGATAAGTTTTTCTGTATATGGATGCTTCGGTTCAAACAGAATATCCTCAACTCGACCTTTTTCAATATACTTTCCTGAATACATCACCATGATGTCGTCGGCAATTTCATTGACGACTCCAAGGTCATGGGTGATCAAAATTGTCGCCATGCCCATAGATTTTTGCAGATCTTTGATAAGTCTAAGAATCTGTGCTTGAACGGTAACGTCGAGTGCTGTTGTTGGTTCATCTGCAATCAAGATATCTGGTTTGCAGGAAAGGGCCATGGCAATGGCAACACGCTGCCGCATGCCGCCGGAGAGAGTGTGTGGCCATGTATCCATGACTCGGTCTGGCGATGGGACGCCCAGTTGTTCTAAAAGTCCGAGGGCCTCTCGGCGAGCCATGTCTGGTGATATTTTAAGATGCCTAAGCATCGGCTCTGCGATCTGATCGCCAATTTTCATGACGGGGTTTAGTGCTGCCATGGGTTCCTGGAAAATTAGCGCTAAATGACGGCCTCTGATTGCCTGCATCTCAGGATCAGAAAGCCGGAGCAGGTCGTGGTCTCGATAAATAATGCTGCC
>JBAXLR010000258.1:0-2376 GCA_037134655.1 bacterium | reverse complement strand
CAGGAACTGCAATGCATGAAACCTATAACCTGACCTACAACAGCAAACAAATCGCTGGGCCTCTGTCAGACCACTTCGGCATCATAACGGAGCTAGCGATACCTCTGCAGACACCACTTTGATCTGCAAGAACTAAAAGCTAAAGGGTCGTGAACTTGCTTCAAAAGCAGTTCACGGCCCTTAAAATATTGTTGTTAGCAGAAACGGATCAGTTCATTTGTCGCAGTTGATCATTAAACGGCTTTGTGATCATAGGCGCGCTATCTGCAGACAGCTGCAGTACATCGGTCGAAGTCACAGCTTCGTACGACGCTCAGTTTGAATAAATTAAACAAAGTATTCTCAGAATATCTTCTCTGATTGCTAAGCAATCAAAATGCTTCTAATGAATCAAAACTCAATGATTTGTTTGACCCCACCCAATTCAAGCCTCATTGTTGGCGCACACACACAACGGCAAACTTTATGACCTGGTACATGCTGCCGACCCCGACTCTGCCATTCGCTAGGTTTAAGGATGACGTCGTGGACCAAAAAGCAGTATTTTCCATTGTATACCTGGAGATCCAACCATCTCTTGCGTAGGGCGAAGGCGTGCTTTGGTAGGCTTCGATAAGCTCATTCTGAGTAGGAAGTCTCCAGTCAGTTTGTCCATTATAGGATAAGCTTTCACAGTGCGATTGTGCATCCTGCCTATTGTCCATCCAACCTCGAGTATTACTCAACCAAATACCTGTTGCACGACTACGCATAGTAATATCACTTCCCACAGTCACTTCGCTCCACCTCGGTTGCCTGACAGACACGGTGGTGCTGGTTTGGCTGAAGCTGCCAATTCCTGCAGAGTTTTTAGCTGCCACTCTAAAGACATACTGGGTCTCGGTTAACCCTGTGACATTGACCCAACGCGCAGCGGATGCCGGCCGATCAAAAGTCGTCCACGTACTCCCGTTATTTGACGAATACTGAACTACATAATCTGTAATCCAGTCCCCGCCATTACTTGCAGGCGCATCCCAAGAGAGTTCAGCTCGACTTTCAGGTATGTATGAGAAGGAGAAGTAGTCATAAGTTGGCAAGCGTAGTGCGGGCGCGGTCGGAGTTGTGACAGGCATCATACTGGACGCTGGCCGTAAATATCTTGTTAGAGATCCATCTTTTTTTAAGACTAGAATCCGTCCCCGAGAATCCACAGCAAAATCAACCATATTGTCCAAATCCATATACCAAGAGGCTCTGATATTACCCGCAGTGATTTTGTACATCGTATTGCCTGAGTTTATATAAATTCCGTCCGGACCTTTGCGGGCAGATTTTACGTCATTTAAATCGGTATACACTGGATCACCAAGCAATTTAACTTCCGACCCACTAATCGAAACCAAATAAAAGCCTTTAGAAGCGGTCAGCTCTCGTCTGTAACTTGTAGCCATACATTGCGTTGGGAAATAGCATCCACCATTTCCACCACAGATTGCTCCACCGCCCACGTAGCCATACCTTGCGCAGTAAGACACATCAGCAGAACCTCTGAAACCTACAATGAGCGTTGCTGGTGTCGTATCTAAAAATGCGGTTGAGACAGGGACAAGATAACTGACGTTTGAGATTGAAGAAATATTATCAACGTTCGTCTGGCTTGGAGTTTCGTTTGACATTTGATACCGAGTTACGGATAAAGAGCTTAAAACCAAATCTGAGCTGTTTGTGTTAAGTGTGCTCACAGCAAACTGATTATTCGACAATGTAGCATAGTTGGTGGTCGTCGATGTTCCATACGCCACATTCTTGAACTTATCGGTTAAAAGATTACCTAGCCCCCCACCGACGACCGCCGTCGTGGTTTGACCTAGTAGATGCGTTTCATTAACTAAACTTGGAAAAAAAATCGGACCTATCCCTTTTTGAGCTCCTAAAACGGCTTGCTTTTGACCGCTGGGTAACTTCAAGACGATGCCGGAAGCTGTGTTAAGCGGACCGGCATGACCCACTGCATAGATATCTCCAATGCTATTTGAAATCGCAGAGTAAATATTTGAATCCAGGCTATTTGAAGTGAAGTTCACCTGGCCTTCTGCGCCAAATGAAGTATCGACTGCTCCATCTTCAAGGAATTGCCTGATGGACAATATACGGCGTGATTGGTCATCAGCACCAAACGCGAGCCGTATTTTACCGTTCTCGAGCAATGTGATTCTGTGTTGAGCGGTAAGGGTACTGCCCAAGTTAATTTGACCACCGTTTGCAAATTTAGAATCCACTGCACTGATGGTGATCGGTATACTAAATCTATTTTTTTCCTTGCCGTCCGTAAGACAAATCTCAATTATATCGTTCCCGATTTGATCATTTTTGGGAGTATAAGTAATATCCTGA
>JBAXLR010000257.1:0-2387 GCA_037134655.1 bacterium | reverse complement strand
GCTGCAGCACCGTGTTATCGGGATTGGCAGGTGAATCATCGACCGTCTGCAGCAGGGACCCATAAGTAAACCAGCTCATGGAACTGCGCACATTAAGGGGTTGGTTGTCGGCATGGGCCTCGGCAGAAAAACATACAAGTACCTGAAATAATGAAATAAAATAGAAATTACCCAAGCGTTTCAGCCGTATTGAAGCCATTGTATTTGCCTTTCAACTTAGCGACAGCCAAGCCCATCCGTCATCGTTGTCTAACGCCCCGATCTTGAGTCAAAAATTTACCATGAAGAGGACGCCAGCGCATGGTATTTTTGGGGGGATTTGCCTCCAGGCTCTTGGTTGGAATTTCTGCAGCGAGATAAGCCGACACCGCCTAAACACAGCTGCGTAAATGGATACAACTTTCTGTGACCTTTGTTTTTACATGCGGCGACCCACTTAGTATAAATATTGAAGCATTTTTGCGAGCAGTTGTGCCGTCCATGTCGCGGCATAGATCAGTGCTGGGGATCGGTAGCTTATGGCAGCTTGAACATCAGGCAGCTGCCCTTGGCCTACAAATCCCAGAGTTCAAAGTCATTAGTACGGTTAATCAGGCGAGCGGGCCGGGTGTGTTTTGGATTGACTCTTCGCCGGATAGCCCCAAAACAGATGCTCGGGAGTTAAGCGATCTCGAGCGCGGCAAAATGGCCGTTCAGGCTCTCTGTGCTGTGCCGCGCACCGCGAATAGCCGATTGGCCGTCCTGACGGCTCCCATCAACAAATACACAGCCGCCAAAGCTGGCTTCAAATATCCTGGGCAAACCGAGTTTTTTGAGGATTTATGGTCTTCAAAAGCGGTCATGATGTTGGCAGGTCCGAGCTTGCGCGTGGCTCTTGCTACCAATCATTTGGCACTTCGACAGGTTCCGGAAAATTTAACGTCAGAATTACTAAGCAAAAAAATTAAAATTATAAACCAATCGATGCTAAAGTTATGGCCCATGAAAAACCCACGGATCGCTGTTTGTGGATTAAATCCACATTGCAGTGACAGTGGACTGTTTGGCGATGAGGAAGAGCGCGTGATCGCGCCAGCCGTCCTTGCCAGTGGACAAGAGGGAGTGAACGTCACTGGTCCCTTACCCGCTGATACTGTCTTCTACCGGGCCATGCGTGGTGAATTTGATGTGGTGCTCGCCATGTATCACGACCAAGGATTGGGACCGTTGAAAACGGTTCATTTTGATGAGGCTGTTAACGTTTCCCTTGGCTTGCCGCATCTTCGGGTCTCGCCTGACCACGGGCCGGCAGCCGATCAGTTTTTAACAGGCAGGGCAAGTATGCGAAGCTTTGATGCGGCACTAAAACTTTGTGATCGATGGTTGGGTGGTGGACATGGAGCATGATTATATCCAGGTAAAGGGTGCCTGCGAGCACAACCTTAAAAATATCGATATCAATATTAAACGTGGTTCCATAACTGTGATCACCGGCGTGAGTGGCAGCGGAAAGAGCTCACTCGCCTTTGATACGGTTTTGGCTGAGAGTCAAAGGCGTTTTTTCTACACATTATCGCACTACAGTCGGCAATTCCTCGACCTTGGAACAAGGCCTCTCGTTAAGTCGGTCACAGGTCTGAGTCCAGCCATTGCACTGGCGCAAAATGAAACGGCTGTCAGTCGTCGAGCTACATTAGGATCCTTGACCGATGTGTCGGAGCTTTTGGCTGTCATGTATGCGCGATTTGGCGAGCAACTCTGCCCGCGTCACAAACGCCCAACCGCGGCCATGTCAAAAGAAGATATTGTCAGTCATATTCTAAAAGCTGCGGCTGGAGAAAGTATCGCCCTATTACTGCCGCTTGCAGAGTCAAAGAAAGGTGTTTTTCGCAAAGAGCTAACAGCTTACTCCACCCGTGGCTACACAAAGGCTTGGATTGATGGCAAGGTTCGTGAACTTGAGCCTCTGCCAGAGCTTGCCCGGGAAGAGAAACACACCATAAAGGTTTTGATTGATCTCTTGAAAGTCAAAACCGAGAGCCCAGAGCGCTTAACCCGTGCGGTTCAGGGTGTGATTGATCTCTCGGGTGGATATGGAGAATGGGTTTTTGTAGACGGAAAAGGCCGATGGGATATTGATAATCGCCAAGTTTTTTCAACCAAGTCTGGATGCCCCGAATGTGGTTTTTCTTGGCCGAAACTGGATTCGCGCTATTTTAATCCAAACTCACTCGGTCGTTGCCTGGAGTGTGATGGTTATGGCGTGCTGGACGTTGATGAAGACGTGCAGGATGAAGATGATGATAGTGATTTGGCAGTTGCCGAGACCGCTTGCGAGTCTTGCGATGGGACTGGCGTGCAGATCGATGCGGCTGCTGTTCAGCTTGCCGGAAGAAAAATTCACGAGC
>JBAXLR010000256.1:0-2428 GCA_037134655.1 bacterium | reverse complement strand
ATCAGCAGGGCCAAGAACTTGCGCCGTCACATCCTCAGTGCCAACTACTTGCCCAAAAACTTGAAGAAGCATGGAAGCAAATCGATTCGACCAAGTTGCCGGAGGATAGCGTCGAATGCTTCGCTACTGTGTTGCGGCACTTGGTGGATCGTGGCTTCGAGTTGTATGTCCGTTCACTAAAAAATTGGGATCAGGACACCCATACCCCAGGATATGAGATTCACACCGTAATCGACCCGCTCATGGTTATTGAGAACAGGCGTGCTGAACACGGGTCGGTTGAACTTTTCGTAGGCTTGCCGGGCGACTTCAGCACGCTGGCTCAACCAAAGATCTAAAGAGGTAAGTCTCATGTCCTCTGTAAACAAAGTGATTCTTGTCGGTAATTTGGGTGCCGATCCCGAAAAGCGATTTTTGCCCTCTGGCGGTTCGGTAACAAATCTTCGTTTGGCAACATCTGAGGTCAGGAAAAACCGCTCAACGGGAGAGAGCAATGAACACACTGAGTGGCATCGTGTCGTGCTGTTCGATCGCCTTGCTGAAGTCTCAGCGCAATATCTTTCGAAGGGCTCTCAGATATACATCGAGGGGAAGCTGAGGACACGCAAGTGGCAAGCCCAGGACGGAACAGAAAAATTCATGGCAGAGGTTATTGCAGAAGAAATGCAGTTTTTAGGAGGGCAGCGACAAAAAAATGAACCGGTTATTGTCAGGAAAGAAATGGTTGGGGGAACACCTGACTTGGATCCATTTGATGATAGTTCGATCCCCTTTTAGGTTGCTCGAATGATAGTGGTAACTAAAAGATAGTTGGCCATCCCGATTAACAGGAGTTTCTTACTATGTCGCCCCAGGAAGCAAAATTAATTATTGAGTCACTTGCTAAAGGTATCGATCCTGATTCGGGTGAAATTCTTCCTGAACAAGGCTTATTGCATAGTCCGAAGATCATTCGAGCTCTTTTCTTGGCTGTTGATGCGCTAGACATTGGAATAAAACGCGACCAACAAAAGCGCACACAGCCTAACAAAGCCGGTCGTTCTTGGTCAGTGAAAGAGGATGAAAGCCTTTTGCACATGTTTGATTCAGGTGCTTCTATAAAAGAGATTGTTGCAAAACATGAGAGAACAAAGGGGGCGATCAGCTCTCGTCTCTTGCGTCTCGGACGGCTTGGTACTCAATCAAATAATGGTACAGATGAAAAAGTATTTGAGACGAAACTTTCGTTGCAATTTTCAGAGGAGAACAATCCCACTGTCCATAACGCGATAACAGATTCGGAAAAAGGAGGCAACTGGGCCAGCACATCTGAAGGCACTGCAACTGAAACTCACACTGAAATTGGCATCGAAAATTACTCAATAACCTTATCTTCAATTCTAGAAAACAAGACGCCTAAAAAACCATGGGGGGCTCGGTGGACCGATGCGGAAATTACCAACCTTTCCGCTTGGCGAGAAATTGTTGATCCACATGATGTTAGTTCAATCCGTTCTTTTGCAGGGCGGTTTGCGCCGGCCAGAACGGCACTCGCAGTGCTGATGCAAATGGAAAAGCAAGGTCTGATTTCTACTGAAATGGCAGATTCTTTCTCTTCGCAGTTGGAACTGAAAAGTACAGTTTCCGATAGGCTGAAAAAACGGCAGGAGCGCAACCTCGCAGGCACCAAGGATTTGAATGGACAGGAAGTACAGAAAGCCAATTTTCAGATCGACCTTGAAGTGCACCCGGCGCTAGTGTTGCGTCTGCCAGCCAAAGTAAGTTTCAAAGCTTTTGATGCATTGGATAGGCGTGTGCAGGATATTTCGAGTTTTCTGGTGCAACTCGGTCCAATACCAAAACCAAATCCAATTTGGATTTTTGGAGACGGCAAGTCTTGGGGCCAAATGATAGAACACACTGATGCGATAAAGAACCACCGCAACGCAATTGAACGAGTGGCAAAAATTTTCTGCGTTTGGGTATATGAATGCTCAGAGTTGTTAAGCGAACCTGGATGGGATGAGTTAGCGAGGCAATTTGAATTAAGGATGACTGCATGTCCAGAAGACATATTTCAATTGCTTAAGATCATTCGGAAACAGACGGATGCGGAAATATCAAAGTCACTACAGGACTTCATTGAATAGCGAAGCAAAAGATGAGCAATCAAAGATTCGTCGATGACGAAAAGACCAGCACGTTGTATGCTCCAGGTGGTACTTTTCTTAAAAAACTTTTTTGCCCAAAGGCTAAGCAATGGAATCAATTGCTCGTTGAGCCAAACGAGTCGCGTTGGCGTGGTTGCCAAAAGTGCAAAGAGAAAGCATTCGACCTAGATGGTGTCAGCGTTCAATCTGCAATGGATTTATTGCTAAATCGCTGGAGCAACGCTTGCGTTTATGTTTCTAAAATTTCGAGTAACGTAATTTTTTTGAAGGATCGCAAC
>JBAXLR010000255.1:0-2456 GCA_037134655.1 bacterium | reverse complement strand
ACTTCGGCATTGGGATAAATTTCAGCAATAACTGAGAGTGATGCCTCAAGTCTTCTGGTCGGTTCAAAGTACACAACAGCTGCATTGGTCTTGATCCAACTTTGCACCTCCCGCCGCAAGTCCGACTCTTTTGTTGGGAGGAAGCCAACAAACAGCACGCGGTCAGAGGGTAAACCTGAGGCCGAAACCAAACTGGTCAAAGCTGAAGCTCCCGGCACAGGATGTACCTTGATGCCATTCTCCTTAGCAAGTCTCACCAGCCGGTAACCTGGATCAGCGACGCAGGGGGTCCCAGCATCTGAGACCAAGGCAATAGAAACACCGTCTCTAATCATGCGACTAATTAGTTTTTCGCTACGCTCATCCTCCACGTGATCATGGTAGCTGATGAGCTCAGCGCCTGAAATATTAAAGTGACTGAGTAGTTTTCTGGTATTACGCGTATCTTCCGCCGCGATGATATCCACGTTTTTTAACGTGGCGATAGCGCGCGGGGTCATGTCATCTAGATTGCCAATCGGTGTCGCGACGACAAAGAGGGCTGGCTGCGGTGGATGGCTTGACATGGTCGACTTTCAAAAATATGGGCTGACGAGCTTATTGTCGTGAGGTCTATGTTTACCGAGACCTCGGGGGTTTCACAATCAAAATAAGCACTAAAGTCAAGACCTTAAAAATTTGATGGAATCTGCTTATAGCAAGGGTTTTAGGCGACCTTCGGTGGCAGACAAGCGACGTCTGTGGTATAGTCAAAATAACTCGGGGTTGTGGCTGGTTTTTCGCCGGAGAACCGATGCTTATACAACAGGGAGTCAGATTTCCGAGACGGTGTGCAAGCCTCCCGCCCTTGGCGTTAGGAGGAAGCCTAAAGTTCCGGTCGATGACGCCCACCTATTTAGTGGTGGGTTCCCCTGGCCTGACCAGCAGACCCCGAGCCCTTCACAATCTCCGAAAGTCACAATCTCCAGAAGTAAAAGCCACTCAAGAACCCTTGCCGTTAATCGCCGGCAAGAGTTGATTCATTTTTCTGAGATTTTCGGGATTATTGAATTTCGGGTCCTTGACTAACTTCTGCATGAAACTATTGACACGCTCCCGAACGGCGGGCGAGAAAGAGCCCATTGCTCCTTTAACTCCGCCTGCCTGGTAGGCCGTAACATGCTTTGCTGAATCTTGCATTGATTCTGCTGCGATCATCATCACAATTTCAAGCAACTCGTTTTGTGCCCACTGAGGAAAGGCCTCCAAGTATTTGTTGGCTTGAGTAGCGTCAGTTTTGCCCTGAGCAAATGAACTTCGCGCTTTTGGATCAAACAAAAAGGTGCGCAAATCTTTTAGTGCGGCTTGATCATCTGAACTTCCAGCAGTGGTTTGAGCCATCACAGCGTGGGACAAAAATCCAAGCAAGATCATGATCCATGTAAAACGAGCGCCTAAGCCCATATATCCATCCCCCTCAAAAAGATCTTTTCTTCCATGAGCATTCCTCCCCTTTCTATCTTGAGCGGTCATACTGAGTAGACAGCTGAGCACCAACATTAATGTGCTGTTATCTTTTGTTTATTTCCTGATCATTGACTCCCCTAGGGCTATGATAACCTTGTTTTTAAGCGTTTAAAAACTAATCAAAAACCACATAAACCAGGCTTGTACCTGATTTTAAAAAGTAATGCGGGCTTTGCAGGATGGACTCGATCTGATCAATCAATAGTCAATCAGTCGGGTGTCCCCATAAGCAAAAAACGATGCAAAAACATCAGGATGCCGGGGCGGGCTCAAACTCAACGGACGCAAACGACCAGGTACGAGAAGTACTTGGCGTTGTAGTTGTACGTGGCGCCATTGGCCAGGTTCACGAACCACGCATTGACAGAGTTGCTGGAAACGGACGAGCCGGACCAGAACAAGCTATTAAAATTGGCTTCAGTCATCCAGTTGGTATTAGCGGCAGCATAAGACGACGGTATGGAGCGAATGCCGTGGGTGTAAGCTTCCATGAGTTCTTTTTGAGTCGGCAGCCTCCAGCCGGTTTGGCCGTTATTATTAAGGCTTTGGCAGTTACTCCAAGCCGTATTCCAGGCAGCACTTGCCTGCAATTTACTCCAAGAAAGCCCAGTGATCTTGTCCTGCATGGTGCAGTTTGCAGGTGTCGCCGTGCAGGTGGACGCCGTAGTACCGTTGGTGGTGGTCACGTCTTTCCAGACGTTATCGTCACCGGTCGTCGCTTCCACTCCACCACAGTCTGTATTGTTACCCCAAGCAGTCACGACGCTTGGAGGCAGTCCTGCAACGTTATTGTTGTAATCATCAATGGTGTCCCAAATGTCGATGGCTGTGCCCGATGTCACGCCCGTCTGGGGAATACTGCCAATGGCACCGTCGTAGTTATAGACAGCTGTGCGCACCCGGTTCCTGCAGTTCACTTTAAGTTTCCCGGTAACGCCGTTGACTGTGAC
>JBAXLR010000254.1:0-2465 GCA_037134655.1 bacterium | reverse complement strand
CATGAAACACCAACTCCGATTGGGCAAGACGCGCCGTGCCGGGGAAGTCTAATCACCCGCACATCATGCACAAAATATTTGCCACCAAACTGAGCTCCGATTTTTGTCTCGCGCGCCCACGTCTCAACTTGTTTTTCCATCTCCAGATCTCTGAAAGCTCTACCCTCGGCATTACCGGAAGTCGGAAGATTGTCGTAGTAACCACAAGAAGCAAGTTTAACCGTCTTGAGATTCATCTCTGCTGAAGTGCCACCAACGACGATTGCCAGGTGATATGGTGGACAAGCCGCAGTCCCAATGCCGCTGATGGCTTCTTTAATAAAAGTCTCCATGGCGCGAGGATTTAAGACTGACTTACTTTTTTGGTAGATGTAGCTCTTATTCGCACTACCACCACCTTTGGCAATAAATAAAAACTCATACTTGCTGCCAGGCTCCGCATAAAGATCAATTTGAGCCGGTAGATTGGTGCCTGTATTCTTTTCTTCAAACATACTCAGAGGAGCAAGTTGCGAATAACGCAAATTGCGACGTCGGTATGCATCATAAATACCCTGGCTCAATGAGAGTGCATCGTTGACACCCGTATAGACGTCCTCGCCTTTTTTTCCCATGACAATCGCTGTGCCTGTATCCTGGCAGGATGGAAACACGCGCTCAGCCGCAATGACTGCATTTTTTAACAATTCTACGGCGACAAATCGGTCGTTAACGGACGCTTCGGGATCTTTTAGAATCCTCGAGAGTTTTTCCAGGTGAGAGGCTCTAAGTAGATGAGAAACATCGTCAAAGGCCTCATCAGTGAGCTTGACAAGAGCCTCAGGCGAAACCGTTAAAATCTCACGCCCTCCCAAATGCTCCGTCTTGATTCCGTCTTTGCCGAGGAATCGATACTCAGTATCATCCTTGCCTTTTTCAAAAATCGGTTGGAAATGAAACGTCATCAACACTCCTCCTGATCAAGACACTAAGCCAGAAATATTCTCTTTAAAAAGACTTGAAAACAACCAAGCCAACAATCACCAGCATCAAAACCGTGGGAACTTCATTGGCAATTCGCAATGCTTTGCTGCTTGGCAATGTTTCAGGGTTCTTGGCGGCCGAGCGTGAAAGTTTGCCAGCCACATGGGTCGCAGCTATCAGCAGAACCACCGCCATTAACTTTACATGTAACCAGCCGCCGGCCAACAGTTGCTGATTCAAACCAATCATGACAAGACCGGCCACCACTGCAATCCACATGGCTGGACGTGTTATATAGGTGTAAAGACGATACTCCATGAGTGAAAGCAAGTCGTGAATCTCGCGCGAATTAATGCCGCGTTCACGATGATAAATGAGCAGGCGATACAGATACAAGATCCCAGCCATCCAGCTGATGACTGCCACAATATGTAACCATTTCATCCATAAATATGTCATTAGTTCGCCACAAAGTTAACAATCTTGCCTGGCACATAGATTTCCTTGCGTACACTTTTGCCTTCGATGTTTCTTTGTACTGAATCTAAAGCACGCGCCAACGCCAAGACTTCAGCCTGAGTCGCAGTTTTGCTAACTTCCAAGGTGCCACGCAGTTTCCCGTTCACTTGCACCGACACAATCCAAGAGTCCTCGGTAATAAGGGACTGGTCAAAGGTGGGCCAAGATTCATAGGCGAGAGTTTTAGTCCGCCCTAGCCGACTCCACAGTTCCTCTCCGATATGCGGTGCGAAAGGACTCAACAAGAGCGTAAACGTTTCAGCCGTCTTACGATCCATGTGGGTTTCTTTGTAAGCTAAGTTAACAAACTCCATCATGGCCGAAATAGCCGTGTTGTAGCTCATGGCCTCGATATCATCAGTCACCTTTTTGATGGTTTTATGCAAGGCACGACGTAGGTCTTCAGAGACTGCCTCGGCTGACACCTTTACCTTACCAGCGTCGTCGATGAATAAACGCCAAACCCTAGCTAAGAAACGATGGCATCCGACAATGCCAGCCGTCTGCCAAGGTTTAGTTTGAGTTAATGGCCCCATGAACATTTCGTATAGCCGCAGGCTATCTGCGCCATACTCCTTAACGACCGCGTCAGGGTTGACCACGTTGCCACGAGACTTCGACATCTTCTCGCCGTTTTCGCCGAGAATCATGCCTTGGTTCACCAATTTCATGAAGGGCTCTTTGGTCGTCACAACACCACAGTCGTAAAGAACCTTGTGCCAGAATCTAGCATACAGCAAGTGAAGCACGGCATGCTCAGCACCGCCAACATAAAGGTCAACCGGCATCCAGTAATCTTGTTTAGCTTTGCTAAACGGCTCAGCTGAGTTTCGAGGATCGACAAATCGCAAATAGTACCAGCACGAACCAGCCCACTGCGGCATGGTGTTTGTTTCGCGTGTGTAAGACTTACCGTTCTTGGTAACAGTCAGCCAATCTCTCGCTTTGCTCAGCGGCGACTCAGGTGTGCCACTTGGTTTGAA
>JBAXLR010000253.1:0-2472 GCA_037134655.1 bacterium | reverse complement strand
GAGCTTGTCTAATTCACCGGTGCTGATTCCGGGGCGTACGTGTGGTGCGATGAAATCGAGAACTTCAGCCGCTAGCTTGCCAGCGATGCGCATGCCCTCGATATCTTCAGCAGTTTTGATGGAAATGGAACCCATGATTTGGTGTCAGCTATGGCGTGATGTTCGCCAAATGATTCAGAGAAGGCAAAATTATAGTCGAGCCAGGTGTTTGGCGGGCCGTAGCCAGGGATGTTGTTAAAAATGCCGGAATTCGTATACAATAGCGGGTTAGCTTCTGCAGGATCGGCAATTTGAGCTGTTCACGCGAATTAAAAGCTAAGTGCGTTATCTTTTTTATAAAACACGAGCCTGTATCGTCAAGGGTGCCCGCGGTAGTTACTAAGGGTTACTGATCAGGCTCCAGACCCAACCCTGGAGAGTAATAAATGTCAGTTACCATGCGTGAAATGCTGGAAGCCGGTGTCCATTTTGGTCACCAAACTCGCTTCTGGAACCCAAAGATGGCCCCGTTCATATTCGGTCATCGCAACAAAATTCATATCGTCAATCTGGAAAAGACCATGCTTCATTTCCAGGAGGCGACAAAATACATACGTCAGCTATCCGCCAACCGCGGAACCGTTCTCATGGTGGGCACCAAGCGCCAGGCACGCGACATTATCGCGGCCGAAGCTCAGCGCGCAGGTGTTCCTTTCGTTGACCAGCGCTGGCTGGGCGGCACCTTGACCAACTTCAAAACCATCAAAACATCAATCAAGCGTCTGAAAGAAATGGAAGCTGCGGTTGCTGATGGTTCAGTCGAAAAAATGGCGAAGAAAGAAGCGCTGTTATTTCACCGTGAATTAGAAAAGCTCAACAAAGCCATCGGCGGTATCAAAGATATGAACGGTGTGCCAGATGCGATTTTTGTGATTGACGTTGGCTATCACAAGGGCGCCATCACAGAAGCCGCAAAGTTGGGTATTCCAGTGATCGGTATCGTTGATACCAACCACTCGCCAGCCGGTGTGACGTATGTCATTCCAGGCAATGATGACTCATCAAAAGCGATTACCTTGTATGCGCGCGGCGTAGCCGATGCAATCCTTGAAGGCCGTTCCAACGCTGTGAATGACATCGTTGAAGCCGTTAAGGGTAGTGCGGATGAATTTGTCGAGGTTAGCGGACAAGCTTAATAAGCCCGTCTGCCAGTCCTGAACTATCAGGACGGAGAAACTGGGGCAACGAAGGTTAGCCCCTTTTTTTCGGGAATTGAATAATGGATGGCTTATATGCCGTCCCTGAACTAGGAGAGCAGAATGGCAGCAATTACGGCAGCAATGGTGGGCGAGCTTCGCGCCAAAACAGATGCCCCCATGATGGAATGCAAAAAAGCACTGACTGAAGCAGAAGGTGATATGGAACGTGCGGAAGAAATTCTGCGCGTTAAATTGGGTAGCAAAGCATCGAAAGCCGCTTCTCGTGTTACCGCTGAAGGCGTGGTGGCTTCGTACATCGCAGGTGGTGTTGGCGCGTTGGTTGAAATCAATTGCGAAACCGATTTCGTTTCCAAGAACGATGATTTCCTTAAATTCACCTCTGATATCGCCAAACTGGTGACTGAACATAGCCCTGCCGACGTGGCAGCATTGTCAGCATTGGGTTTGTATGGCAAGACAGTTGAAGAAGTTCGTACCGAGTTGATCGGACGTATTGGTGAAAACATGTCGATTCGTCGTTTTAAGCGTTTTCAAACATCGGGCAAACTGACTTCGTATTTGCACGGCACTCGCATTGGCGTGATGGTTGAGTTTGAAGGCTCTGACGAACAAGTTGGCAAAGACGTAGCAATGCATATCGCAGCTATGAAGCCAGTCGCTTTGTCTTCAGACCAAGTACCTGCTGAATTAATCGAGAAAGAGCGTTCAGTCGCCAAGCTCAAAGCAGAAGAGTCTGGCAAGCCAGCGGATATTGCTGCGAAAATGGTTGAAGGCTCGGTTCAAAAATATCTGAAAGAAGTTTCTTTGTTTGATCAGACATTCGTTAAGAATGACAAGCAAACAGTTCAGCAGATGCTGAAAGCGGCGAATACGTCCGTAAAGAGCTTTGTTATGTTTATCGTTGGTGAAGGCATCGAGAAGAAGCAAGATGACTTTGCTGCGGAGGTAGCGGCGCAAGTAGCCGCCGCCAAGCAAGCGTAATAATTAAAACGGGCCGCAAGGCCCGTTTTTTTAAGCTGCGTCAGTGTGCATCAAATGAATCGTATATCAACAGTTAAAATACGGACTGTTGTTCGGCGAAACCATGTAAAAACCGAATCACCAGGGAGCATTAACTATGACGTCACCCGCTTATAAGCGAGTCCTTCTGAAACTCTCCGGCGAAGCCCTGATGGGCGACGATGCTTACGGTATCAATCGGGCCACGATTGAACGTATGGTGGCCGACGTTTCTGAAATTGCCGCCATGGGTGTCGAACTCGCTATTGTTATC
>JBAXLR010000252.1:0-2504 GCA_037134655.1 bacterium | reverse complement strand
AAATCTTTCGTTGGTTGTAATCATCTTGTTTGGTCCGGATAGTTTCCGCAATTTTGCGCTTGCTATGACGGTTGGAATCCTTGGTGCGACTCTCACCACTAATTTTGTCGGTAGCTCGTATCTGCTTTGGGTAGACCGTCTGCTAAGCAAGAAAAAAGCGGGTATGGCGCGGGTCGAGGGACGAAGCGTTGCACATCAAGGGTCGTAACAATTAAGCAGTATTTTTTGTTAGAAAAGGCGCCCTGGGACTGTCCTATGGCGCCTTTCTGATTAGGATGCCTGCTTAGTGCGTTCCTGGCTGGTTTTAAATTCTTGCCAGCTGCTGACCACAGACTGCTGCCAATAGCTATTTTTCCCAGGGGTCTTAACACTTAGAGCGTCGAAATAATCAGTGATGTTATTGGGCAGTTCAACCGGCTTGTGCGCGATTTTATTGACGTAGTTTAAGACGTCTATTATCAAAGATGCGGTCTCAAAGTCGCCGTTTAATCTTATAATTGTGCTGATCGGTTCCAACAGCAGATCAAATTCCATGGGTCTTCCTGATTGACTCTGCGTCTTTATCAAATTTGCTGCGCAGTCAAGCAATCTAGCCTGGATGGTGGGGGAGACCATCAGATCGATGCGTTTTGCGGCGGATTTAATGATAGATTTTGCAATTAAAAATTCTTGTTCAGTAAGCTTTTTGAAGTCAATTGATGCAAGTGTAGCCCAAGCTTCTAGATGTGAAACGTGATGTGCATCCAGTGTGGCGCGTTTAATTTTTTCGAGATTGCGATTTTCAATTTTATACACGTGAGCCTGATTGAGAACTTGGCTAGGGTAGCCAATCGTTGCTATGCTGGCACCTATTTTGGCGAATATCTCTTGGTGATTCTCTGGCGAAGCTATGCGAGTTTCAGTAAGCTTTTCCATCCGTTCGTTAATTGACAGTAGCAAGCGTAGGGCTAGATCCTTCTCCCTAAAACCCTTCCATTTAAATCCTGTAATTACATCAATAATTCTTTGACAGTCGGCGATACGATTTGCGTTGTTAATTTGCAGCGAAAGTATATTCAGAAGTTTTTGAGAATCTGGGCTAGGCTCAAAATCTAATAGTTTCTGCCGGAATTGGTCCAAAGCGTAATAGCGCTGAAGTCGTGGAATTAGCTCCTCAAATTTTAGCGAAAACATCAAATGAGTATGGCCCGCTTTGGTGGGCACTTCGTGCGTTGTGAATATATTCGCAATCGCTGGTAATTCCTGTGTGATGCGCTCTTTGGCTTGCTGACTGAGCCAGATAAAGTTTCCAAGGCCATGGAGACCGTTCATGTGGGTGATGAGATTCATACGTATCTCTGGGCTCAGCTGGTCATATTGGATGCCGTACTGAGATGACATGGGTGTATTTAAAATTCTCTGGTCGACCCAGAGATGATCAAAGTAGAAAAACCATTTGGTTTTTCGCAATAAGTTAGCGGCGAGTTCTGGGTCTAAGGCAGCTGCAAGACCAGGGTTTATAATTGGCAATAGTGCCAAAAGTCCTTGTAAACGACGCTGGAGAATGACCCCGGCATCGAGATAGAGTGTTGTACATAGTTTTAATGCGTCTAAGCATGGGCGTATTGAGTGTTCGGGGTCTATGGCACATGTGACCTGCTCTGGATTGCTATGAGTTAATATGCTGCGGTCGCTCATCAGAATTTCAACGATACGGGACATTTCCTCGCTGCGGATCCGTAAAAAGGTTGCAGGAAGATTGTTTTGAAGTATGCGTTCGACGTCGTGCTCCATGTGTAAAAAAGCTGTCTTAACACCTACTGCTGCCGACCAGTGGTCGCGTTTTTGATTGTGGCGCATCAGAAATTTTCTGGCGCTGTTTGACGTCAGACGAGACACGTCCTGCAAATTATTGAGGTTATGCCCAAGAAATGAAATCTCCATCCATGCATCAATCACTGCTGTAACAAAAATAAATTGAAAGGTTATTGCACCAAGATAGAAGTCACTGGCGGTAAACGATGAGTTGGTGCTGAGGAGGTAAAATAGACAAATTAGTTGCAAGAATCCAGCAAGCAACGTCATATTAAATATTTTCCCGGGTCGGTCAGGATTCGAGTCAATTCGGAGAAGGTAGCTATTCCAAATGCTATTGTAATCGATTCTAAGGGTCGGATGTAGGCTATACGCTAAAGCAACACCGAGTAAGCCGAGGCTGTTCATTACTGAACATAGTAAGCTAGACCCGATGGTCACGGCCTCCAGACTCCAAAAATTTGTTAGGCTCCAGCCGACGACGGCCACTAATAATATTGATAGAGAGGCAAATCGTGCGGTTTTCTTTGCGAGATCCTCGGCTATTTTAAAGCCTTTTAAAGCCATTCTATAGGTGAAAAAAGTGGATATGCTTTGCAGGATAATGGTCGTCATGAAGAACACTTCGAGTGTCATCATGTGTTTGAGGTAGGCGCCGTAGGCGATGCCTTGCGACATAAAAAGTATTGGCAGATTATATCTAGGGCTCG
>JBAXLR010000251.1:0-2532 GCA_037134655.1 bacterium | reverse complement strand
CCTCCAGTCCAGGCCCCTTATTCCGCGCCAAATTAGCCGCGCAGAAGCTGCAAGGCGAAATCACTGTTCGCGTTCGCCTGCGTCAAGACAGACACGCCAGCTTGGGTCAGAATGCGGTTTGTGGCTAGTTTCGCTGTTTCAGCGGCGTAATCCACATCACGGATCCTGCTCTGAGCAGCCTGCAAGTTCTCATTGGTCACGTCAATGTTGGTGATACTTGAGTTCAACCTTGACTGCACCGAACCGAGAACAGCTCGGTAAGACGCCATGGAATCAAGAGCTGAGTCCAAACGATTGAAAATATCATTTGTACCAGACGGGCCTAGATCTGCCGCACCACCTTCCGAGTCCGGAGACACAATGGTTAGGTTATCGTCTAGCACGTCTTCCATCGCTTCCCTGAATGTGGCGAGGTCCTTAAGATCGATGGTCAAAATATCTGGATCTTCTTCAGGGCTAATGTCTGGCGCATTTCCGTCTGCGTCATTTCCTCGGTTGCTTGCGCCGACGAAAATACGCATTGGCTTTTGCTCGTCCACTTTGAGGACTTTTGCGCCGTTGAACTCTGTAGAATCCATGATGCGGCCCACTTCCTGGCGAAGTTGGGTGAATTCCTTATTGAGAAATTCACGCTCCCGGTTTCCGATGGTGTCGGACGCCGCTTGAGCCGCGAGTTCCCGCATACGAACAACGATATTTGTGGTCTCGTTAAGGCCGCCTTCTGCAACCTGAATATACGAGATACCATCGTTGGCGTTACGTTTGGCCACTTCGAGACTTCTCGTTTTGGCTCGAATTCGCTCGCTGACCGCCAAACCAGCGGCGTCATCTGCTGACTTGTTGACGCGCTGACCACTGGCAAGTTTCTCGTATGACTCTCCTAGTGCTTTGCGGCTATCACTCACTCGACGCTGCGACACAATGGACTCAATGTTAGTCTTAATTCTGATACCCATAGAAGTAACCTCCTCTGTTTTGGGTAGACGAACCCACCTTGGGCCGTCTAAATTGGCTCAAATTGAATAAAGGACGACTCGCAATTAGCGCAGTAGTTGCAAAACTTGCTCAGGCGCAGCGTTTGCTTGTTGCAAGACGGCTGTGGTTGAACTTGTAAGAATGCGCGCTTGAGTAAGCTCGGCAGTCTCACTTGCAAAGTCGACGTCTTTGATCCGGCTTTTCGCTGTTTCCATGTTCTCGACGTTGATCGCCAAGTTTGACAGAGCGCTTCCGAGGCGGCTTTGGACGGAACCAAGAGTCGCTCGTTCGCTTGCAATCTTATTGAGTGCTTCGTCGATAACATTCAGCTTTGAGGAGATGTCTTCCATCGAAGGTCCAGGTCCGCCGTCGACTGAGCCGATTTCTGCTTCTTTGCCGATACCAAGATCCGCGGTATTGAACTTAAGGCCAGCTAGGCTGATTGCGATCGTATCGGTATTCATGTCTGGCGTAGTGCCGTTAGTACCAACTTGGATGACAAACTGGTCACGGTCTGCCTCTTTATCGAAGATCTTGATGCCGTTAAACTCTGTTGAGTTTCCGATACGGTCAATCTCATCGGCAAGCTGTGTGTACTCGCGGTTTAGGAAAGATCTTTCCCGTTCACCGATGGTATCCGTTGACGATTGAACCGTTAGCTCCCGCAGACGAATCAAGATGTTGGTCATCTCGTTCATGCTGCCTTCAGCAACTTGAACCATGGATACGGCGTCATTAGCGTTGCGTTTCGCAACGTTAAGACCCCGAATCTTGCCTCTCAAGCTCTCTGAGATGGCTAGTCCAGCGGCATCGTCGGCTGATTTGTTAATCCTGTAGCCTGAGGATAATCTCTCGAGGCTTTTGCTCATTGCATCCTTGTTGTCAGACATGAAGCGTTGAGCGGTGATGGCAGGCACGTTAGTTCTAATTCGCATTCCCATGATAAATCCTCCTTGAATTCGTTTTGATTACTGGGCACTCTGGGCCCAGCAGCAAGAACCACCCTGGCTCTTGCACGAGAGGACTTCGTACCGTTTGGTAAAAAACTTTAAAATTTTTTATCTTTTGACAAAACCTCTGCAAAACCCAAGGAAGCTTGCCTAGTTGGTCACTTATTCTAACAATCTTGAAGGCTTGTGGTCTTTAGCACATCACAAAATAAGGGACTTTTCCCTTGAAAATCAGCGGTTTGCGATTGGTGTGTCGGGAGGTGCTGATTCTATTGGTCTTTTTCATGTTTTTTGCGATTTTCTAAAAAGCTTAACTAAAACTCTGAATTTAAGACGATTTAATATTAACATTGTCGAAATGTTGCTAGACAACACTTTCAACGACCTCTTTCTTTTGCTAAATTTTATTCAATAGCTTGGGTTATTCTTGCTCGCAGTCATCTGATAAAGAGTCATCCTCCCTCAATTCTCTTCTTTTGCCCTTTTAAGCGTGCTTTAAAGTAGGTTATCTGATTGTTCCACTTCTCTTCATCAAAGTTGATCCAGCATTGGTTCCCTGAGCTTTCTTATTTGAATCCCCATGATCTTTTTTATTCTGCATGCGTCC
>JBAXLR010000250.1:0-2572 GCA_037134655.1 bacterium | reverse complement strand
CGCCCGCTAAAATCCTATGCTGCTTTGCAACAGCCGCCAGAAGAACTTCTTTGGGTGTCAGGGACTTAGACGCCTTAAACACCTGCGGCTTGCCATATTTTTCAAAGAAAGACATACTCGCTCCGTAGCAGGGTTTGAAACGAGCCGACGGTACATCAAGTTGCTGTAGTCGTCAAGTATTTAAATTGTTTCGTATTGTATTAAATTTGAACTTCGACCGACAACCTCACAGCATTAGACCACGAGGAAACATTTCTATGTTTGGATGTACATTTGTCGCTGGATTCGAAAATGATTTTCACAGTTGGGTACAAGTGATTGAAAAAACATTAGCAGTTCCCAGCTACAAACGCTTTCTTGACGAGACGAGTAAATATGAGCTACAAGTTGTCCCTAACAACCAAAACCTATTGCCGGTTAATGACAGAAATCAGTGTCACGAAAACTGCAGACTCTCAGAATTCAACGGGGTGGGCAAAAGAATTTCTGGTTGGTACTTACTCAATGACTTTATTTTTTTCGAAATTCCTATCGGAACTATGAGATTAACTCACCACAGTAATCTTCTTTTTTCAGATGGCTCTCTTATTAATCCAACCATTGACGATAATCGCACCCATCATATATTTCTTCGGGATGATGATCGGCACTTTGATTTTAATAAAAATACCGGGTACAACGATAGGATGGTTTTCGGCGACAGCTTTATGATTGGACGAGAAAATATTAAAGCAATACCAAGAAATAAAGTGCTATTTGCGTCTGGTAGTGAATTTGATCAAGATGTATTTTACGAAAAATTTACGGTTTATGAAACATCCGATGCTGTGATGCTGGCCATGCCAAAAGGCTTAACAAAGGCACAACAAGAAAAATGGATGGTTCTTAAAACTACAGCGAGATTCTGAGTTATATCAACTTTTATTGCCCTCCGTTTCACTGCTCTATTGACGTCAATGTAAGCTTGCGTGGTTGATATGTTTGCGAGACGAGAAATACTCTGCAGCACTCTCACGCTGACACCTTTGTCTGATAGGGGTGGTCTGAAAAACTGATGTTTTGGGGTGTCCCGATCAATATGAAGGCGGTTTTTGAATCGGTTTCTGAGAATTGCGACAGATCTTTGTCTGATTTGACTCGATTTCGCTCGGTTTTATCTGATTTTCTACCGTTCAGGACTTTTTGGGCGGACTTACCCTGTCATTTCTTGCAGAAGATGCTTACGAACCATCCAGAGGTTGCTCAGAGCAAACAACGTCTGCAATCTCGCAGTGTTCTTGGCCAGGCCACGGTATCGAACCTTCGTAAAACCGAACTGACACTTGATGACTCGAAACGGATGCTCAACTTTCGCCCGAATTCCAGCTTTGACTCTCTCTGCTGCGTTACGCAGCTGTCCAGAGGCCGTTCCCAGGTTCAACACTCGGCGCTTGCCCGGCATCATCGCAATGTGCCAATTCACTTGAAGATCCTTTGCCTCTTCGCGCTTTTCTACACCGCGATAGCCCGAATCTGCGAATACGTCGGTCTCCTCGCCGTGAAGCAGATCCTGGGCTTGGGTAACGTCATGGACATTAGCGGCTGTCGCCACCACGGTGTGGACCAATCCGGATTCGGCGTCGACTCCAATGTGGGCCTTCATCCCAAAGTGGTACTGATTTCCCTTTTTCGTTTGGTGCATCTCCGGATCGCGCGCACCGCCATCATTCTTGGTCGAACTGGGTGCCGAGATCAACGTCGCATCAATCGCTGTACCGCTTCTGAGCAAGAGTCCCTTGGATTGGAGGATTGCGTTGACTTCGGCCAATATGATCTTGGTCAGGCCAAACTCCTCGAGAAAATGCCGAAACCGCAATATCGTCGATTCGTCTGGCAAGCGGGAGGCACCGGAATCCAAGCCAGCGAACCAACGATAGACCGCCATGCCGTGCAAAGCCTCTTCCATCGCCAGATCGGAACTGTTGTTCCAAAGCTGCAGGAAATGAATACGCAGCATCGTTTCAATGGGAAACGGCGGTCGACCAGACTTCGCCACCGGGGCATAACCCTGAATAATCCCAACGAGCGAGGTCCAAGGAACCACGGCGTTCATCTCTTCGAGAAAGATCCGCTTGCGGGTCTTCTTGGTTGCGATCTCGAAGCCGCTATCGGCAAAGGTAGTCTGTTTCATGCCTCGATTTTATCATCCCACGGTCTTGAACGACCGGGTTTTGCAGACTTTCCTTAAAACACTTGGTTGGAAGTAATAACTTCTAATGAGTTATCCTCAAACGAAGTTTTTTGCACATCTTGATTCAAAATCTCACCAATCAATTGACCGGATACCGCCCCAGAAAAAAATTCACTACAGAACAAGTTCAAATTTTTCCGTGCTTTAAAATAGTTAAAAGTTGCCCCATATGTTGACATCTCCCAAACACTTAAGTTATAAAGTTGGTTTTTCCCGATTTTAAATTGAATGGCCTCAATTATAAATAAATTTGTTATATTGAATCAACAACCGAAGCACCTAGTCATAAATGCATCTGGAGCCAAAGAGATTAAATACTTTCCAGCACATCCAGGACAGACA
>JBAXLR010000249.1:0-2578 GCA_037134655.1 bacterium | reverse complement strand
TCAAGGCCGCTGCGGGGCGGCTTGGCTATGAGCTGAATTGTCCCGCGTTTTGTACGGTAAAATTGGCGCGCAGAACACTACCGGGCCTACCAAAATACAACCTCGATACATTGGCCGAACACTTCAAACTGACATTTGAAGCTCGTCACCGCGCAGTCGGCGACGTGAAGGTTTTAAATGGCATTATTCACGAAATTTTAAATAACGACGAGCTTGACGTAACCACCTGGGGTGACGTCAGTGATTGCGTAGTTTCTTGATACACAGGTACCCATCCGCCCATGAAAATTCAAAGTCAAATACTGACAAGCAGTCCAGAGTTCAAAACAAACCGGGACACCCACCTTAAAGAGGTGGCCGAACTTGAAGAAAAAATCCAGCAAACGATCAATCGCCCAAGTTCAGCGTCGAATCAAAGTAAACTTTCGGCTCGGGAGCGCGTAAACAAACTTATCGATGTGGGCAGTGAATTCTTGGAATTCAGCACCCTAGCCGGAGAAGGGCTTTATGATGACAGCGTGCCATCTGGCGGCATTGTCACCGGCGTGGGCATCGTAGCAGGTCGGCCAACAGTGATCGTAGCTAATGACCACACCGTAAAAGGTGGAACCTATTACCCCATCACCGTAAAAAAACATTTGCGCGCGCAAGAAATTGGGATGCAAAACAAATTACCATGCATCTATTTGGTGGACTCTGGCGGCGCGTTTCTTCCCATGCAGGATGAAGTGTTTCCTGACAAAGATGACTTCGGTCGTATTTTCTTCAATCAGGCCCGCATGAGCGCAGCCGGCATACCGCAAATTTCCTCCGTACACGGATTCTGTACGGCTGGCGGCGCCTATATCCCCGCCATGAGTGACCAAAGCGTTATCGTAAGAGGCCAAGGAACTATTTTCCTCGCAGGGCCACCGCTTGTGAAAGCCGCCACGGGAGAAGACGTGACCGCAGAGGAGCTCGGGGGAGCTGACGTCCATACATCAATCAGTGGCGTTGCCGATCACATCGCTGATAACGATGAACACGCCCTCATGATCATACGCGACATCATAAGTCATCTTGGGCAGCACAAACATGGGCCCGTGAAACTTGCTGAGTCTCGCCTACCCGCTTATGACCCGGAAGAAATCCTCGGGATTATCCCGGCGGACCCAAAAAAGTTTTTTGATGTGCGAGAAGTCATCGCGCGTATCGTTGATGGCAGCGAGCTTTTTGAGTTTAAGAAAAATTTTGGTTCGACACTGGTCACGGGCTTCAGCCACATTAACGGGATCCCCTGCGGAATCCTTGCCAACAACGGAGTCTTGTTTTCTGAGAGTGCACAAAAAGCTGCGCACTTCATCGAAGTGTGCGCTCAGGAGCAGATTCCACTAGTATTCCTCCAAAATATCACTGGCTTCATCGTCGGCAAAAAATACGAACATGGCGGCATTGCTAAAGACGGCGCAAAAATGGTCCATGCCGTAGCTGCCGCAAACATGCCAAAAATCACTATGGTGATCGGCGGCAGTTTTGGTGCCGGTAACTACGGTATGTGCGGACGCGCTTATGACCCGAGATACCTCTGGATGTGGCCTAACTCAAGAATTTCTGTTATGGGTGGAGAACAAGCCGCCGATGTACTCGCAACGGTCAAGCAACAGCAACTTGCCAAAAAAGGCCTGTCCTTGAGCACCGCGGAAATCCAGGAGCTGAAAAAACCAATCCTTGAAAAATACGCGAAAGAAGGCAGTGCCTATTACTCTTCTGCCCGACTTTGGGACGACGGCGTCATTGATCCAAGGCACTCCCGCAAAGTTCTGGCAATGTCGTTGGCTTCAACTTTACACCACGATTGGGATCAAACTAAGTTTGGCATCTTTCGCATGTGACATTGGAAAGCAGGCTGCATGACAAGAAAAAAAACAATTAGAATTGGTAATGCTGGTGGCTACTGGGGAGACGACCCAACCGCCTTGGCGCGGCAGGTCAAAGGGGGACACCTCGATTATATTTCCATGGATTTTCTCGCTGAAATCACCATGTCCATCATGCAAAAACAGCGCGGCCATGATCCCAAACTGGGCTACGCCCGAGATTTTATCGGCATGCTTGAGGAGGTTCTGCCAGACCTGCTGAAGAACAAAACTAAAATCATTACCAACGCCGGCGGGGTCAACCCAGTTGCTTGTGCTGAGGCCATCGCCACTTTGGCGCAAAAACTCAACTTAAAGCCAAAAATCGCCATTGTTTATGGTGACGATATTTTAGAGTCCTTGGAAGATCTGCAGGGCAAGGGTTGTGCCTTCAAAAATATGGAAGATGGTCGCGACTTCAATACTGTTGCCAACAAAATTGAGGCCGCAAACGTCTATTTTGGCGCCGGGCCTGTCGTCGAAGCCCTCAAGTGGAACCCTGACATTATTGTAACTGGCCGCGTTACCGACACAGGAATCACGGTGGCTGCCATGATCCATGAATTCGGTTGGAACAACCACGATTGGGACAAGTTAGCTGCGGGGATTGTTGCGGGTCATATTATAGAATGCGGATGTCAATCCACGGGCGGGAATTTCACGGATTGGCACTTGGTCCCAAC
>JBAXLR010000248.1:0-2592 GCA_037134655.1 bacterium | reverse complement strand
GGCCAGCGCCTGATCAGCGGTGAGAGACGTGGTAGGACCACCAGCGGCGAAGGCGCTCGTGGGAAGCAACGAAGCAGCAAGCCCTGCCCCAGCTAAACCAAGAAATCCACGGCGGCCAAGATTAACATCACAAACAACACACATCGATGCGTCTCCATCAAGAGTTAGTGACCGCAAGGCACCATTACGTGACTGATTTGTCAACGTTATTGAGCGGTAACAAACTTATCGAAATCTGATTGAATGTCTCGATCTTCGTCTTGCGTCTGAAAAAGCGGGGCGGAGCTTGACGGGATCGGATTGACGCATCGCCTGCGTTTCGTGTTCCACAAGACAAGACATGAAAAAAGCTGCCCTTTCGAGCAGCTTTCTTGTTGATGGACAACCAGCCTTGCGGGCTGTAACGCCTTAGCGCTTTGCATACTGCTAGCCAGATAAACCTCTGATATTGTTGATCTTTTAGGCACGCTATCAAGCGTGTACAACACATGTACAATAGGAATTATTTCCTAAATACTTTAACTCATTGATTTAATGAAACTATCTTAGCACGTTACGTCTTCCAACCATAAACCAATCCCCTGCTCTGTACAACATTCTGTAAAACTGGAAGCGGATCGATACGCTCAACGACGCTGGAATGGAAACACGTTGCTACCGTTTGAGTACCTATTGCCAGCGCATCTAATTGCGCCATCCAGAAAATAACAATAATCCAGTCTTATGAGATGGGTTGAAGAAATTGACGCCCTCGAGTTTCGACCAACAGGTCATAAAACGACCTGCGTGATCCATAGGCTTGCCTTTCGGGTAATTCTTAAGATCTCTAGTCCGACAGCTTCGCAATGTTTCATTTTCGCAACAAAATACCGAAACTGCCTGAATGAAGCAGCTCTGACAAAAATCAAAAGAGCTACACTGGAAACCGATAAGCGATTTCACATTACGAGCCGCGATATCCGGAATTCATTGCGCTTCACTCCTGCCAAAACGGGCGAGGAAAAACCCTGTGAGGGCCCCGATAAGGGTCCATGACAAAAATGTAGTCACGAGCACAGCGACCCCGAATTGTCGTGAGAGCGCAGCAGGAACGTTAGTTGTTACTTCGATGAGATGTGGTGCTCCCACGATATGGGGCGCAACAATTAGCAAGCCTCCGATAACGCTCAACAAAATTGATCGGGTTAGCGCCATAAGTCCAATACCAATTGCCGTCGCTAAGACTGTCGCTAACCACCAAGCCTGTCGTAATATAAAGTCGGCGGCAGGAACACCTGGTGGTTCTGGTGGAAGACCTAAGCTGGGGGCGAGGACAACAGCCACGAAACCGCCAAGACCCCAGAACAGCCCTTCACGCCAAGTCACGGGTCGATTAGCAATAACAAGAAGTCCAGCTAGACAAAGGCTGAAGCCAGTCCACTGTACTACATTAAAGAGCGCCGTATAAGCATTACGCTCCAAACCATCAGCTGGTGCCCAAGTAGCTGCCGCATGGTCGTGCTTGCCATTGTGCTTATCCGCAGAAGTGGCGGGTTCTTCGATGGGCTTGGTGGTTTCAGCCTGCTTTTCATATACCTCAGCTTTGAGGATGAGAGGCACTGCGCTGATTTGTTGGACCGCAGTAACAGCCAAACCTACGCACAATCCCGCTGCCGCCGCCGTGAAGACGATGGATCTGAAAATCGACATTGAAAGCTCTCCTCAGTGGCAAGGAAAGCCATTAGCATGTCGCGTGTCGTGCGCTGCGTTGTGAACAGCTCCGATTTGCGAAAAACCAACGAAGCCGACGATGAAGATGCCAATGATAATGGCGAAGAGTGGCTGAAGCATAGACGTTGATGTGATTACAGCGTCTTGACTCATGGAAGCGTGCCGCAACATTTTTTCTCTCCCCGATCTGCTTAAGGCACAGTTCATGTGAACAGTGCGGACTTATGAGATGGTAGGTCTCCTGACTTACGGGTCTTAGCTCCAGCGAACCTTCCCAGCTTAGGCCAGTGGTTAAAATCGCCTTCGCTCACCGCTTACAGTTGCGGGGGCAGTCACAGACTTGAGCTTGAGCTCTCACTGAGTTCCCTTTTACGCCTATCCGGCACCATCAGCGAGCAAGGTAACAGTAAATTCCCTGCTAGAGCAACGACAATTTGAAACATCAATTATGATATTCGTGTTGAGTGTCTAATAGGAAGAAGTTTTTGCCCTTATTCATTGAAAAGCCTGTACAACATTCAGTCAAACTAGAAGCTGATCGATACGCTGAACGGCCGGGAAACAGGATCAGATTGCTCGGATAAAAGAAGGCTTAATGCTCAGATTGAACAGTAGCCACTACCTGTTGAACAAGACAAAGCAACGCAAATAAGTGCCCACCTCATCGGAAACCAACGCCAACCGGCCCTGTAGCCCTCGCATAATCACCGAATTGGCCGTGCTTCTCGTCAGTAATGTCCCCGAAAGACGAGACCTGCCTGCTTACCACTGTCGGATGGTTACTAACTGAAGATGGGCTTTCCGCAGCGCGACCCAAGCAAGCAAAAGAAAAAAGAGAGGTGGCAGCAACAATATCATCAATAGAACACAGAGCCTTGGCAC
>JBAXLR010000247.1:0-2618 GCA_037134655.1 bacterium | reverse complement strand
CCTCTGATGCAGTCGCCGCAATCGATGACAAGGGACTATTGACTGCCAAGACTGAGGGAGAAGTGAACGTCACTGTCTCTGATGCTGATAATCACACAAACCAATCCTTGCGCATCCGCGTTGTCGTGCCTGGTAGCGGCGGCGGTGGCGGAGGTGGCGGAGGTGAAGAGTGCCCATTTGGTGATCCACAGATCTGCGAGATGATCTGCTCGATCCAGCCGGATTTGCCTTGGTGTGGAAAGTAATTTCCCCCCAAAGAACTCGGTTTCGTACATAAAATAAACAAATGGGGGTCACGGCATGTGGCCCCCATTTGTTCATTCCGAGGCTAGGAAAAGTCATGATTTAGACCTATTACCTCTGGTTTTATTATGTTTTTATTGAAAAACTTTGGATTTTAAAGTATTCCATGCCTAAACGATGGTATGGAGCTTGGTTTGCAAACTAATTCAATCGACACATCCCCCAGAAAAACAGGTCAAACTAATGATTTGATTGGTTTTTTATCTGTATCGCGTGCGGAGTGGCAGGACTTTGCCGCTGGCATTGGTGCACCGAAGTTTAGGGGTGGCCAGATGGGCGACTGGGTTTTTAAACAACTGGCATCATCCCCAGAAGAAATGACCAACATTGCGAAGGATTTGCGCCAACTTCTCAGTGAACGCTTTGACTGGAGCCTCCCCGAAGTTCAAAGTAGCCTCGATGCGCCCGACGGTTCAACCAAGCTGCTCCTTAAAACGTCGAATGGACAGCTCATCGAGTCCGTTATTTTACGTTACGAAGGCAGGGTCAGCCTCTGCGTCTCGAGCCAAGTGGGCTGCCGAATGGCATGCAGTTTTTGCCAAACAGGAAAACTGGGGTTTTTTCGAAACCTCAGCACCCACGAAATAATTGCACAATATTTAATTGCAGCCCGTCAGGTAAGGGCCGAAGGGAGACGCCTATCACACGTTGTCTTCATGGGAATGGGTGAACCGTTAGATAACTATCAAAACGTCGTGAAGGCTGTTCAACTACTGACCTCCCAGGACGGATACGGGCTATCTGCTCGTCACGTGACCGTATCTACATCTGGCGTTTCACCTAAAATAGAATCTTTAGCCAACGATGCACGCTGCGCATTAGCTGTATCACTGCACGCAGCTAAAGATGATTTACGGCAAGAACTCATGCCAATAAACCGTAAATGGAATCTCTCCGCACTCAAAGAGTCCTTGCTGAAATACCAGGATTCAACCGGCGGGAAGATTACCTTTGAATACATTATGATTCGAGACAAGAACTGCTCGGTTCAGCACGCAAAAGACTTAGTCAAATTTCTGCACGGCTTTCGCGCCAAGGTGAACCTCATTCCATTTAATGCTCACCCTGGACTACCTCACGAGCGCCCCAGCGATGAGGAGATCCGACTGTTTCAATCATATCTTGCGGATCGATCTATTGCCGCTCCCGTACGCTATAGCAAAGGTCTTGAAGTCAGTGGTGCCTGTGGTCAATTAGCAGCAAAAACCCAGGACTCTTTGCATCTGGCTCCAAAGCGACTCAATATTATTACCGCCGTCCAATAGTTCTTTTGAACTAACCACTCGACAATTCTAGCACGCCTCATTAAGTTAGAGGGGTCAGGATAAAATCTCAGGGTGGTTTTTTGCAGTTATGAACCGACATTTTGAATTATCACAAGCCGACTTTCGCCCTCAACGCGCGATCCGACACATGGCCAATCTTAATGTGTCGTTGACGCTCCCGTTTGAATCCTGGCAGCTACTCTGGAAGTTACGCACGGTCGACATATCTCAAGCCGGCGTTTTATGTCGATATGAAATCTCCGATGAGAGGGATGCTAGTCATGCCCTTGAACTCTGGACCCTCCTCGAAGCCCAGCCTGATGTGCATCTTCAAATCGACACGCAATCGGATGATTTTTTTTCACCGTCCGTTGACGCAATTCTCATAAATAGATCGAGACCGCCAGGCGCGCTTGAGCTTGAGTTTAGCTTCACCAGCCGAAACCAAGACATCGAATCACTGCTCGCCAGTATCGGCGACGGATCCCCTAACCTTTCGGGACATTCTTCGCACAACTAGTAGACGCCAGATCTCGCTCATCGAAAGTCTTAGCCATGGCAAAAAAAACATTAAAAAAAGCAGAAGCAACCCTCGAGAGTATGCGCAAAGTTTTCTTGCTGCCCGAATCCGATGACTCTACATTAAGCAAAATCGAAAAAGAAATTAGTCAGAATCTTCTTGGCTTTCTCCGCAACACGATTGTCTCAGGTGAAATGGAGCCAGCGCGCATTGAAAAGGATTTTCAGAGCGTTGACATCCCTGATGAACCGATGTTTGTCCATGACCAGGTGAACTTTCTCATGGACAAGGTCGTAAGTCAGTCAGTGCACACAGCGGCCCCAGGCTTTATTGGACACATGACGTCGAGCATCCCGTACTTCATGTTGCCACTCGCTAAAATCATGATCGCTCTCAATCAAAACACAGTCAAAATAGAAACCTCAAAAGCATTCACGCCACTAGAAAGCCAAGTCATTGGCATGATGCATAAACTCGTATACCGAAAGCCAACTGAGTATTCTGACATATGGACCCATGATCGTGAACAT
>JBAXLR010000246.1:0-2625 GCA_037134655.1 bacterium | reverse complement strand
CCCTTAGTATTGAGGACATCGACCTAGAAGGACCAAAAGCTGGCGAAGTTTTGGTCAAAATGGTGGCAACGGGAGTCTGTCACACTGATGCTTACACCTTATCTGGGAGTGATCCTGAAGGCCTATTTCCATCAGTTTTGGGTCACGAGGGGGCTGGTATTGTCACGGCCGTGGGCGATGGTGTTACCAGTCTAACCGAAGGCGATCACGTGATCCCGCTTTATACACCAGAGTGCCGAACGTGTAAGTTTTGCCTCTCAGGCAAAACCAATCTCTGCGTAAAAATTCGTGCCACTCAGGGCAAGGGCCTTATGCCTGACGGAACAACACGATTTTCAAAAAACGGTAAACCTATTTTCCATTATATGGGCTGCTCAACATTTGCCGAATACTCAGTAATTCCGGAGATCGCTTTGGCAAAAGTGGACGCCAAGGCGCCTCTAGATAAGATTTGCCTCCTTGGCTGCGGCGTAACAACGGGAATTGGTGCCGTACTTAACACTGCGAAAGTTGAAAAAGGATCCACGGTTGCTGTATTTGGTCTAGGCGGAATTGGATTATCAGTTATCCAAGGAGCGAAAATGGCAGGCGCCAGCAGAATCATTGGCATCGATATCAATGATGCAAAATGGGATATGGCAAAAAAATTTGGGGGTACTGATTTTTTAAACCCCAAGAAATTTGACAAGCCGGTCCAGCAAGTAGTTATTGAAATGACGGAATGGGGAGTCGATTATTCGTTTGAGTGCGTTGGTGATGTCAAACTTATGCGCGCTGCCCTTGAGTGCGCCCATCGCGGGTGGGGTCAATCGATTGTTATCGGTGTTGCGGGTGCTGGCCAAGAGATCGCCACCCGGCCCTTTCAATTGGTCACAGGGCGCAAGTGGACGGGCTCGGCGTTCGGCGGCGTCAAAGGTCGAACCGAACTTCCCGGTTATGTGCACGACTATATGGCCGGAAAAATAAAAATTGACGAGATGATTACCTATACGCTTCCGTTGACTGAAATCAACAAAGCCTTTGAACATATGCATCACGGTCGGAGCATTAGGTCAGTCATAGTATTTTAGTTTAACCCAGGGCGAGTCCTTAAGATTTTACAGATCAAGGGATTTTCCTTGGTTTTAGGGAGCTAAACGCTGCTTCCAACGTCTTTCCGCATCTTTCCACATTTCCTCAAATGATGACCAACCGGATGTCTCCGCAATAAAATCAGACGATAGAGGTCCGGTCGCTGGTACACGATTTGAAATAAAGTCCAATGCCCCCTCGCCTTTCTGCCGAATCAAACCTTGTAGCAGATAAAGACTATGTAAATAGGCACTCCCAGCATGCACATCGTCAAGAGTCACAAAGGGATTAGTCAGCCTCGTTACCGAACTGAATTCACTGAGCTTGGCGGGAAATCTAAATGCTTCGCAGGCGCGTGCTCGACATGACAGGTATTGTGCTAGGCCCTCATCAAACCAAGTTGGCCAAGCACGACCGCCAGCACGATTGGAAAGAATCGCGTGCGACAGCTCGTGACGCAGAACAACTGCCAGACGCCCCTCGACATCCTGGAGCATCTCCGTCGAGACAGGCACCCGCATTCGACCATCAAACACACCCTCAGCCCAACCAGGCCCGCCAGGCACCACATCAAAGAAATCCTCTTTCCTGTACAAGATAACCTCAATTGGATTAGCAGGAGGAGTCACCCCCAAGAGGCTAGAATATTCACTTACACCAGCTTCCAGAATGTCTAGGACGCGTTTCAAAATGGCATCGTGAGCCTCTTCATGATAGCTCACGTAAAAATTTTCGCTGCGTTCAGTTTTTTGCCCTGAGCCACTTTTGGCTTTTGCGCGCATCGCTGTCAGCCGCTCCTTAGCCATGACCTGCAAGCCAGCATCAGCATCAACATCACTCAAGATCGCTGAGCCCTCTAGGATCATTACGGCTTCGTCAAAGCGGCCAAGGGATTCCAATGTATCTGCATACATGAGGCGGCCCTCAATATCTGAGGGTTTTGCCAGAACGTAAAGTGCTAGATAACTTGCCGACTCGGGCCAATTTTTGACGACACGTAGACAGTATCCAAGACCCTTTTGCGCCTCCGGCACCTGTGTGAAAGCTAATGCCCGGTAAAAAATTTTGACGGCCTCGTCACAGTCCTGGCTTTTAATTTTCACCCAAGCGAGGTTTGTCAGCAAAATTGGCTGCTGTCTAACTAGCCAATCTCTGAATTCCGCGCTGGTTTTACGATCCTGAAGCGATCCGTCGACAGTCCTCACGGCTGCGACAAAGTCACCGGTTGAATAGCTAAGGATAATCTGACGGTAAACCGCCATCTCAGCCTCTGAGAAGGGTTCTTTCGGGAGTTCCAATGTGGGCATCTTTGCTACCAAAGGCGCTTCAGGCGTCAATGTAGCATTGCGGTCAGTCTTTAGTTGATTCGCTACCCAAAAGCCAATCGCCACCGCAACCAACACGAGCAAACTCATGTCAAACCAAGACGATGGTTTTTTCACGTAGTGTGTCCGTTGATCATAGGGACTAACTGACCACGATCATGCAGTCGCTTGGCATCGTCAAACCCACCAATAAATTATCTTGGAAGCTGGTCAATATGCCTGCTTGCTT
>JBAXLR010000245.1:0-2640 GCA_037134655.1 bacterium | reverse complement strand
CGGTGTCTTCTGCTCTGGGGGAACCATTGCAAATCTCACCGCGTTATGGACGGCTCGCAATATTCTACTGGCACCAACCCAAGAATTTAAAGGTGTTTACCACGAGGGCCTAGCCGCTGGACTCAGAGCACATAACTACCGCGACCTAGCTATCCTTGTTTCAAAACGAGGGCATTACTCCCTTCGTAAGGCTGCTGATATACTTGGCCTGGGACGCAACAATCTCATCGCAATCGAAACCGATACTAAAAACAAAATTGACACCGTTCACCTGCTACAGAAAATTGAGGAGCTGAGAAAAAAGCAAATTGGCATACTCGCAATAATTGGCATAGCCGGGACTACGGAAACGGGAAACGTCGATCCACTTGATCAATTAGCTGATATAGCGGAATCAAAACAAATACACTTCCATGTCGATGGTGCGTGGGGTGTGCCAACGCTGTTTTCGGATCGTCATCGCCATCTTCTTAAGGGAATCGATCGAGCCGATAGTGTTGCCGTTGACGCGCACAAACAGTTATATTCTCCAATGGGCGCAGGCATGTGCCTTTTTCGTAGTGAAACAGCCCTCGATGCCATCCAAACCAATGCACAATATATTATCAGACGAGGATCCCGAGACTTGGGAAAACATACGATTGAAGGGTCGAGGCCTGGCATGGCTATGATTGTTCATTCGGGACTTAGGATCCTGGGACGCAAAGGCTACGAGCTGCTTATAGACGTTGGCATCGGCAAAGCCACGCAATTTGCGCGAATGATTCAAAACACCGATGATTTCGAACTCACAACGGAGCCTGAACTAAACATTCTGACCTATCGCTATAGGCCAAAGAAAATTGGCGAACTTCTCAGAACAGCGAGCCCAACTGTCGCCAATAAAATCAATGATACTCTCAGCGAACTGACCGTCAATATTCAAAAAACCCAACGCGATCATGGAAAAACATTCGTCTCCAGGACAGCATTTGAAATACCTGCACATAACAATCAACTGCTAACCGTTTTTCGGGTAGTACTGGCCAATCCATTGACAACCCGGCAAGTCTTAATCGACGTCCTTGAAGAACAAAGGGAAATCGCTGAATCTGAAATCAAACGTACAGGATTTGACACTTTAATCGAGCAGATTTTAACATCTAATGACACGCGATAAACCACTACAGAGTGTTGAAAAATATCGTCCCATTAAACCGCGGCTGACCGATTCGCTTGAGTAAATTATCGTTCTTATCGAGTTTGACGAGCTCTAAACGCCGCGGGATTGTGTTGACATCCAATTCGATAACCTTCTTGCTTCCATCCATGCAACCAACAACCCTGGCTTCCCAAAAAAGGGGCCCGAAAAAATTTTTTGGCGGGCGCCATTGGTGTTTTTCTTTATTAATAGTGCGTTTGTAAACCTGTTTTTTTGCATTGTCCCTAACAATTATCTCATAGACGACGTTGAGTGAGCATATCTCTGGACGTGACCATTCAAACTCAAATATGGGCCAATTACCATCACCAACCCATACCAAATTCCTATCCGGCGCCAAAGCCTTAATCCGACGACTCAATGTCGCCCGTATTGCCTCATCTCGACCTTTATCTGTGAACCTTGCCCGATCTTTTAAGACATCCTTAGAGAGTTCAATTTGTACAGCCCGTAGTTTTGATCGATACACACCATCAGTTGACTGAACTTGCATATAGTATTTACCCGGCTTTTGCACACTGACGCTAAATTTGTTACCGATGGAAACGCCTCGCTTTTCTTTTGGTTCCCCCTGCCGCCAAAAAAACAATTCGTACTCCATTAAATCAATCTCCGGAGCTTTTTCACGTTGCCACATTACGTTAAGCCCCGTAGGTACTTTATCGGTCAACAAAAGCTGGCGATCATTAGGCGATACAAAATCAATCTTCCCATGCTGAATAGAAATTCCAACATCTTCTTCCTTTTTTTTATCCTTATTAAGAGCATCGACTATTTGCTTGAGGATGTTCTCATCAACAGAAGTATCTGGGGAGAGAATTGCTGCCATTTGTTTCCATGCATCTGACATTTTTCTAAAGGCATTTTCATTCTCACTTGAACTTCGGCGTATTTTTGAATCAAATTGGGACAACATTTTTGGATCCATAACTATACGCCTAAAAGACTCACGACCGAGCCGCAGGATAATCGGTATTCTTATGGAAACGCGGGACCTTTTTATGGAAAATCCAACTCGACGAAGATTATCTTCTGCTTCAATAGTTATAGCCCCATCTTCCTCAACACGCAGAAGCGATCCATCCGGGATAATCTGACCAACCTTTGCCAAACGAAATTCGCCGCTCAATGGCTTTGAAAAATAGACGCCTCCAGACGCTGCCAAAACTCTAAAATAGACAAGCCCAAGACTCCTCAGTGATATAGCTTTCTTATCTGCGCTAAAACTATGCGAGCTGTTGAATAATAGCGCGATCGGTAGGAGGTATTTTATGATTCGCCTGATCATTTAACTAGACCCAAAACCAAACACATATCATCTTCAATTCTTAAACCTTCGTTCTTCTTTTTCCAAACCGCCATAATATCAGCGAGCAAATTTTTAACATCTTGACGCTTTGCAAATTTTAATGAGTTGAACAGATCTTTTCTTGAGAATC
>JBAXLR010000244.1:0-2670 GCA_037134655.1 bacterium | reverse complement strand
GAATGGTTTATGTAAAGAAAGTATTTAGTAAAAACAATGGGATCGCCAAGCTTAAACGCCTAATATAACTAGACTAATTATGGATTAAAAGCCATTGAAAACTTCATGTTCCCGGTAGATAATGCCCCAAGTCTAAGCTGTGATTGGTTTTTAGGAGGTTAGGGTCAGTGGACCTTTTACGTCAATTAGTCGATATTTTCCTGCATTTGGATCAGCATCTGCGCGATCTAGTGCAGACCCTTGGGCCGTGGACATATGCTCTACTTTTTTTGGTGATTTTCGCCGAAACGGGCTTAGTCTTCATACCTTTTTTACCCGGAGATTCTCTGCTGTTCGCCACTGGAGCAGTCCTCGCCATCGAGGGAACTGGTCTAAATATTTGGCTTATGATGGTTCTGCTTTTTATAGCTGCAGTGATTGGTGATGCTGTGAACTATGCAGTTGGGAGATACGTTGGTCCCAAAGTGTTCAAAGAAAATTCTGGGATTCTGTTTAATAAGGAGCACCTACTTCGGACCAAAAAGTTCTACGACCGTCATGGTGGTAAGACCATCATCATTGCGAGGTTTATACCGATCGTTCGAACATTTGCGCCGTTCGTGGCGGGGATAGGTCATATGAACTATTTACGCTTTGCGAGCTATAATATCGTTGGAGCTTTCTTTTGGGTGTTCCCGTTTGTCATGCTTGGCTACTTTTTTGGCAACTTGCCAGCCGTACAAAAGAATTTTCACTATGTGATTGTTGGTATCATCGCACTTTCAGTGATGCCGATTGTGATTGAATTTTGGAAAGCGCGGGTTGAGGCAAGAAAAGCATGCAAAGCCTAGTGCTCATTTCGATCGTTTGCTTCAACGGATTTTTAGCCCTCTCTGAAATGGCCATTGCCACATCAAAGAAGCTCAGGCTTCAGCGGATGGTAGACGAGGGTTGTGAAGGTGCCAGCGTGGCGTTAGCTTTGGCGGAGTCTCCGACGAGGTTCTTGGCGTCCATGCAAATCTGCCTGACAGTCTTGGGCATCATGGCTGGTGTCCACGGAGGCGCCACACTTGCAGATAGCATTGAAACCTGGCTGGTGCGGTCGGTGCCAAGCCTTGAGCCTTGGGCTCACCCCATAGGGATGACTGGGGTTGTTGCATTTGAAACATTCATCATGGTTTTTTTTGGTGAGCTCCTCCCTAAGCGTCTTGCATTGATTGCGCCTGAAAATATTGCAGTGCGGGTTGCTCCAGTGATGTTCAGAGTCGGACAGACTTTGTCTCCAGTGGCGGATATTTTGGGCCGGATGACTGAAGCGGTTTTGTCGCGCTTGCCCGCACTGGCGAAAGCTACGGACGCTCATACGGTGACTGAAGATGAACTCAAGATGATCGTGGAACAAGGTGCTGAGGAGGGCATGCTTGATCGAAACGAAGAGACAATGATCAAGCGGGTCTTACAATTTGGTGAAATCACGGCTCAAGATTTAATGACGCCAAGAACCAAAGTTGTGGGGATCAATCTTGATGATCCTGACAGTGAAAATGTTGAGAAGATTTTTGATAGTTCTCACTCTAAGTTCCCGGTTTACCGTGGTTCAATCGATAATCTTGTGGGCGTTCTTTCCGTGAAGAAACTTTTTGAGCGCCTCTATCGCGATGGTGCTATTGATATTCAAGCTTGTATGACCGAGCCGTTGTTTCTTCCCGATTCCGCGCGTGCTGACAAGGTCCTTGATGCCATGAAACAAAGGAGCACGCACATGGCGGTATTAATTGATGAGTTTGGCGGGACAGCCGGCGTTGTAACAGCCACTGATATTGTGAGTGCTGTGATGGGTGAAGTTCCACAAGACAGCGTTGAACACACCCCGAAATTTATATTGCGCGATGATGGGTCTTTTTTGGTCGACGGCATGGCTTCACTTTTCGAATTAAGTGAGCGTCTTGAGATTGAGACGGCAGACCTTGAGGACGTTGGTCAGACAGTAAGTGGTCTCATCATGCACTTGGCTAAAGATATCCCTAATGAAGGACAAAAAGTTAGTTTTAAAAACTGGACTTTTGAGGTTGTCGATATGGATGGCAATCGGATTGATAAAGTTTTAGCTCATCCCATTAAGCAAGCAGAGTTCAAGGATAGTGGTGTAGCTCATGAAGATTCTGATCGTTGATGACGAGCGTTTACAAAGAGAGACCTTGTCCGCGATATTGTCAGATCTCGGGCATGAGACGGTAGCGTCTGGTGGCGTGCAAGATGCTGTAAAAGAGTTACAGAGCGCAACGTTTGATCTCATTCTTACTGATTTTAAAATGCCTGATGGTAGTGGTCTTGACGTGGCGTCGAAGGCCAAGCAGCTCATGCCTGAGACGCTGGTTTTTGTCATGACTGCTTATGCAGAGGTTTCCAGTGTTATTGACGCTATGCGAGTTGGGGTCGCAGATTATTTTTTGAAACCGCTTAATGTGGAATTATTACTACGTAAAATTCGCCTTTTGAATGATCACAAAGATCTACTAGCAGAGGTTACGGATTTACGCGCTCGCATCAACGCAACATCCACGAGTACTTTGCTCGGTCAATCTGATGGTATGGGTAGAGTACGCACGATGATTGGCCAAGTGTCTGAGACCAGAGGTACGGTGCTGATTACGGGCGAGAGCGGTACGGGTAAAGAGGTAGCAGCAAGAC
>JBAXLR010000243.1:0-2670 GCA_037134655.1 bacterium | reverse complement strand
GGTTAGTTTGTTTACCCTTACTTTCGTCAGTTTTCGCATTCGCGCCCGCTTATACGCAAGAAGTCGCGCCAACCCCAGAAAAAGAGCTACCATTCAAAAAAATTATTTTTCGTGTCCTCGATATAAAGACCAATGCACCACTCGCCTTGGGAGTTGAAACTATTGAAATAACGCCAGGCAAAATCATAAAAAACACCGACTATTTTACTGCCGATAAAAGTCGCGATGTAATTCAGTCAGAATCCGCCACGACCGATCTGAAAAACCTGACGATTAGTGAGTACAAATTTAAAAACAGTCAAACGGGTGAGCAAGTTGAACTATCGATGCCATCGCCGCCTTTGGCCCGCCTAAAATACACTGCCAAAACAAACGAGAAGCCGGAAAATTTTGAATACCGATGGTCCAGTCAAACGGTGGTCGGCAAGACACTCCACCATTATATAGTGCGTAACTGGTCAAAGTTGCTTGGCGGGAAAAGTCCGGAGTTCGAATTGTTTATACCCATGAAACGAGACCACTTCAAATTTAGAGTCCGACGCGACCGAGACGTTAAACTTAGGGATCTGCAGGCGCATGTGATTAGCCTAGAGCCTTCCAATTGGGCTATCCGCGCGATGGTACCAAGGATGGATTTTTTCTATACAGTTAAGAGTGGTATACCAGTCCTTGTGCGCTATGAAGGCGCTACAACAGTAGCCATCAACGGCGATGACAAGAAAGAAGTCGCCATCGAGTTTGAATACGAAAGTTGATTTATTGAATCGTATACCCGCCAAAAGCGACGTAGCGAACTAACCAACCAATTGCCGTTAAAACTATCGAACCCAGAATGGCTGGCAGGAAACCTGTAATGCTGAAGCCAGGGGTTAAGGCTGCGGCGATTTTCAACGCGATACCATTAACAATTAACAGAAAAAATCCAAACGTCACCGCAGTAAGCGGCAGGGTTAAAATCACAAGAACCGGCCAAATAAATATGTTGACCAAACCAATGACAACGGCAGCTACTAGAGCAGAGCTGAAGCCCTGGACTCGAAATCCTGGTACAAAATAGGCCGTGAGCATTAGTGCTACACTTGCCAAGAGCCAGTGGACTAGATATGCGGTCATAATCTTACTCCAATTTTAATTCACCAATACCTTGGTGGTTTAAAAAAACCACATTAATCTCGATGTAATTTTAGCACCTTGTGTAGCTGATTCCAGCATTTTTCCTTCAGGTGCACAAAGTTCCTCTAAACTTTTCATTGTAATAGTCCGATTTACGAGCCCAAGTCCAAAAGGGTATTGAGGATACAGTTACACATGGTATTTATCGGCGATAAATCTCTGCAACAAAACCTACAGCGGTCTCTCGACAAGGCTACCCGCGAAAATGCAGATGCCATGGAAAAACTTGCCAGCGGAAGCGTCTTTACTAAGTTTGATAATCGGCCATCGGACCGTAAGCTGGCCGAGGGGCTTTCTTTTAAAATCAGGGGATTAGCTGCTGCCAAAAGAAACATAAATGACGCAGTATCCCTGCTGCAAACCGCCGACTCGGGCATGAATCAAATAAATGACATGGTCCTTCGCATGAAGGAAATCAATATGGCTGCCACTAACACCACCATTAGCGACCAAGATCGAAAATTCCTCTTCGTTGAATATCAAGCTCTTCATGACGAGATCCAGCGCGTGGCGGAAACGACCACATTCAATGGTGTTCCCATTCTAAACGGCGATTCACCAGATACGCCACAACAATTGATTTTTAGAGTTGGCGATCCAACCACTGTAGACGAAATGGCTGCACCAGAAGATGACCTCAATACAATCATTTTCGACGGTATCCGCGATGTTGTAGCGACGCCGTTCGGCCTTGGGCTTGCGAGTGCTCAGGAATTTATTGAGGGACTAGATCCCACCGAGGGTATTAATATCGCGGATGCGCAGGAGTTGCTTGTTCCTTTGGCTGACGGATATGCGCCCATCTATGATGAAGCCATCGACAAGCTCGCCAACATGCGGGCCGTTTATGGTGGGATGCAAAACAGGATGCAAAGGGCTCTCGATTTCAATGATGTCTTAGCGGAAAACCTTTCCGCCGCACGAAGTAATATCGCAGATACAGACTATGCCTCTGAGGTCAGTCGGATGACTGCTAGTCGAATCTTGATGCAGGCGGGGACGGCGGTGCTCGCACAATCGAGCTTCACCAATTCCCTTTCGTTAAATCTTCTTAACGGCATCATGGGCTAAATCAGCGTTGTTGCTTTTTTCGATCGAGCCTAGCCGCCGCAATAGACCTATACCATTGATTGGCGGCCTCTCTAGGGTCAACCAAATTAATACCGTCCAATGTGTTCGCAGATTCGAAATCGAACTCCCACCCCAGCATCCTTCGCGTTGGCCCCGACGCGCCCAAATTTGCCAAGTCGAGGAGTGACTGCTCTGCAAAGTTTCGTAGTTCCGTAGCATGGATCTCTTTTTCAAGAGCCCGATAAATGCACCATCTCAAGTGCGCCAGTGGCACACCATGGTGATTATGAAATGACCTTAGTAATTGTGGCAACACGCTGGCCGTAATAATGCCTTTTTTCATCAGGGACCAAGCCATCTGCGCCCAATGATCAAATTCACACCAGGTCCCATCAAAACGTGAATCTATTTGTACAGAGTAAGATG
>JBAXLR010000242.1:0-2875 GCA_037134655.1 bacterium | reverse complement strand
ATTGTAGTTCTGGCTAAAGTTGCTGTCGTAACGGTAGTAGTTGTAGGAACCAGGAGCCTTGTAGGTTTGTGCATAGTCCCAGTTGTAGTAGTAACCACCGTAGTAGTAGGTTGGTGTGTACATGTTCCAGTTGTAGCCTGGAGCGTATCCACCCGAAGAAGAGTAGGACTCCGATTCAGAGTAGCTGTAGCTATAGTTAGAGCTAGGAGCACATTGGTTTGGCTCGCACTTGCGTTGAGCACATGGGTTTGGCTCGCACTTACGTTGAGCACAAGCTTGTTGACGGCACTCTTTACGAGCAGCTTTACGGCAGCAACGGCGCCAGCCAAAAGCTTCAGTGGAAGAGCCGTTGTCAAGTTCATCAACTGTGGCAACTGCGGCCGCAGCTGTTTCGAAGACAGAGGCAACGCTAGCGTCACTGATGGAATTCTGGTTTGTCGTGCGCATTTCAGCCTTGTCATGCATCTCTTGTCCAGCTGCATCTACAGGAACCCGGACAATGGCAACCGCTGGCAGCTGAGAGCTGAAAGCTGAAGCTTCTTCTGCTGAAACGGATGGTTTGCTTGCTGTGCCTAATTGATCGATTGCGCCGCAAGCCGAAAGAGCGACTACAGACGCCAAGATTGCTAACATTCGCATTACTAATCTCCTCAAAAAATGAATAGTTTTTGGTCAAAAAATGGCCAAGTGGGGCGTGATTAATAAATATTCATTAAAGTGTCAATCATAAATTAAAGTTAATTCATGGTTGATTTTAATAAGTTTCAATTATTTTAAATCAAGGCATACGATAATCACCCAGAGGGGCCAAAAATCGTCCTGGCGCCTCAAGGGATTCACTAAGATCCTGAATATATTTATCTTTTTTAACATTAACAGCACCCAAACTCTGGAGATGCGGGGTCAAAAACTGCACCTCAAGCAGCGTCATACGGCATTCAATCATACGGTTAACCAAGGCCCAGAGCGCCAGCTTTGAGGCGTCTTTGACCCGACTAAACATACTCTCGGCATTAAAAACACCGCCCTGGGCTACGCCATAAAGCCCCCCAACAAGCCTGCCGTCCTGCTGACTCCAAACCTCGACACTGTGGGCATAACCCAGTTCAAAGAGATGCACATAAGACTGCTTGATAAGCGGCGAGATCCATGTTGAAGCACGGTTAGCACATCCCTCAACTACGTCTGCAAACCCTTGATCAAAGGTAACGCGAAGGAGTTGTTTTTTGGATGTTCGACGCAGGGATTTAGAAATGTGGAAACCTTCAAGCGGCAAAATCGCCCGCGGGTCGGGGTTGTACCACAAAATATCTCCAGTATCAGGATCAGGCATAGGAAAAAAGCCGCCTCTGTAGGCGGCTATGATCAGCTCAGGACTTAATGTGTCCTCAAACGGCATAGCAGGCGATCACTCAGGTGTACCCATTCGCACCATTTCAGCCAACTCTGGCGCACTGCGATGGCCCGCAAGAGCACCCACCATATTCGCTGACTGTTGCCAGACAATAATATTTATTTTGTCGTTACCATAAACTCGATATTTTATGCCTCGATAATCGGCTTCCTCACCTTTAAACTTCATGTTCGACATTTTGCCGGGCAACATAAAATGATGCATGTGTTCGTTACCGCGCTCGGGGCTTACATAATTCACAGCCACAACCTTCATCACGTCATAGTCGATGATAGAGACTCCCTCGGGAATCCAACCCTTGATCGGGCGCAGCAATTCTGGTTTGAAATCCAAACCAGGAATGACTCCCACAAATTGCCTTATCTCTTCGATATCTGAGGACGGCAAATTTGTTCGCCCCTCTGGATCTTCTTCCAGTGCTAATGCCTCGTAGCCGATGTATTCGATCACATCAAAATTGCCGAGTCTTTCTGGCATGAAATAATAAACCGCACCGCCGATCATGCCTAACACCACAGCTATTAATACGGAGCGTCGAAGGATGTTACTCCACAACTCCGAACGCTCCACGTCGGCAATTTCGCTCGCCTCGATTGTTGCGCGAACTTGGTCGTCCTGAACTAGGTTTCGTAATTTATGCTTCAATGCCTCGGAACCACCCACTTCACCCAAAGCCGATTGAAATTTACCTCGGTTGGTTTGAAATGTGTCGAGCTCTTTCTGCTTGCTCGCAAGCAGAGTGTTAAACTGGGCGTGTAAAGATGCCGGCAAATCCCCATCGAGATAGTCAGCCACGTAACTGTAAAAGAGGTCCTCGCCACTTAGCTCGGTTTTATTAGCACTCACGATTATTCCCCTTCCCGTTAAACATTGATTGCGGCAACAGCAAGATGCTTGTGCGCCTGCGCCAGCATTTGACGAACTAATGTATCGGTCGTAGCAAAAATCTTGGCTGCTTCGTCGATTTCCAAACCGGCAATATCAATTGCAAAAAGTGCTGCACGCTGTTCAACGCCCAAACTTTTCATACTTTGCAAAATGGGTAGCTTCCACTCGTGAAACTTTTGACTCTTCACTTTGTTCCACGACTTCCAGGCCAGCGCCATCAGCAAGACCGCGGGTGATGTGCCGGATTTTACTTGTGAAAAGTCCTCGATCAATGCTTGAAACGTCTCTTCCGCTACACGCTCACCGCCCTCGGCGCACTCATCCACGGCGCGCGCCAGGCGCACGTACGCGGCCTCGAGCGCCTTCCCGTCAGGGGTGAGCGCATCCTGGGCGCGCAGGGTGCGCAGGTCGGTCTGCGTTAGCCGCTCGGTCTGGCCCACGCGCCGGCGCGCCTTGGTCCCGGGCAGCTCGAGCTGGTCGGGATCGGCCGGAACGGGCCAGCGGCGGCGGGCGGCGGCCATGCGTTCCTAGTTACGCCCAGGCAGGGCCGGCGGCGCCGGGGAGAGAACGGAG
>JBAXLR010000241.1:0-2922 GCA_037134655.1 bacterium | reverse complement strand
ATAGGTCCCCTTATTCAGACCCCTTATGGCGTGCCGACTTTACCCCCGAGGAGGACGTTGCCTTGGAGGCTATAACTGCATTGAGAGCGGAGACTTTTTTAAGCAAGGATCGGGGTCGCGCCCTTGAGCGCCTTATCCTCGAGCAAAAACGTCAGAATATTCAGCAAGCTATTGCGGTTTTGAAGCGCCAAGTTCAGGTGGCAACAGCCCAGTCGCCCGACGAAGTGCCGAGCTTTATTAAAGAAGTCATGGCTTTGACCCAAAGTTTGACGGCCGTTGAGCGCCAAATTTCAGGTGATCAATAAACGGAAAATATCGAGTTTATGCCCCCTGAACTGGTGGTTGCCCGATTTAGGCATAAATCTTGCAAACCCTTGCTGTGCTTGGGTTTTTGTTGCATGCCGAGGGATTTGGGGATAGGATCAACCGCTTAAATTATTAGTCCCCACCCAAATAGAGGCAAGACATGGCCAAACACAAGGTTAAACCTAAATCAAAGCTGGCGCGCCCCACTGCAAAGAAAGTGGCGAAGCCTGGTAAAAAACTTGGAGCTGGAACAACGGTCAAGAAAGTTTTGAAGTCTGCCGTTAAGACCATGTTGCGTGGAGCTAGTGCTTTCAAAAAGAAAACAGTTGCGGCCAAAGCCCCAGCGACGATGGCAGCATCAAAAAAGACACCTCCAAAAAGTTCAGCATCTCGAACACCAGCTCCGAAGAAGCCTACCGGCAAACTAAAAAGCGCTAAGAAGGAATCCAAGAAGCAGGAGTCTGTAAAGCCAGCTTTGTCAAAGAAACCAAGCCTAATCAAACCAGTGCCAAGCAAACCGGTTGCCGCCAAGTCTGCTCTTAAGCAGCCTGAAGCTGCTACGAAACAACCTGAAACCGCAGTAGTTGCCGCCGGCACCGAGGCGCCTCGCCGAGGACGTCCGCCAAAAATAGCTGGTGTAGCACCTTTACAGCCTGTCGTAAAAGTTCCTGGACGCCGAGGACGACCACCCAAAAATCCAAGCTTGGATCTCGGTAGCATGAATGGTGCGAAGTCTGGTGGTCTCGAGCTGCATAAAATTATCGATGGTTTGATTAAGCAGTTTAAAAAAGCCGGTGCTGTTGCGTTTAAAGATATTGAAGCAGCTTTCCCCAAAGGAGCAATTAATCCAGATTTGTTGGATGATGTGATTGTCTCACTCCAAGATCGTGGGATCGAGGTGGCTGATCGTCGCAGTGGAGCTCGTAAGGGAAGCGGCGGTGATGATGAGAATGTTGCTGGAATCGAGGATGAAACTGATTTGGGCGGGGACGCTGAAGGGGCTGACTCAGAGGGCGAAGAAGCGGCAGAAGCTCCAGCTGAGTTTGATGCCTCGGACGCAGCCATTGGCAAGTCAAATGACCCTGTTCGTATTTACCTGCGGAAAATGGGTGCGGTAGCGTTGCTCTCGCGTGAGGGTGAAGTTGTTATCGCTAAAAAAATCGAGAACGAAGAAAACCGTATTTTAGAGCGAGTTCTAAAATTCCACCTAGGCATGGATGCGGTCATCGGAACCGCCAAAGCTTTCGTGGCTAATGAAGTCCGAATGAAGGCTTTCATCAAGGGTTTTGACGACGACGAAGCGAGCAATAACGAGCAAGAACACTTTGAAAAAGTTCGTCTTCAAACTGTGGAGTTTTTGAAGATTCATGATGAATTTGAGGCTGCGAACAAAAAAGCTTCTTCCAGCCAAAAAGCAGCGGCGAAAGTTGACACCATTCGCGAGAGAATTTTTTCTGGTCTGAAAGACCTAAATATCAATCGTAAAATCTTGGTTGGCGTCATCAATCAGATGGCTCAATACGCGAACGCTGTTCGTGAAGCACGCCAGGATATGGAATATTATGCAAGGCGCCTTCAAACGAACGTTGACGGCTTGGGTGCATATATTAAGTCTGGAAATCAAAAGCCATTTGGCGCCGCTGGTGACCGTGAGTGGCTCAGAATTGTGAGAAACTTCCAGTCGGCTCAAGACACCATCCAAAGGGTTCTTCAGCAAACCGGTATGACTCTGGTTGATCTGGAATCAGCTCACAAGGATTTGGCGGCTATGCATCAGGCGGCCGAGAATGCGAAGCGAGAGCTGGTAGAAGCCAACCTCCGCCTCGTCGTTTCTATCGCCAAAAAGTACACAAACCGCGGGCTTCAGTTCTTGGACCTGATTCAAGAGGGCAATATTGGCTTGATGAAAGCAGTCGAGAAATTTGAGTATCGTCGCGGATATAAGTTTTCAACTTACGCTACCTGGTGGATTCGCCAGGCCATCACGCGTGCAATCGCTGACCAGGCGCGAACAATTCGTATCCCGGTTCACATGATCGAGACCATTAACAAGATGATTCGCACTAGCCGCTTCCTGGTGCAGGAGATGGGACGCGAGCCAACACCTGAGGAAATCGCGGCCCGTATGGACTTGTCGGTTGATAAGGTGCGAAAAGTTCTAAAAATCGCCGTTGAGCCTATTTCTCTGGAAACGCCAATTGGTGAGGAAGAAGATAACCACATTGGTGACTTCCTTGAGGATAAATCTCAGGCTAGCCCAAGCGAAAGTGTAATGACGGCGAGCTTGTCCGAGCAAACTAAAAAAGCTTTGGCAACTCTGACGCCGCGCGAGGAAAAAGTTCTGCGTATGCGTTTTGGTATTGCTGAGCGCAGCGATCACACCCTTGAAGAAGTAGGTCAAAATTTTGATGTTACACGTGAGCGTATCCGCCAGATTGAGGCGAAAGCTCTGCGTAAGCTTCGTCACCCAAGCCGCAGTAAAAAACTGCGTGCATTCATCGAGGGGTGATTCTACCGTTGGAGATTACGGGGCGATCGTTTAGATTGTCTCGCAATTTCAGTGGGGGCTCATAGCTCAGTGGTTAGAGCAACCGGCTCATAACCGGTTGGTCCCTG
>JBAXLR010000240.1:0-2942 GCA_037134655.1 bacterium | reverse complement strand
CGTCCGGACGTTTAGATGCCATCACGAGCTCTTTAATGCCATCCCTCAAATTGGAAAATCCTCCACTTTATTTATCGATAAAAATCTCCGAGGACAAGCGAGCGGCCTCCGAGTATCAAGGCACCTATTTGCAGCTGGTTTCAAAAATTTATATGTCAGCACGGCCGAGGAATTAAGTCTTCAACCTCGTCTAAATTGGATCAAAGGATTTATTGGCAAGACACCTCCCGACTGGCTATTTGGCGACTCTATTACCGCACCACTTTCAAAAACCGAGCGCGATGAGCTCATTGCTCAAATGTCGCCTAACCAGCTGGATAGATATAAGCGCCGAATGGAACACTTTTTAGACGTCGCACACGGCATGGACGCGGGTGCGTTTGCTGGTCCCGATCTCAGTGGCTTCAATTTACCAGAGCTTGTTATGAACGCTTGGGAGCGAAGTATTACCATGAACTTGAACGACGAACAGATCAAAGCAGCCACAGATCACGCCTGGCGTTTGAGCTAGGGATGGAGACACAAAAACGTGAATCAACAGGCCATCGAAGAAATCCTCGACAAAAATCTCAAATTCATGCCGGAAATGGGTAAAATAGAACTCCTTAAAAATCGCATGCTGATGTTCAATCATGCCTCTGTCAGATCTCTGCGCACGACGACCATCGAGCAGGTTGGTGAAAAAACAGCTCAGGTAATTTTTGCAAAGTTTGGATATGAAAGTGCAATCCACGATTACCACTCGCTCGATAGACTATTTGTCAACATTCAGGGCGAAGACAAACTAGCGATTGGTCCCATTATGCATGGCTGGTGTGGCCTTGTTAAAGTCATCCCGGAATTCCTAGAGTTGGACCGCAAGAATAAAAAATTCGCCTTCCGTGGCCGGTGGATCAACAGCTACGAGGCACTTGCTCATCTGGATTCTTTTGGCCCAAGCTCAACACCAGTATGTTTTTCTTTGACTGGCTACGGCAGCGCATGGTGCAGCCAGTTTTTTGGCATGGATCTGCTTGAAATCGAAACAAAGTGTGTTGCCTGCGGCGACCCCTACTGTGAATGGGAAATTCGGCCCTGGGATGCCTGGGGCCCCGAAGCCGATCCATGGAAGCAAAGCCTGACTGGCACCGATCGTAAAATCATTGCTGAATTATTCAATCAGCAGCGAGAAATAGATACCATGAAACTGCATATGGATAAAATGATCGCTGAAAAAATGGCGCAGAACACCCTACATCTCAAAGCACTTTGCCACGATATCAAGACACCCCTACAGGTCGCGCTTTCTAGCTTGAAGGAGACCCTGATCTCAGGCGACATAAGGCCCACTCGTCACGCCGCATGGTCGCTCAAACAAGCCGAAGGTGTTGTTGAGCGATTTCATCAAGCGAATCATAACAAAACAGACCAAATCACTACGACGCGAAAGCCAGCATTCATCAGAGCACCCGTAAGTGAAGCCATATCACTCATTAAAGACCGCCTTGCTCAAAAGGAGATAACGATTGAGAATCATATTGAGCATGGCTTATTTAGTTACACTGATCCCATCATACTTCGTGATCACGTGATCCTTAACATTCTAACCAATGCCGTAAAGTTTTCACCCTTGCGGTCAATGATCTCAATCTCAGCAATACAAATCGCTCCTGGTCAGACCGAGATTAAAATTGTTGACCAGGGGATTGGAATACCGACCAGCATCCTCAATAAATTGGGTGGAAGCGAACATTTCGAACCGCAATGCGGAACACTTTCTGAGAAGGGCTCTGGCCAAGGGCTTAAATTGGCTAATTTTTTCACCCAAAAACTTGGTGGCAGTCTTGAGATTAAATCTCAAGCATGTAGCGAAGACCCAGCCCACTGTGGCACATCGGTTACGATTAAAATCTGATCTTTGAGATCATTTTTTATTTTTTGAATTGCCGTTCCAAAGCCGATGACATGTTCGGTAAATCGCGGGTTTGACCCATGAACGTCACATTCAGTTGTAGAAGATAAGTCGAAGATTTTTCCTCTACGCCGTATGGCTTTTCGCGTACAAACGTCAACCCCCAACACTGACTCTGGGACGCATAACCCAAACCTAGTTTTTGGCGATAGTCATCCGTTGGTGTCACGCCTTCTGTTTCTTTCCGCGAATAACTCCAACTGGCAGTAAATGGCCTCAGGAGTGAAGTAACAATGGTGGTCGACTGCTCCCGCGTTGAGGCGAATAAAATTCGGCCTAATTCATTCTGGTAAGGCGCTCTTTCGATGGTATAGCCGAGCGACACATTGGTATCAAAATAACTAGGTGGTACGAGCGTCGAGGCGAATCGACTTTGTAGTTTGTCATAGATGTTATACTTCGATACGCCCGTTAATGACCATCCAGATACAGCCAGGTTCAGTGTTGAGTCAAGCTCGCTCCAGGGGCGGTTCTCACGAGTTCTATCCTCTTGTCTACGATTGATATCATTAAGTCTGTCATATGAAATTGAAGCGCCAAAAGTTACTGGCTCTATATAATCGGTCTCAAGCAGCTGATAGCGATTCACGAACCATTTTGATTGGTCGTTCGAAAAGATATCTTCCGGTCCACGAACCGGGCGGTCCATAGTATATAGTAACTCCCGTCGAGCTCTCTCCTGGAAGGTTATTTTAGAAGGATCTTGAACTGTGCTGACATTCTGCTCGCCATAAAGGGTCTTCCAAAGCTCACTGAAAATTTTCCAACGGTGTGATGTGGCAAACGTAATAATTTGATACTGCTTCATGTAATCGGTCGGTTGAATATTATCGTCAAGACCGGGTTTATCAGTGGCAAACCATGTTGAAGCAGCCGCGGCAGAGAGGCCCGCGTTGGATCCATATGGACCACGTCTCACAACCGCGGGCCTTGCTGCCAGGGTCATAGACCAGTTCATAACGTGTTGTATGATGCGCCTACCTGTCTCATC
>JBAXLR010000239.1:0-2998 GCA_037134655.1 bacterium | reverse complement strand
CGCAGCTGAAACTCAGTGGCATGGCAAAGTCCATGAACAAACAGGGCAGCAAGAAAGAGGAGCACATAAAGAGAGTATCTGCTGCGCTTAATCGTGAACGTCATGATCGACAAGGAGTGCTAAAAAATGAGAAATTTGTTCAGCGCTGTGGCTCGATCCAGTTTTCTGTCTGCAGCGCGGGTACGCGCTCAAATTCTTTGAGGTTGTTTGTCACCAGCACAGGTCCTTCACTGCGCGCATGGGCGGCAATGTGAAGGTCATTGACTCCGATAGTCTGCCCTCGTAACTCCAGCGCGGCACGAATGGACCCGTAGTGGTGTGCGGCCTTGGATGTGTAAGGCAGGACTTCCAGGCGACTGGTGAAGTCTTCGATCACACGTAGATTGTCTGCCATCCGTGCGCTCTTTTCCGCACCGTGGAAGAGCTCGGCGAGAGTGATGCTCGAGATCGCCATTCTGCTGGCGTTCTGGTTAAAGGTATGTAGCACTTCGGGAGGGCGGCGCTTGATCACGTAAATGACGATGTTCGTGTCGAGCAGGTAGCGAATCATTCGAGTGATTCCCGCTCGGATTGCTCCTGACTAGCACGCTCCGGCAGAAAATCCTCGCTGACTTGCGGACCGTTGAGAAAGAAGCTGTCCCAGGTGCTATCCACGGGCGAGATGATGCGCTCGTTGCCGACGGCGCGCACTTGTACACGCTTGACGCTCTCCGGCAGGCGCAGCTCGGAGGGCAGCCGAACAGCTTGGGTGCGATTGTTAATAAAGACGGTGGAAATGGTCATCATGACCTCAGGATAGAAAGTGTATATGGCGGGAGTATATAGCACCTTTGTGAAGGATTCAAGCACGTCACTCTAAGCAGTTAGGGTGCTCCATCTCCAAATCTGGTTTACATCGCCTCGTCTTTTCTAAGGATGATATTGCCGTGCGCGCATAGATCAATACCCAATAAGTTTTGCGAACCCAAGCGAGGTCTACTTCATACTTTTTGTTTCGATGTCATTCTTACCAACCATAATGCCGGAGGGCCAAAAATACTCGAAATACGATGGCGGTTTTTAGCAAAAAATCGATAACCCCAATTCAGCATCGGGCGCAAGCTGGGTCGTGAGAACAGCCAAGCCAGGGTAGGCAGGTTTGCGCGCTGATAAGCAGCAGAAAAAACATCGACACCGTTAATAAGTTCACCATCATCATATTGCGCATACATAGAATCGAGCGCTTGTTGACAAGACACGCCCACTGCATCCGCAGAATATTGTGTTGAATTCACATCCACAAAACTTAATAAGCCAGCGGAATTACGTCGTGATAAAAACAAAATCTCGGCCTGACATAAAGGGCAGAGACCATCGTAATACATAGTCAGTTTTTTCATCATCACTATTTATGCTTGTATTGCGTTGAGCAGAAAGCTCGCATGACAGACTTATCTCTGAGTGCAGCATGTTTTGTTGCTCTACCCGTGACTCTTTTGCGCCAGAGGTTAAACGAGGATCGTATAAGTTCAGTGCGCATGATGGCTATTACTTGCGACTCCGATAAACCAAAGCTTCGCTCAATAGCATCAAATGGGGTGCGATCTTCCCACGCCATTTCAATTAAGCGAGAAGTATCATCTTCAGAAAGTGAAATAAGAGTTTTAGCAGTCATTTCGCAAGTTTAAGACTTATTAAATAAGTTAGCTGAGCACAACCAAAAGTAGCTTTAAAAATAACTGTTTAATCTCTTTCCTCGCTAATCCATAACCAAGGGATGATTATTCGAGCTTTGAACGATTAAGCTACAATATGATTCAATTTATTATTCCTAATAATCAATCTAAATTTATCAAAGGCTTTCGACAAAGATCTGAACCCTTTTGTTTTTATTCCCCACCCATTGAATGGAGTAATGTAATGAAGTTTTCTAAATTATTGTTCTCGTTAACAGCTATCAGCATGGCCTTTTCTGCTTTTGCTGAACACCATGAAACTAGCGCTGTAACTGACGATGTGATTAAGGCGCAAAACGCCGCATTAGTTAACGCTACTGAGGGTAAGGGTTTTGGCCCGCAATCTCCACGCGATATTTCAGTAAAAGCCAGCAAAAATGGCCGGTCATTTGCCACCGCTCCTGCGTATAAGGCCATGAACTTATGCAACATCCACTTTCACACCAATGCTGAGCATAAAGGCGGTAACTTTACTAAGTTTGCAGGCAATGGTGACGGTAATGGCCACGGAACGGGGTTTGAATACAGCGGCAAATTATCGGCGTCCGAGAAAACTAAGTTGGAAGCAGACGTATGCACCAGCGGGCATGGCGGATTGAATGCCGGAGATACTGTCGAGGTGCACTTTGTACATACCACCGCTCAGGTAACACCTGGTCCAACCCTGGGAGCCTGCCTCAACGAAAATCTGTCGAACCCGCAACTTCGTGTAGAAGCCCAAGTTTTTGTGCTCGTGAATAACGCCAAAGGGGCAGATTTCAACAAGTTCATGGAAGTGGGTCAGCGTAATGGTTACCATCAAGCGTTGAATATTCCTGCAAACACAGGCACACCAGTTCAATATGCCGGATCTACTACCGGCCCTTCCTACAACGAAAAAGGCTCTCCATTACAAGTGTCGTGGAGCGTACGCCCCAAAGCCATTAAGGTTAGCGCCGAGAGCGTGGGCAAATGGTGCAACGGCAACGTGTTCAAGGAAGATCATGCTCATGGCGTGAGAAATCTGGTCACCGATGTGAACCTGCTGTCGAAGATTAAGTAAGAGGCATGTAAAAACTTATCGATTCAAACTCCAACCTAAGCAGATTTTTTTGATGTGATTTGCCTACTTCAATTGAAATGGTTTGGAGTAAAAAAAGCCCGCAAATGTTGATTTGCGGGCTTTTGTATTTTGGCTCCCCGACCCAGATATTAAGAGAAACCAGGTTTATTAAAAAATCAACAAAAACTATGTTTATATAAAAAATTGATTCGTGTAATAAACCGGGTTGTTGAGCCAAAAG
>JBAXLR010000238.1:0-3050 GCA_037134655.1 bacterium | reverse complement strand
GAAACCTACAGCAAGAACAATTCAAAGACGAGAGTGATCTCCATGAGTTTTTTGAGCGCATTGGCTTTAAAATCAAAGCCACTCCTCAGATTGACGGGACCTATCACCTTTCATCCATCGACAAAGCCAAAATGAGCCCGGAGCAACAAGATTTACTGCGCCAAGCTCTTCGCTTGTGGATTCTTGAGCTAAACTTTCAACCTTCTCCCGAGGCTCGAAAATCTGGACTATTGGTCTAGCTTAACCGATAATAAAAACAGGGCTTTCTACCCTTCGACCTCGAAGAAAGGCTGCAAAAATGGCAAGAGGACTCGTCTATGATCTACCAACAAGATTATTTCACTGGTTATTTGTGGGTCTTTTTTTGACTGCATTTGTTATCACAAAAACCGTAGACGATGAGTCGGTGACTTTTTCTTACCATATGATCGCAGGTATGACTTTGTCATTCCTGGTCGTACTGCGAATTATTTGGGGGGTGTTGGGGACGAAACATGCAAAGTTTTCTGGCTTTGCTTTACGTCCAGCTGATTTGATTAGCTACATGTCAGGTATTTTCTCTGGAAGCAAGAGACGCTGGGCTGGCCATAATCCTGCCTCAAGCTGGGCGGCCGTGATCATGATGATCCTTGCACTATCTCTCGGAATGACTGGGTTTCGGATGGCAACGGGCCCTGAAAATCATGACATCAAAGAGATTCACGAGTTTTTGGCTACGCTATTTATGGTTGTGGCCGTAACTCACGTCATTGGCATTGTGGTACACACAATCAGACATAAAGAAATGATTGGTCTCAGCATGATTGACGGCAAAAAAGATAGTCCAGCGTCAGGGCAAACTATCGGCGATCAAAAAACCTTAATTGGAATAATTGGACTACTGCTTGTACTTGGCTGGGGAGCAAATCTCTTGGCAAAATTTGAACCTGCGACAAGGTCACTCAATCTTTTTGGCATACATCTTCAACTCGGAGAGAATGAAGAGGAAGAACATGAGTCCGAAGGGCACGAAGCTACCAGCGAGGAGAAAGAGTCTGAGGAACACCATAAAGACTAATCAAGCCGAACCAAAACTCAACTCCAGACTAGCCATCCCTTTAATGGCAGCGTTGTCAGTTGCAGTCATTCTATCTATAACGTCCTGTAAATCAACAAATCCCCAAACGGCGAAACTAAAAGGTGCCGAGGAAACCCAAAACGATATAAAATCGGACATTACAGATCTTCTATCGAAACCTGCGCAAAACTTCCTTTCGTTCATTGAGCCAATTGCAAATCAGTTCAAAAGCATTCAGCAGCTTAAAGCTAGAGCCGATGGTGCTATTGCACAAGCCGACGCCTGGGCAAAGCGAGAGCTTGAATATGCAAGAGTAAGGCACCGAGAAAACGCTCTTCTCTGGGAGATCGCAAAAATTTTCGCTGGCCCGGATGGACTTCTTAATTATCAGGATGTAAAGAACACACTCGCTTGCACGCCCGACGCGGAACTTAAAGGTGCCATTCTTTTCGTCCTCAACGCGGAGTCACAAAGTTCTTCCGGCTATACCAAAGACGCTCTAACATTGCTTAGCCAACATGTGCGTGGAAATTTTCCATTGCCGGGATTTCGAAGCACGTTTAACCCCTTTGGGTTTTTAAGCGCAGAACAACGTCCAAACGAGATCAGAAACGAGATAAGCCGCCAAATATCCAACGTTTTTGCGGAGCAATGCGTCGTCCCAAAAGATCAAATCTACAAAATCGGGACATTTGACTTGATAAAAACTTACTGCACACAGGCACTTGAATGGCGAAGCCAAGGTATTCTCGCTGGTGTGCTGAATCTACACTACGAACCGGCCTCCATAGATAGGCCAGGTTCATGTTCAGAACGCGTGTTGACACAAAATTTATTTCAAAATTTCTACACGAAATATGTAAAATCAAAATCGGGTGCTAACTCCCAGGATTCTTCAACTGAAAAAATTGCTTCCGACTTTGTTCGACTGCAAGTGGCTAAATACTTCGGCCCATTTAACAGCGGCCGCCAGTCAATTCAGCTATACCAGCCTGAGCAAGATTTTTTTGTTAACTACTACACAAAGTTCCCCGCCGGGGCGCAATTAACACTGCGTGGAGGACTTCCGGTAACAACGGTTAAAACTCTCATGGATGACTTTGCAGCCGGGCGCAACAATCTTCTAATTGGCGACCTGGGAGGAATCCGAAAGATATTCACGACTCGCTCTAAATGCAAAGCACTCTCTAGTAAATTTATTCCGGCAAAGGCGCCAATTTCAGAGCAAATTAGCGACACATTCTATAAAAATGAGCAGGAATTTAGAGCCTACTTTGACCCCGACTACAATGGTGACAAGTACCTCCAAGAAAACATCCGTGATCGCGGTAAGCTTCGCGGAGCCATTGAAGAAAGTCGCGCCAACAAGGCTAACGCAATTCTTCGCAAGCTCGACACCAGAGACGCGACACAGTATTACCATCAGTCAATCGGTAGAGTTGATTTTTTTGGATCAGTAAGTAGCACCTTGACTCGAACCCGATTTTCAACACTCTCCGACGGTCGTATAAGACTTGACGACTTGTATATGGAGCAAGCCACCGACGGTGAGTTCTCGGTGATGGTTCACAGGCGAAATCAGCAAGAAGACTTGGAATTAATTGATTACTATGGGTACTCGGTGCCCCAATCATTAGATAATGAAAGCTTCATGACACCCTGTCTGGATTTTACGGCCGGCAGCTGATGATCCGATTGACCCTTACAATCGGTATGATTCTATTCGCAACCGAATCCTATTCGGCGGTGGTAACCACAAAGAAAATCAAATCGAAACGAGCAAGAAAGACCCCAGTAGCGGCTGAGGGAAACTCGCAACTACAGACTACAAAAGAGACAAAAATCGCAAATGATCTTAGATTTTTAGTCGGAGCTGGACTGCAAAGCCTCTACCTACCATCATTGGGGCTCGAAGCCATGATTGTTCGAGGCCCTTTGCAGATTGGTGGTGAATTGGGCTTCTTTCAGTTTTCCCAGGCAGAATTTCGTGGGA
>JBAXLR010000237.1:0-3054 GCA_037134655.1 bacterium | reverse complement strand
AAGACGGACTCGATAAAGACGGACTCGATAAAGACGGACTCGATAAAGACGGACTTGATAAAGACGGCCTTGCAGGTGCCGATCCCATCCATGAACACGACATACGAGCTGCTGGTATATCCAAAGAGCAGATGCTGAGAGCCATCATGGACCCGTCTCGCAATATGTTTTTCAACGTCTTATTCCTCGAATCATGCAACTCTGACCTGGGCGCTCTCATGCAAGATTTAGCTGATACACCAACACCAAATATTGGCTACTTGTTTACGTCGGATCACAAAGGCCTCAGCTATAACACGGTTGATTACCAGCGCGCGAAAAAATCAGTATCAGGTTCTCTCCGAGCTTGGCTCGCGACGGAATTAAATAGGGCGGCTGCACTCGCAAAATGAGGCACTATGAAACGCAGGGACGCGATAAAACAAAGGCTTGATCAAGTCACGGCACGGATTGCTCGGACTGACTTCATCCCTGGCTATCGATTGATTGAACAGGCCATGGCGGACTCAGAGCGCCCAACTGGTACCGCAAATAAATTAAGGAATACTTTTGGACTTTTCATCGCTGCGACATGTTTACTTCTAGCGGCGGTTTTCTTCGTGACCCGTTTGCTAGAATTTGGGGATTGGCCACCCGCCATCTACTCGTCGCCAGAGGTTTACAATTTAACCAAAGAAAAGGTTAAATGGGACGTTCACTATGGCACTTCCTTTGGCTGTGAATCTGACGAATGCTACCGGCAAGAATCCACCCCATCCAGCTTCTTTCGACGTCATGAAGTTCTCCCCATGCGTGAATTCCCACTCAAGAACTGGTCTAAAAACCAACCGATTTTTTACAGAGCTACCATCAAAATCCCTGAAAACTTGATTAAAAACGCAACAACTGAACCACTGAGCCTCCATACGATTCTCATGTTCGCGAAAAGCTGGGACCTATTCTTAAACAATAATCTGGTTTTCCAAGGAACCCAGGAAACCATGCTCGCACCGATACCGTTAAGTTTCCTGAAACCTGACGGCACGATAAACTTGGCCATTCGCGCGTTTCCGGGTGATCTGCCCTATCAAGGCATTTCAAATCGCGGGGATCTCGTCATTGGCCCCAGGTCAAAGCTCGCGGGCCTAGCACACTTCGCCCGTGACAACCAAACCAGCCTCCAACTTCTCTATTTGTTGCCGAAGTTATCTTTTTGCGTCGTGTTTGCCATGCTCTTCATGTTTGTTCGTCGAAACCAGGAAATCATGTGGTTTCTCTTATTTGGTCTGACCTCAAGCATCGAACTGTTTATGCGCTCAGAATACTCTGCTGGCCTCGGGCTAGACGGCCAATTCAAAGAATTGCTAGCCTTGATGGCGCGAAACTATTCACTTATTCTTTTGGCAAGATTTATTTATGCATTTTTCAGATTGGAGCTGAAACGCGCCAATCTGCTCATGACAGTCGCACTTGCGGCGATGACGTTATTCAACCTGCTCAGCCTTACTTTCATGAACTATAAAACTGCAACCACAAGTCTCGACGTTGTTGCCATCGTTATCAAACCTTGTGTTTATATCTTCTCTGTAATAGTCGCCGTATCCATGGCAGGGCTGCTTTCAAAGTCAGAGAAATCAATTATGCGCTCCCGAGTAGCCCTAGCATTTAGCGCGATTTTAATACTTGGTTGCTGCCTTGCTTTCATCGACTTGGCCCAATTAGTGGTCGACACCCTAAATCTTTCAATCAGTCTAAAAATAGTAAATTTGACTTGGGTTTTTGATCTTGTACTGTTTATCTTTATGGCCTCGGTGACAGGCATCGAAATGGCTGACCAACACGCACAGCAAAAATTTCTGAAAAACCAACTTCAAAATATCGACGATCGACTGGAGCTCGCCCAGTCTGTCCAAAGCAATCTTTTACCGGCCCAAATGACTGGGAACAGAGGAAACGCATCTTGGGATTGTAAGTATATATCCGCCGATCGCCTGGCAGGGGACTGGCTATTTCTTAGTGACGGCCGTCATCACAAAACCAGATTTTTACTGGGCGATGTGACCGGGAAAGGACCAGCGGCAGCACTTGCCGTAGCCGCTATTGTCAGTCTCTTAAGAAAAAAAGACTTTGAACCAACCCCACTTGACTCGACAATTAAGGAGCTAAACATTCACATTTTTAATCTTTTCAGAGGAAATATCGGTTCCGCCGTCTGCGCCGCGCAGATGGACGACAACGGAAAGATGTCCATAGCTGTTCACGGGATGGCTGGTTGGGTTCATGTCAGCAAAACGGGCGCAAAACTGATACCCGCCCGTGGTCACTCTCTGGGAACTTTGGACCATATCGAAGTTCAATTAACCACATTCCAGCTTGATGTTGGTGATTTTATTTTTGCCTTTAGTGATGGTTGCATCGAGGGCACGCGCCCGATTGCAAGACTAATCAGACACCTAACGACAAATCAAAACCTGCACATAACCGCGGACGAATTGTTCAAAACCATAAACGAAATCGGCAAGGACTCAGTCCATGCCGATGATAAAGCGATGATCTATGTGCGAAGAAGCGCATAGAACAAAACGCCCAACCGTTAATTAGATCTCAAAGTCACGATCCATAACGGTCTTTCGCTTGTCAGCCTTGGCTCGTTCAATCGCTCTTGAAACTTCACGTTCAATGATTTTAGTCAAAGCGTCCATCACATTTGACGATGTATTCATTTCGGATTGTTTTTTGATGAGTGCCTTAACTTTGCTCGCTACAACTAGAACTTCGCTCATGTCTACCCCTATCTCTGTCGACGTATTTACAAACATAAAGCCAAATGCAAACTAAGATAATAAGCTTACAAACTTGTCGGCAAATTTGCCACCCGATATATTGGCGCTGAGGTATAGCCCATGTAACTAATTTTTCTTAACTTATTCCAAGCACTCTTTGATACAATGCCACGGCACCCAGTAAGAATTGATTTTTATTAGATAAATTAAATGCAAAATCACGACAACTCGACTTTTTGTGGAGGTCTAAAATGAAGATAAAAGCGGCCGTAGCATGGGGCCCAGGACAACC
>JBAXLR010000236.1:0-3062 GCA_037134655.1 bacterium | reverse complement strand
GCCTTTGTTCAAGCAATCCGAAGACCATCATGCAGGAGCAAGTGTTTTTCATGGCGCTGGCGGTGAGTGGCGCGTAGAGAAACAAAGACTGCGCTGGGATATTTTAGATTCATTCAGACGCGCCGCAGAACAAACCGGCATTCCTATGACGGATGACTTCAATCAGGGTGATAACGAAGGCTGTGGTTATTTCGAAGTGAATCAGAAAAAAGGGATACGTTGGAATACTGCCAAGGCCTTTCTTCGGTCTTCAACTAATCGTCGCGGTAGTTTGGAGATCATGACCGGCTGTCGTGTGCAGCGTTTAGATATCGTTAAGACCGACGGTGGCTTGCGTTGCCGTGGTGTGGAATTCACCGGCGGTGGACAACAATGGTTTGCTGAGTCTGCGCATGAAACAATATTGACGGCGGGCGCGATTGGCTCGCCGCAAATTTTGCAACTGTCTGGCGTCGGGCCCGCGGATTTACTGCAACAGCACGGCATTCCAGTTGTGTTGGATGCGCCAGGAGTAGGCGAGAACTTACAAGATCATTTGCAATTGCGTATGGGTTTTAAAGTACAAGGCGCCAAAACCTTAAATACGATGGCCAATAGTCTATTTGGCAAAATGCGCATAGGCTTGGAATATGCCTTAAATCGTAGTGGCCCTATGTCTATGGCGCCCTCGCAATTGGGCGCGTTTACTCGTTCTGATCCGAGTCAGGCGTCAGCAAATTTGCAGTACCACGTTCAGCCTCTGTCATTGAATAAGTTTGGCGAACCTTTGCATGACTTTCCTGCTTTTACTGCCAGCGTATGTAATTTGCGACCGACTTCGCGCGGCCACGTGAGGATTGCCTCCGGCGATCCTATGGCGGCTCCGAAAATTACCCCGAATTATTTAAGTACGCCAGAAGATAGAAAAGTGGCGGCAGATTCATTAGCCCTAACTCGTCGCATTGTTGCAGCTCCGGCTATGCGTGCGCATATGCCGGAAGAGTTCATGCCAGGGATAAATTTCCAAACAGAAGAAGAGCGGATTCGTGCCGCAGGTGAAATAGGCACCACAATTTTTCATCCGGTCGGCACTTGCAAAATGGGCAAGTCGGAAGATGTTAAGGCGGTGGTTGATCACCAAATGCGTGTGGTTGGCGTTCAAGGATTGCGGGTGGTTGACGCCTCTATCATGCCAACCATAACCTCTGGCAATCCAAATTCCCCAATTATTATGATGGCCGAGAAGGCTGCGCACTGGATAAAAGCGGGAAGGTCAGCTTGAAGGTGGCACTTTCACCTAAAATAAAGCCAATCAAACAAAGGTATTTGGCGACAGTGTTTACTCACACACACGTTTTGTTTTAAAAATAGCAAGCATACGGCGGTCTTTATGGATGGATTATCAGTCGATTTGCTTGCTCTTTGCTTGGCTGCATTTTTAGCCGGCTTAATGGATGCTGTGGTCGGTGGCGGTGGCTTAATTCAGGTGCCGGCTTTGTTCGTTAGCCTCCCTCAAGTTGTGCCTGCAAGCCTGTTTGGCACGAATAAATTGTCCGGTGTTTTTGGTACCGGCGTGGCCGCACTGAGCTATGCTAAAAAAATCCAACTTCCTTGGCGAGTTGTCTTGCCTGCAGTTGTTGGCTCTTTAATTTTTTCCTTTCTGGGTGCGAGGCTGGTTTCTAGTCTTCCTATTGATGCTGTTAGGAAAAGTCTGCCATTCATACTTTTTGCAATTTTGGTTTATGTCTATAAACAGCAAGAATTTGGATTCCATACTAAGCAGCGCTTTCTGGGCAGGGTGGAAATCTTATTAGCAGGCTTAACCGGTGTGGCGATTGGCTTTTATGATGGCTTGATAGGCCCTGGTACGGGTAGTTTTCTAGTATTCATCTTTATACGACTGTTTGGCTTTGATTTTTTAAGCGCTTCCGCAACTGCTAAAGTGGTTAATCTGGCCTGCAATCTGTCGGCGCTGGTTTGGTTTGGATATGCCGGCCATATTCTCTGGAAATTAGGCTTCATCATGGCGCTATTTAATATAGTAGGCGCTAGGGTAGGGGTACTACTTGCACTTAAACACGGCAGCCCTTTTGTTCGGCGAATTTTTCTCTTGATTGTCAGCTTGTTGATTTTGTTTACGGCCAAGCAGGCTTTCTTCGGCTAGGCGGTCAAAAGCGGAATGTTCCACGTGAAACCTTGGCCATGAGCCGCTTTACGTTCCACGTGAAACAATGTTCTGCCAAAAAAGGGTGGGGCGATGTAAAAATTTGGGATAAATCAGCGTCTCATTAAGAATAAAAGACCGTATAATTCGCCCTCTGCCGAAAGTCTGTCCAAGGCGACCCATGAATTTTCCTTCCGAATTTGATGTCATAGTTGTTGGTGGCGGCCACGCCGGGACGGAGGCCGCCTTAGTGGCTGCGCGCATGGGACAAAAAACCCTGCTTTTAACCCACAATATTGAAACCTTAGGTCAGATGTCCTGCAATCCGTCCATAGGCGGCATAGGAAAAGGGCATTTGGTTAGAGAAGTAGATGCCATGGGTGGCGCGATGGCAATTGCTACCGATGAGGCTGGTATACAGTTTCGGATATTAAACTCCTCTAAAGGTCCGGCAGTTAGGGCTACTCGCGCGCAGGCAGATCGAATCCTCTATAAGCAAGCAATACGTTCGCGCTTGGAAAACCAGCCCAATCTTTGGCTTTTTCAACAGGCTGTTGATGATTTAATGCTAGAGGGTGAGCGCGTAGTGGGCGCGGTGACTCAGGCTGGAATTAAGTTCCGTGGAAAAACCGTGGTTTTAACTGCTGGTACATTCCTAGATGGAAAAATCCACATAGGTTTAAATAATTACTCGGCGGGCAGAGCAGGTGATCCACCTGCGGTTTCTCTTTCAGCGCGCTTGAAAGAACTCAAACTACCGCAAGGCCGCTTGAAAACAGGAACTCCGCCGCGCATAGATGGTCGCACTATGGACTTTTCTGTGATGACAGAGCAGCCTGGTGATCTTGATCCAGTGCCAGTATTTTCAGTCATGGGTTCAGATAAGTTGCATCCTAAACAACTTCCTTGCTGGATAACC
>JBAXLR010000235.1:0-3168 GCA_037134655.1 bacterium | reverse complement strand
GGTGGGTCGATTCCCTTTGAAGCTGCCAGGATAGGTTGTGAGGCTTTTGGCTCCGACTTAAATCCAGTAGCCGGAATGCTGACATGGGCAAGCTTAAATTTACTCTGCGGTGGCGAATCTGTTCGAGATCAAGTACGTATTGGGCAAAAAGTCGTACTTGATTTGGTACAAAAACAAATAGACGAGTGGGGTATTGAAAAAAGCGATCGTGGGGAGCGAGCCGATGCATTTCTATATTGTGTAGAAGTTAAACCAGAGGGTTGTGATTACTACATTCCGCTAGCACCCAGTTGGGTTATTTCCGAGAAGTACCGAATTGTCGCTACATGGCAAAAAATTCCCGGTTTAGATCGCCTAAAAGCTACAGTACTCGCGGTATCAGAAAGCGAATTTAAGCTTTATAAAGAAAAGAAAGGCGCAACAATCATTGAAAGTCGAATTGTCGATCCTTTCGACTCTAGTCGAACCTGGTCAGTAGAAGCTTTACGCGGGCCTGAGGGGCTGCGCCGTTGGACAAATGGCGATATCGTGCCTCGTTCAGATGACGTTTTTCAAGAGCGACTTTATTGCATTCGTTGGATGAATGAGCTTGGTGAACGTCGATATGCAGCACCCAATGAATCAGATCTAGTCAATGAATCCAAAATAATGGCTCTCTTGTCTGAACGATTTACTGATTGGCAAAGAGAAGGATTTATTCCTTCCAAGGCAATCATGAGTGGATACAACACAGAACAACCGATTCGTGAGCGTGGATGGACTCATTGGCACCATTTATTTACACCTAGACAATTACTGATGCATGGTCTGTTTATGCAGATTGCTGCCAATCAAAAGAATCAATCAAAAGAATTCCGCGCAGCCTGCTTAATTGGGATTGCTGCTTCGTCCGATTGGAGCTCTAAACTTTGCAGGTGGACCCCTCAATTGGCCCGCAGCGGCGGCATTGGAGCATCTGTTCAAACTTTCTATAACCAAGCATTAAACACATTATTTACATGGGCCAATCGCCCCTTTGAGGGTTTCAAGGATGTTGTAGAAATATCTACAAATGACCATCAACCAATATCGAGCAGATCAAAAGTCTACCCGTGTGATGCGCGCGACCTTCAGGAGGTTTGTGACTTTTGGATAACTGATCCACCATATGCCGATGCAGTCAATTACCACGAACTCGGTGATTATTTCCTTGCCTGGTATGACAAACAACTGACCAAGGCATTTCCAGAGTGGATTCCTGATTCACGCGCTGAACTTGCAGTTCGCGGTGATGGTGATGACTTCCGCCGTTCCATGGTTGATATTTATCAAAACCTGGCCCGACACATGCCTGACAATGGCACCCAGATGGTCATGTTTACGCACCAGGACCCAGCTGTGTGGGCCGACCTCGGCATGATCCTATGGGCAGCCGGATTAAAGGCTACATCAGCTTGGACTATCAGCACAGAAACGGAAGCGGCAGGCATTAAAAAAGGCAACTACGTTCAAGGCACAGTCTGTCTTGTATTGAGGAAGCGAATAGGAAATGAGCCAGGATTTCTCGATGAGGTATATCCTTTGGTTGAAGACGAAGTGAAACGTCAGATTTCATCAATGCAAGAACTTGATGAGGGCGGCGAGCCAAATTTCAACGATGCGGACTACCAGCTTGCTGCTTATGCCGCAGCGCTCAAGGTACTGACTCAATATGGCAACCTCGACGGCAAAGATGTTGAACACGAAGTTTTTGCTGTACGTGAAAAAAATCAAAAAAGCGACTTCCAAGTTGTCATTGAGCGCGCGCTAGGCATTGCTTGCGATACTCTAATTCCTCGTGGGCTTGACAACTCATGGCGGGATCTTTCCCTAGTGGAACGTTATTTTTTAAGAGCACTGGACATTGAAAGTCGTGGAGAACGTCGCCAAGGCATGTACGAAGAGCTAGCCCGTGGCTTTGGGGTAACGGATATCAAGCCGCTTCTTAAAAGCGATAAGGCTAATGGCGCACGGATGTATACCCCCTCTGGACTTTCCGCTAGTTTGCTTGGAACAGCTACGGGCTCTGTGCCTGCTGAGCCGTTATCCGCAAGGCGTGGCCGCGCTAGCAGTGGTCTGGCGCATCCCTTTGCATCTTGTCCGCTTCGACATCTGATGTTTGCAATACGTGAAACCGCCGCAGCAGATAACAGTCCAGAACCTGGACGCCAATATTTGCGGGACACCTTCGGCCAGGCCTACTGGACAAAGCGTGAGGGTTTTGTTGGTCTCCTTGAATGGTTGTCAGCACTAGGAAATGCAGAGGACATGAACGAGTGGGCTGATGACTCTGAAGCGGCCCGTATCTTGGCTGGGCGTCTTCGTAATGATCACGGTTAAAACTTGCAAATCAATTTAAGGAGTCATCATGGCTAAAAAGAAGAACCTGATTCAGCGCGTTGAAACATGGCGCTATGACCTTCCGCTTCACTGTCCACTCTGCGGGGCCAAGGCAATTGACCCTGAGTCGGATTCAGACCCGACTTGTGACTTATGCAAGCATGTTCTTTTTCTTGCGCATGATGAAGGCTTCGAGTTGCGCACAGATAGGTTCAATGCTTTGATGAACATCCAAGGTGTCGACGATGACGAAGTAGATCTTGGCGACAAGGGTTACGACGGCTTCACTGATCGGGTTGAATTAGAGAATGCGATCAAATTTGCTATCTACACTCCAGCCCCATCATTTTTTGGGGCTTATATTGGATTCGCTCCAACGGAAGATGAGTGAATTTTGAATAGCTCGATTCTGGTGTCAAAAAATTGATCCAACGTCACTCTAGCCGTCGCAGTCGCCTCGATCATGCCGTTTTAAACCAGCGGCTGGAAGGAGCCGTCTCATACGACCGTATCGCTGGATATTTCAGGTCTAGCTTATTTGAGGTGGCTGGCGAGGCCATTGCAAAAGTGACTGGGCCTGTTCGCATCATCTGCAACTCTGACCTCGACCCACAAGACTTGATCACTGCAGCCGCCGCACAAGCGGCGCTTCGTCGTTCATGGTGCTCTGGCCTTCCTGAGGATGCACCTCCTGCTGCGTTGCCAAGGTACAAAGCGCTTTATGACGCACTACTTAACAAGCGCATGGAAGTGCGAGTCCTTCCTGACTCGGCATTTGGGTTGATTCACGGGAAGGCTGGCGTGCTTCGT
>JBAXLR010000234.1:0-3201 GCA_037134655.1 bacterium | reverse complement strand
AAAACAACAAAATTGCTGGTTCAAACAAGGTCAACAAAGGTCAACAAACGACAAAATTGCTGGTTCAAAAGGGTCAAAATCAGGTCAAAAGGGGTCAAAATTGCTGCCTCAACAACTATGGGACAAAATTGCTGGTTCAAAAGGGTCATGGAGATTGACCCAGAACTGACGATATCTACTATAAATTAAGATTAATCCCCATGACCGTGTATCATTTTTTGCTGAATTCCATATCTTGATCCATGGGCATATATTCCAATAATGGAATGTAATGAAAAACGTTCTTTTTGGACAAAATGAATATACTGGATCTGTTCGAGCTCTTTGATTTTTTTCAGCGTTATGTTGCTGATACCGGTAGCCAGCTACAGCTTGTTCTGCTGGGTAAGGCTGTCATGGAAATACCACAACATCCGCAAATCCGTGCCCTAGGATTCGTAAGCGAAACCGATAAATATGCGGGGTTATCCGGAGCGGAGTGTCTCATTATGCCGTCTCCCTACGAGAGCCTCTCGATCGTTCTCCTTGAGGCCTGGATGTCTAATATACCAGTTCTAGTCACCGCTACCTGTGATGTCTTAAAAGCTCAGACGACCCGAGCACAAGGTGGGTTGTGGTATAAGACTTACGAAGAATTTAAAGACGGAATAAATACGCTCATTGGTGATCGCCAACGGGCGGATTCGATGGCATCGTCTGGGCGAGCATACACAGAGAAGACTTATAAGTGGTCTAAGATCGAAAGCGATTATTTAAGTCTGATCTCAAAAACTGAAGAAGCAATACCTTTGGTGGCGACCCCATCCTGAAATTGGGGAGCTGCCAGGCCCGCTCCAGCGGCTAGATGTTCAATCAGCGACTTAGTGATTGGACGTAAACGGCTTGGATGACCCCAATAGGCACCTGCGTCACATCGCGCGTAATCAGCAAAATACCCTGTAATCACGCCGCCGGATCTCAAACCCGTGCGCGCCTGCAAGAACAGCACCTGTTGCTGTAACGGCGTTAGACGTTCGATGCCATTTGAGAGCCAGATTTGACAAAATTCAGGACCTGTCCATCGAGCAGCAGCATCGATGATGCTAAGCTGCAAAGAGACTTCTCCCCTTAATGTCGGCTCGCCAGGAACTCGGAAAACATCCGTCGGATCAATGATCACTAACTTAATCAGATTCCGAGCAATCAGCTCATTTTCTTTTTGACACCAACTGCTAACAGCACAAAGGGGGCTGCCAGCATGTTTGAATAAATTATCTATCAGAGATAGGGGTGGCTCTTCAAAATCGCGCATATGCGCGAGGGCTGTCTCCGCAAGATTTCCATCCGCCAACAAAGGCAGGCGCTCCATCTTCAGATTCTCAATTCTCGATGGTAAACCCAGAAGCCTCCAGTTCACCTGACTCTCGAGCAAGGCCAGGCGATCGAGCGCGGCGAGGGCTAACCCGGCGTCAGTGGATCGTTGCCAGTCGGGCCCCAAAATAAGACGTCTCGTCTTATGGATGAACCTGCGCAAAAAATTTAGATACTTAGGCAGCAAGGCCATGTTTCCCTCGCATACAGTCTAGCCAGTCCCTAAGAAGCTGATCCCAACTGTTGGTTAAAGTTTCCCGCAGATGATTCAAAGTTTCCTGGCTTGGGAGGGCGCGCACAGGACGTGCGGCAAGCCTCCAAAGTGCCAAAGCCATTTGATCAGCGCCATCGGTTGGAACAAATATTGATGACTGACTGGTCGTTTCAGGCAGAGAACTATTATTACAGGTTACTGTTGGTACACCCAGGCGATCCGCAAGAGCAAGGGGCAATCCAAAACCTTCAAGTCTACTGGGCATGAGCAGACCTGCCGACGAAAGCATCGTCATTTCGACGTCCTCTCGAGATAAATATCCTGGAAAAATAACCTGATGTGTACGATCTCCCAGCAGCTCGAGAAGCCGTGCGTCCTCGTTGTTCCATCCGCGCTTACCAACCAATAAAAAACGCATGTCTTCCGTAACGTTAGGCTCAATTTCACAAAACCGACGAAACCCCAGAATGGCGGCGCCAAGATTTTTTCGCGGCTCAATCGTCCCTATAGCGACGAAAAAACGTCCGCGTTTCACGCCTAACCGCTGCAGAAGCATATCAACTTGACCTTCTGACACTGACTGTAAGGCGGGCACCTCAGAAGGTAGCGGAGTCGAGTAAAGATCTCCGGAGAATTCAGGCCACTGCTTGAAATACTCAGCGCAGTCAAGGCCCGTGTGCCGCGAGATTGTGAATACAAGATCTGCGTGGGCGCGAATGGACCTCAAGTAACGAGATTCAAACCACTCTCCCATACCGAGTGCAACTAACTCAGGTCGCCTGACTGGGCCTAGATCATACACGAGTACAGCAACTTTAAGCTTGGGTAAGCTTGCTCGCAATCGACGAACCACATGGTCGAAATCACACAGCCCCGTAATGACAAGCCAGTCTAAATCTGCACATCGCTCATAAAACTCTTGGTCGCTCCAGTTCGCGCTCGAGCTGCCCACACTATTGTCCCATAGTTCGGCGATGCTCGAGTTGGTCTCGTCTGCAAAGTTCCGCAAAACAACCGCTGAGTTATTGACGTGTGAGGGTGATGGAATCTTGAAGGCTAACGGCAGCATAGGCAGGGGAACCAGCTGTATTCCATGTCCCAAAACTTCGCCACGAAGACGGCTTTGGGCCAGAAGGATGTGGGCTACCACTTGCTGGATGCCGGTTCGCACGCTTGCATCGGCACGTGTGGATAAGTTATGAAGGTCGATACCTATTCGCATTGGTTTATGCATATGCAGGGAGTGTAGGCAATTCACCCAGCGCTTTCAAGCTCGTGATGGCGTGCAATTTGATCTAATTATCTGATCTCCTATGCGCCATTTTTGGAGCAAAATCTAAAAATGTGATTTCCCCAGGCTGGGAAGCTTAAATAAAGATTCCTACTTTCGGGCCTAACTACTTGAAAATAGTAGTTTATTGTAGTAGAGCACTGATCACGCGGTGAGTACTGCAAGTTTTTTAATTCTTGGAACCTTGCTTATGGGGTTTGCAATGAGGCTCTCGTTCCACCAGCTACTGCCATCCTACGCGCCCAGGGATGCCATCGGCACAGAAGTGTCTCTACTGCGAGACTACCTAAGAAGTCGCGGGTATCAGAGTGATATCTACTGTCAGGACAAAATTTTAAACAACGGT
>JBAXLR010000233.1:0-3259 GCA_037134655.1 bacterium | reverse complement strand
GGCCATCTTTGCGATGCCAAGCATCTGCCGATCACCATGGAAGAGGGCGAGGCTTATCTTGCTACTGACATGGCCGACGCACTGAAGGCCACGCTGCGCTACTGTCCGGTGCTTGCCACCGAGCCGGAAACGCGGCTTGCGGCCATTGTGGATTTCACATTCAACCTCGGGGCCGGTCGGTTGCAGGCGTCGACGCTTAGGCGGCGGGTCAATCAGCGTGACTGGCCAGGTGCGGCGCAGGAGTTACGGCGGTGGGTTTACGGAGGCGGCAAAGTGCTACCTGGACTGGTCTTCAGGCGTGGGGCAGAGGTCGTTTTGCTGCTCGACTGTCCCTGAGCTTTGTAAGCAAGTGATCGCTCGCAATCATCTTGAGAGTTTTTCCGCGTCCGAATCACGCTGAATCAAGCTAAACCCTATCTAATCATACTTAAACCCCTTGTTTTTCGTGCTGTCTGTGAGATGATCGCAACATTGCCCAAATTTCGACCTTTTGATGGAAATTCTCGACATGTCATTTCGCTGGTTATCGGTTGAAGAAATTGCCGAATATCTTGGCGTGAGTAAGGACACCGTTTACGCATGGATAAGTAAACGCAATATGCCTGCTCACCGTATCGGTCGGTTTTGGAAATTCAAAACAGACGAGATTGATGGTTGGGTGCGCTCCGGTGGCGCTGCAGAGATTGAAAGTCAAGGCAAGACATGAAAGGCTTGCTAGAAACTGGTTTTGGTCGCTTCATACAACGGTCAAAACAAAATGAGGAGAATTGAAGTGAAAAAAATAGCATGCGTTGACCTTTTCTGCGGTGCGGGAGGTTTGACCCACGGATTCGTATTGGAAGGACTTCCAGTTACCGCTGGTATCGACTTGGATCCTGCATGTCGATTCCCGTATGAGGCAAACAATCAAGCGCGATTTTTGGAGCGAGATATAAGCGAAGTCACGGCAACTGAGTTAACGGACTTGTTTGGTGACGCAGACTTGACAATTCTCGCGGGATGCGCGCCTTGCCAGCCTTTTTCAACATACGCGCAGCGTTATGAGCTTGATGGCAAGGATGGTAAGTGGGGACTTCTGTATGAGTTTGCACGTCTAGCAAAAGGTGCTAACCCAGATGTGATCACCATGGAAAATGTTCCTACGGTGGCTAAGCATGAGGTTTTCCATGACTTTGTGGACACTCTGAAGCGGCTGGGTTACAAAGTTTGGTTTGATGTTGTGGATAGCTCCCAATACGGTGTTCCACAAACGAGGCGTCGCATGGTACTTCTGGCTTCTAAGCACGGCGAAATCAAAATGATTGAGCCATCACTCGAAAAGCCAAAAACAGTGAGGCAAGCCATCGGTAGTTTGCGCGCACTTAACGCGGGCGAATGTGCCCCAAGAGACAGGTTACACGCATCCTCGTCTCTTTCTGAAAAAAATCTCAAGCGCATTAGAGTGTCAAAGCCAGGTGGAACTTGGCGCGACTGGCCTACACATCTAGTTGCAGACTGCCATCAAGCTGAAAGTGGACGGACTTATCCAGGCGTTTATGGACGCATGGAATGGGATAAACCTGCGCCTACCATGACGACCCAATGCTATGGGTTTGGTAATGGGCGGTTTGGTCATCCAGTTCAAGACAGGGCAATTTCGTTGCGAGAGGCAGCAATTTTGCAAAGCTTTCCTAAGGATTACGCCTTCTTGCCGAAGGATGCCGTAGTTAGCTTCACGGCATTAGGGCGGCTTATTGGAAATGCAGTGCCAGTCGAACTTGGTCGAGCAATTGCAAAGAGTATCAATTCGCACTTGGCAAGCATCACTTGATTGCGATGGGCAACATCTTCATAACTCAACTGAGCTGGGACGATGTCCAGGCGACAAATCAATAAAGCCGCTATGGAAACCGTGATCAAAAAAAATGCTCAGACATACCGTGCTCGTCCTGAGCCTGGTCAATTGGTTGAGGTTCGTCGCCGTCAATGGGTAGTAGCAGATGTCAACTCTTCAAAGCTTGAATCTAGCTCAGAATCTCAGAACTGCGTGACCTTGTCATCGATTGATGAGGATGGTCTCGGGGAGCAACTTGAGGTCATTTGGGAGATTGAGCCAGGTGCGCAGGTTATTGAACGCGCGGGCTTGCCATCCGTCACTGGGCAGGATGACTCAGCCACACTTGATGCATTTTTAGACGCTGTTCGATGGGGCGCGGCTACCAACGCAGATCGTGGATTTCTTCAAGCACCATTTCGAAGTGGTGTGAGTATTGAAGATTTTCAGCTAGATCCTCTTGTACGCGCTATCGACATGGCGCGCGTTAACTTGCTCATCGCTGATGACGTGGGTCTTGGGAAAACTATTGAAGCGGGCTTGGTGATTCAGGAAATGCTGTTGCGCCATCGTGCCCGCACTGTTTTGATTATTTGCCCTGCCTCACTGCAGGAAAAATGGCGTCTGGAAATGCTCGAGAAATTCGGGCTTGATTTTCGACTGGTCGATACTGATTACATCAAGGAACTTCGGCGCGAGAGAGGCATTCATGCCAATCCATGGACATCTCATCCCCGCCTCATTGCCTCAATGGACTGGGTTAAAAGCGGTGAAGGCCTGCGTGCCATGCGCGACGTACTTCCGCCAACCCCCGGTCTTCATCGAAAGTTTGACCTTTTAGTAGTTGATGAGGCGCACAACATTGCCCCAGCAGCCGGAGCGCACTACGCGGTTGAAAGTCAGCGCACAAAGTTCATTCGCCTGATTGGTCCTCATTTTCAGCATCGTCTTTTCCTGACTGCAACTCCACATAACGGTTACACGGAGTCATTCACATCATTGTTGGAGCTGCTGGACGATCAACGTTTTGCAAGAAATATTCTTCCGGACGAAAAGCAGTTGAGTCAAGTAATGATTCGCCGCCTCAAAAGCGATCTGGTTGACGCTGACGGCAAGCCTTTATACGCACAACGCAAGTTGCAGGCGCTCAATATTCCGTACACCAAAGATGAGCGTGAGATCCACCAAAAGCTCAACGATTACTGCGCCAGCAGGGAAAAGGATGGAGCACGTAGCGGTGGTTCTTTTGGGATTTCGTTTGTCAACCAGCTTCTAAAAAAACGTCTGTTTTCATCACCTGCGGCATTTGCTTCAACACTTGAAAAGCATATCGCTACGATGTCTTCAGGCGTTCGACCTCTTCGCAAGGACGCAATGTCCGAGCGCATTCTGCGTAAAGCAATACTACGTGTTGAGGAGGATTACGCCAACGACCAAGACGTAGAG
>JBAXLR010000232.1:0-3269 GCA_037134655.1 bacterium | reverse complement strand
CCGCTCATCCAATACCAAGCCCGTGTGCGCTTCACCCGCTCGACCAACACACGGTCGCCTTCATCATTGGTCTGCCACACACGCCGATGACGTGTGAACAGCTCGCCTGCTATCAGCGCCTGTACCATTGCCAATTGGTCATCCAGCTTTTCGAGGAGCTTGGCCCTGCGATGCTCCGTCTTGCTCTGTAGGCGCTTCTGCTGCTGGGCGACGATCTTCAACTTGCTAAGGTGGCTCATTTTACACTCCTGAGTTGGGGCATATGCGCCCGTTACTCAGCAATGTTGCTGTCTGACCAATGCCAATTCCTACCGAAAAAAGGACATAAATTCAGATGTTTAGGGCAGATAAATCGGTTGACGGAATGATATTCTGACGTATGGGCTGAGAGCATTTTTGATCATGCTCACGAGAATAAATTTAGAGGCTGGTAAAAGCCGTGCGGGACCCAGGGTTTTCCGAGGCAAGGACGAAACGGCGTTGACTGCTTCCGATAGTTTTTCGCGGGTTACGATACCTCAGCCGCAACATAGATAACCTAGTCAAATTCCCGCCCCCTGAAAAGCCAATGCGTTCCAAGAGGCGGTTGTCGCCCAACCCGCAAATGATGTGAGTCAGTTCACCGCTTTGATGCTGGCTGAGATGGCCTGAATAGCCTCCATGTTATCTTTGCGAGCTTCTTCTGAACCCCATAGAGTAAGAAGTATCATCCGACCTTTGCCGCCGGGGATAAGGATAAACTCGATGACGGTGTCTCCATCCGGGTCGGTCGCCGCATAGGTGAACATCTTCGCGGGCAGCCCCCCAATTGAACCTTCCGTCTCTTCGGGTTTGCCCTTTGGAACGATTTCCTGTTCCTTCATCCACTCATCATTGAGAGCCAGCATTTTCTCAACACGTGAGGCACTAGCATATTCGACAAAGAAATTGATATCTTCGTCAGGGGACGCAGCAGAAAAACCGAATTCAGTCTTCTCGATTTCCCACGTATCAGGTATCGTTATAGAGGCTACCGGGTCATTAGCTGGCACAGACAATGTCTTCGCATAACTCGGCATCATGGCAGCCATTAGGACTGCGGCGGCAAGCATAAACTTTCTGATCATTTTGTGCTCCCCATTCAGGCTTCAATTGAAGATTCCACACAGACTGGCACTGAGAACTAGCAGAGCATTATCTCAGTTTTTGTACATCAGCATTGATGCCCAGCCACTTCCACGCGGCGTCATTCTTGACGAACCTGAGCCGGTATTTCACTCGGATGCTATCGGTTTTGAACACGCCAGCGAGCACTAATGCTCCCTCATCATCAAGCTTCGCGTCCTCATAGGAATCATAGTCTTCGTAGATAATGTCTTCGAAGAACAACTGGTTTGTGCGGAATGGCTTGAAGGTCTCGAAGAGCTTCTCAATTGAGAGCTGAGCCTGGACTTCCTTTGATGCCTTTGCATGCAGGACGCTATAATTCCCAGTCATGTTCGCATCGTTAAATGTCATCAGGGTCGTGCGAATGAGTATCTCCTGCTCATCGTCTGACGGGAATGAAGCAGCACTAGCTGGCGCAAAACTCGCCATCATCATTACTACTGCAATCAAGGTCAGTACGGCTCTACTAGCCCGAACAAGGAATTCCGACGACTTAGCGCCAATTAATTGGAAGCCCACAGTCACTCTCCCTCAGCCCAACCTATGAGGTAAATCGTATCAGGAATATGCCATTTGGCAATCACTGGGCCTGCCGCTCCCATCGAAGAAATTCATTCATGCTGCTCATTTGTTTTAGCTTAAGGAGCCTGATCAGCAGCAAAGCAAACGGCACACACTAGGCAAAGTTCGCGTGAACCCGCCTGGCGCTCAACCGATTGTTGCGTCACGTGCTAATGCTCTGATTGTGTTTCTGCTTTTCTCTGCTCAGGCTCTGGATGGGTACCGAAATCTCATAGATTTCGTAGTCTATGAGATTTCCGGCTAACCCCATGAGATCATTGAGCCTGCCTCAATGCGTTGTGAGTACCGTCAAAAATGATCCCACATTCCGCAATCACACAGCAGGAAAGGTGAGATTTCGGGTTGGGAGCACCGTGGACACCTTTGCCGACCCTGCCCGCCATTTCCGGTTGCCCACCAGAATCTCCAGAATGTAATATTTCGCTTATCGAAACTGGGATTTGGGCTATGGCGCAGGCGAAAGTGCTCACAGAGCAGGAATTGAAGCGGGCTTTGGCGATCGTCGCAGGGAGACGGCACGCAGACAGGGACAGGCTCGCCCTGCTTCTCAGTCACTGGGCAGGTATGCGGGTCTGTGAGGTGGCTGCTCTCTCCCGCGACAAGGTACTGGGACCAACAGGAGCAGTGCTTGAAGAGTGGCGGCTCAGCAGTGATCAGACCAAGGGTGCCCAAGGTCGTGTGGTCTAGCTAAACGTCCCCAGCCACCAAAGCCACCCAGCATGTCATCAAGCTGATCGCGACATCGTGTCTCCTTTCCACCTCGGTCCTCTCCTTTCCTTCTGGAGATATTTGGGTAAGGTCACGATACAGATGGAAAAACTTGAAAATTTGATAGGCTGACACTTCAATGCCCTGGCGACATAAAATTTTGATCATTGAAGACGATACTGATCTGCGTGAATTGATCGCAGAGAAATTGCTTCTGTACGAAGAATTTATCCCGATTGAAGCTGCTACGGCGCAAGGTGGGTTGGAAGCCATAAAATTAGATCTGCCAGATCTCATTATTTTGGATCTTGGCCTTCCGGATACCTACGGTCTCGATCTCTTGAAAGTGATCCGGGATCATGGGGTCAAATGCCCCATAGTCATCCTTACTGCCGAAACCAACGAGGATGTCTTAGTGAAGGGCCTTGATCTGGGTGCGAACGATTTTGTGATTAAGCCGTTCAGCTTTCCAGTATTACTGGCACGTATTCGCGCTCATATCCGTCAGCATAAAATGAATGGTGAAGCTATTATTATTATCGGTCGATACACTATTCATCCTCGCAAAAAACTGGGTATAGACATAAACGGTCAAAAATACTTTTTTACGGATAAGGAGATTGAACTTTTGAAACATCTCCATCGTGCATCTGAGAAGATGGTAAGTTCTGAAGAACTGCACAAAGAAATATGGGGGGCTTCAATACCATTAAATACCCATACGCTAGAGAGCCACATCTATCGCCTTCGCCAAAAGATAGAGCCAAACCCCAAGGTCCCCGTCCACCTAATAACCTGTGATGGTGGCTATAAATTAATACACTGAACGTCAG
>JBAXLR010000231.1:0-3281 GCA_037134655.1 bacterium | reverse complement strand
AGTAGACGGCGGGCCTCGTCAGCTGTAACACCGATACGATCGTCTCCGCTAACCTGACGCCCTGCTGATATAACAGAGACCAATCTTTGCGCCAGCTCCTCGGCCGAATATTTACTTGCCAAGGTCGCGGCAAAATTTGCCATATCGTTTCTGAGGCGAAGGCCCTCTATTTTCGCAGATAGCTGCTTTTCAAGGCTGTCTCGCACATCGTTTTTACTTGGAACCTCTCCAACTGAGAATTCGGCGTTATGAGCTTTTGCAAACACATCGTTGCCTCTGATCTCGGATGGCGTCGCCACCGTGATCGCTACACCACGCTTACCGGCACGACCAGTTCGGCCGATGCGGTGGACATACCGTTCGCGATTTTCTGGCACATGAAAATTAATGACATGCGTGACGTTTGGAATATCCAATCCACGAGCGGCCACATCGGTGGCGATGATAATCTTCGCCCGCCCGTCTTTCAAGGCTTGTACGGCTTGATTCCTAATAGCCTGTGACATGTCACCATGGATGGATTTAGCGGAAACACCACGGGTTGTTAGTTCGCTTTGCAAGTTATCAACATCGCGTTTCGTCCGGCAAAAAATAATCGCTTTCTCTGGGTCCTCGACCTCGAGAATTCTCACTAACGCGGACTCCCGCTCATGACCACGAATGACGATCAAGCGCTGTTCAATATCCATATTAGTCTGTTGTCCGGAATTCAGCTGCACATGCTTGGGCTGGCGCATGAATTCACGCGTAAGCGCTTTAATCTCAGGCGGCATTGTCGCCGAAAACAGCAAGGTCTGACGGTCTGCCGGCATATCAGACAAAATTTGCCGAATATCGTCAACGAAACCGCGATCCAACATCTCGTCAGCTTCATCAAGCACAATGATATGTGGTGTAAAACGCTTTAACCGGCCTTCGCGTAAGTGATCCATAAGTCGCCCTGGCGTTGCGACGACGACTTGTGCGCCCCTATTGATGAGCTCAACTTGCCGAAGATACCCTTGCCCACCAACGACAGGCACAGTTTTAACGTTTGCAAACTTACCCAAGCGAAATAATTCATCACTCACCTGAATCGCCAATTCACGAGTTGGGGTGAGAACCAAGATTTCCACTGAATTGTTATTTTTCAATCGACTCATCGCAGGTAAGCCGTAAGCAGCTGTTTTACCAGTACCTGTCTGAGCCTGCCCGATAAGATCGATTCCCGTCAGGACCAAGGGGATTGCTGCTGATTGGATGGGACTAGGGGTTAAAAAACCAGCAGCCTTGACGCCTTCCAAGATTCCTCGGCTTAAACCCATCTGCTCAAAACCCCGTACCTCACCCGACATCTGGGGCTCCAGGGTGCCAGCACTGGTGACAGGAGATAAATCCGACGGCGAGGATTTGTTAAATAATTCAGTCATTTTAGGGCTTTCTCCAGTTTTAACCGCCGGGATACCTAGGTCCCGCACGTCAGTTTAGGCAAGGGTAGATTCAGGTGCCCGGAAGTTAATCGGATTCTAATATTATTTCAATATTAATTTAAATAAATTTGAATTATTTTTTAAAGGTTGACGATTTTTTTTATAGACAAATGGCATCTATTATAGGTGAACATAGACAAATAGTAGACAAGCATAGTTGTAAAGTTTATAGTGTCCCCTTGTTTGGCAAAGTAGCATTCCTGAAAGGCCAATGTTGTGCAATCGTTAGACGAAAACACCCCCGTGGACCCCACCCGCCAAAGCGAACGCGATGCCTCCGTCTTGAGCTCTGCTCGATCTGGCATGATTGTCGCTGGTCAGCACCCTGAGTCCGGGTTGGTGGGTTTAAGCCATCAGGAGCTGCGAGGTCGAGTCCTAGAGCTTGCACAGAGCCAGGCCGGCGGTACGAAGATACACATTGATTCCTCTGGTTTAAGTCTCGATCAAAAATTGTTTGTCGAACGGATTTTATTGCATCAATTTGATCGCGACGATCTCCATGATGTGAGCATCTACTTTCGGAAGGCCACGCGCGCACTGGCGGCTGATCAAGCCCCCACTTTGGCCGATGCAAAACTGCCCTTTGGGCTAACCAACAAAAGAAAATCAATTCCTGGCGTCAAGCATGTGATCGCCATTGCCTCCGGCAAAGGTGGCGTGGGCAAATCAACCATTGCGACAAATCTTGCGACTGGATTGGCGCAGCAGGGACTGCGAGTCGGTCTTATGGACTGTGACGTTTATGGTCCCTCTGCCCAACTTATGCTTGGCATCGATGCAAGCATGGCAGTTACAAACGGTCAATTGGTTCCACTGGAACGATTCGGCGTTAAAGTCGTTAGCTTCGGTTTTTTAACGGACGCATTGTCACCGGTTATTTGGCGCGGCCCCATGGTCAGCAAGGCAATCGAGCAGCTCTGCTACGATGTCCAGTGGGGTGAACTTGATGCATTGGTGTTAGACTTACCGCCCGGAACGGGCGACGTTCAGCTGACCTTAGCTGAACGCATCCCTATTTCTGGATCCATCGTGGTGAGTACACCTCAGGATGTCGCCTTAATCGACGCCCACAAGGCGGTCTCCATGTTCGAGAAGCTAGGTGTACCCATACTGGGAATTGTTGAAAATATGTCACATCACATCTGCACAGCCTGCGGACACCAAGATCATATTTTTGGCGGTGAATCTTTTGAAAACTTTGCCCAAAAGCGAAAACTCACAAAATTGGCGAGCATTCCCATCAACAGGGAGATTCGTGTCGCCAGTGATACGGGACAACCCATCGTTTTAAGTCCTAGCGCTGCCGCCAATGAGTATGCATCCCTAAGTAAAAAAACCGCCACTATCTTAGGCCTCTTCGCTTCGGAAACGCGCGGCCAATGAACCAACAAATCCTCAGACTCTAGAGATCAGAATTAGGAGATAAGAATGCAGAATAACAAAACAGAATCCAAGGATCAGCCAATCGAACGACTGCCCGATGTTTTCACCGGGCTTTCCAAGCCTCAAAAACTAGGTGTGGCCGGTCGTTTGATCATTGAATCGGCCAAAGGCGAAAATGCTCGACGTGCAGGACTGGTCAAAACGCCGGAAAGATTTGCCAAGGCGGTGAGTTTTCTGCTGTCTGGTTACGATTCCAAGCCCGAAAATGTCGTGGGTGAAGGCATTTTCCCTTCAGAAACCCGCGGCGTCGTCAGTATCAACAAAGTCGAGTTTTATAGCCTTTGTGAACATCATATGCTGCCCTTCTGGGGCGAAGTGAGCGTTGCTTACTACCCAAATGACAAAATCATCGGCCTAAGCAAAATCCCA
>JBAXLR010000230.1:0-3313 GCA_037134655.1 bacterium | reverse complement strand
ATAAGATTTCGGCTGTCGACTTTACCGTCATCTGAAATCAAGGCATGCCCTCGCCATAACTTGCTCTGCCCCAAAAAATCCTTGACCCATGGCAAAGCAGGCTTGTTCTTGAAAGACTCAGGCATACGATAATTTTCCGGTTCTGTTACCCAAGTACCATCACCACCATTTTCTTCAGTCCAAGTTACATATGACTTGGAACCACCAACGAAAAGGCCGCCATGCCCACCGACCGAGATGGCTGCGCGCGCTACCGGTGCGACTGATAAAACAACCGGCTTTCCCGCTCGCGCTACCGACCAAATATCTGATAACGTTGGAACAAAAAATAAACTTGGATTTTTCTTCCTAGCCGACTCTAGACCAGAGAGTTCGATGGTAAACGAACTGAGCTGGCGCCAAAAACCCGAATGAAAAAAACGATTGCCGGCAACCCCGTGCTCCGCTGGCCAACTACCCGTTCCTATCGATGCATGCCCGACACTCGTCTCCACGTCCACATGGGCCACGCTCGCATTCAAAAAATTCGCGCCGTGTTTTTGTAACCGGTCGTAGAAAGGGGCGCGATCAGGATGGGCAGCTAGATAATGACGCCCCACTTGATCCTGAATTAAAACCAAGATCGCCTTGGGAAGACCTCGTGGACCATCATTTTGTCCAATATTTATCTTCTGCAATGCCTCAGTCAAAACCCTTCCGCCTTTTTTTGCCGGCGCAGGAACACCCAAAACCGCCGCCAGTGTTGGCACTATATCCTGCTGCACAGCTAATTTTTTGAAGAATCCGCTTTTGAAATACTTATTTGTTGGATCAAAAAAAACGATGGGAATTTCTAGGTCATAATCCCATGCGATGCCATGCATGGTCATCGGATGTGGTGGCAACTTACGTCCAGCGATCGTGCTTACCTGCCAGTGCTTCGGATCAAACTCCCACGTCTCGAGGGTTGTATTGCCATATTTAGGGAGTAAAAATATATCGCCACTCCACTGGCTGGCCGTCCGTCGAAAGATTTCTCGCGGCGATAGGCGGACGGACTCCCGTTCCACGGCCTGGGCTACTTGCGGTTCGACCAAGCACTCAAAACCTGCAGATAAAATAATGATGCCGCTGGCAAAAGCGGCCAAGCTACTCTTTGAAATCACGATTGAATTACATTCCTGGCTTGTACTTCGAAAGCCTTAAATAAACTGAACCAATTTTTATATCACCCTGCACCTGCACGAGGGTACGATTTTTATCCGGTGCAATCCAGACGAAAACTTCGCCCTTTTGCTGCAGCTCCTTACCGATGAAGGTTCTAAGCTTAACTTTCATAGCCTTAAATGTCCCGGCTGGTACAACGACATTCTCAATACCTATCGGCACCGCCTCAAGAAACCAGTTCTTCTCGGAGGTATAAACTAAAAACCTCTCAGTCTTACCTGGAACATAATCAAAAGTTCGCAGCTTCAAGGTCGCCCCAATGGCGTCGATGGCGCCATATTGCAGATCCCGCTCGACGGTTGACGATCCCTTATCGGAGTGCTCTTCCTTCTCAAGAACCTTGCAGCGCTCATGACTAAAATCAAGCCACTTCTTCGAGGTGAAGCTTTTCCCGAGGAACTTGCCCCCACGCTGCTCAATGTAGAACTTTCGAACGCCATCGTCCCAAGGCCGAACAACTGCCGATGCAGAGTCATTAGCGACATAAACGCCTTTAAACCAATCCCCAGTGCGCCCAATCATGCGGTAACCACGGTGCCAGATCCCGTCAACCTTTTGCGGTGCTTGAATCTCAATGGTGCCGTAACCCGCCAACATGCCCATCCATGAGACGGCGTACTCACTGACCTCTCCTGCCTTGAAGGGGACGCTCTTATACGTGTCACTACGCGGAAGATTGGTTGGAATTTTAGGCATGGGGTTGGGACAGGAGACCTTGAATTCCTGGCCGTAGGACGCACTAAATGTCGCAGCAAATGAAAGCAGCAACGCAACGGACCAGTACAACAGAGTCATGTCTCGAAATCCTACCGATGAAGGGTCGACCTTGGGTAATTTCCCAACTATACCACAGGTTTAGAAAATCCTTCGGATTATCGGTGGGTCATTAAAATTCTTTACAATCACCCGCGTGGATAGGTCATAATAGGCTGAAATGCTTTGACTTTAGGCATAAATACATGCTATCCACTTCCCTCTACTCGAGTCACCGCCAACAGAATGATCTGTTGCCCTAACCCCTCGTAGTGGAAAGAAAGAGTCGAAAACGATGTTACAAGAAACAACAAGGACTGGAATGAAAAACGTTCGCTGGGAAGACGAAGACACTGGATTTGAGACGGACACACACCTGTCGTCAGACTTCGCAAAAATGCTTGCAGGCAATCCCGCGACATCAGAAGTCAAAGAAGGAATGATCGTCAGAGGGCTTGTCGTACGTCTTACAGATGACGGAATCGTCATTGATATCGGTCACAAATCAGAGGGCGAAGTACCAAAGCACGAATTCGGCTCGGACTGTCCAAAAGTCGGCGAGACGGTTGAAGTTTATCTTGATCGATTTGAAGATCACGCGGGCGAGATGGTTCTCAGTCGTGAGCGGGCAGAGATGCTTCGCGCATGGGATAGAATCGCTGAAGCATTTGAGCGCAATGAAATCGTCGAAGGTACGATCGTCAGTCGCGTCAAGGGCGGCCTCTCAGTTGATATCGGCGTCAAAGCCTTTCTTCCAGGTTCCCAAGTCGACCTGCGACCAGTACGCAATCTCGACAAACTTATTGGCGGCAAACTCCAATTTAAAATCATCAAGTTCAACAAAAAACGCGGTAACATCGTATTGTCTCGACGCGTTCTACTTGAACAAGATCGCGAAAAAATGCGTGCTTCTACCCTTGGCAACATCAAAGAGGGCGCATCGCTTAAAGGTATCGTAAAAAACATTACCGATTACGGCGCGTTCATCGACCTTGGTGGTATCGATGGTCTTCTTCATATCACTGATATGAGCTGGGGTCGCATCAACCATCCAAGCGAGCTCTTTGAAGTTGGACAAGAAATCGAAGTCAAGGTTCTGAGCTACGACGAAGGTCGTCAGCGCGTAAGCCTTGGCTACAAGCAACTTCTCAACGATCCTTGGGTTGTCGCTGGAGGCAAGTACTCCGTCGGCGCTAAAACTAAGGGTAAAGTTGTAAGCTTAACCGACTACGGCGCATTTGTTGAACTTGAAGGCGGCATCGAAGGCCTTATCCACGTTTCAGAAATGAGCTGGTCAAAACGCGTTCGCCACCCGAGCAAAGTTGTCAACATCGGCGATGAAGTTGAGGTCGTT
>JBAXLR010000229.1:0-3376 GCA_037134655.1 bacterium | reverse complement strand
GATATCAAGGCCGGGGGCGAATATATAAACATTGGCCATCAAGACAGCAAAGGCCTGCAGAGGAACGACTCTTGCGGCCTCCTGGTATAAGTCTGAAGAGATCAGGCTCACAATCTCGGCTGCAAAGACAGAAAGAAAAGCGGTGAGACTCAATGCCGCAACACAAAATATCCGAAATACCTTGGCCAGATCATCAGGAGTGGAAGCGTGCTCATGATTCGCATAAATCAATGGGGTCAGTGCACTGCGAAATCCGATCAAGGCCAGCGCCACCACTAAGGAGATTTTTTGCCCAACTGCATAGATGCCGACCTCCGAGAGGCCCATTAATTCCTTCAGGGCAATTCGATCGAAATAAGATGTCAAAACAACGGCCAAGCTAGACGGAATCAGTGGGACCGAGTAAGCCAAAGCCTGTCTCAGTACACTGGAACTGAAGCGCAGCGAAAAACTAGCACGTGTCAAATACCCACCGGGTAACAACGACAGAATACCCCCAATCACCTGAGCCAGCAGAGCACCCCGAACTCCCCACTGCAACCAAACCACGAAGATGAGGGTGCAGGCGACGGTCAGCAAAGCGCTAAGCAATGACAATAAGGCACTTGTTGCAGCGCGCAATTCGAACCGAAGCTGGCCATGGACCACATTTACAATCCCAGTCACCCAGTATGACCATGCTGCCAAATCGATTAGTCCAGCCCTCTGGGGTGAACTGAACAGCCATGACGCCAAATCAGTGCTCATGCTCGTAACAAGTACAAGCATCGCACTATGTGTTGCGACGGTGAACCATAGGCAGGTTGAAGCATATTCACGCTTGAGAATCGGATCTATTGACCGCTCCGGGACAAAGCGTGCCATGGCCTGTATGACCTCAAGAGTAACCAAAATGGATGCAATGGCTCCCAAAGCCACAAAGTAGTCCAGTAGACCAAACTCCTCAGGCGTGAGTGTCTGGGTATATACCGGCAGCAAAATGAACGAGATACCCCGCGTCATGACCGTCGACAAGGTGTACAGGACGGAGTCCCGAAAAAGACGTTTGAGCATCGAACTAAGCAGGCAGATTGCTCAACAGACGCTCCAAGCGCCGCGCATTCTTTCCCTGACTACAGTGTTCACTGGCCCATTCAAAGCCAGCATTGGCATACTGTATGATCAGGCGGGGTTCATCGAGCAATTGCTTAAGATTGTCGTAAATATTCCAATACTCGGTGACCATCCAAGCCGAATTAGATCCCGACGGCAACGATGTTTCAATGCGCTCATCGGCTGACGTCATCAGGGCGCAGTGTGTTGCCATCGCCTCGACGCCAAATTGTCCAGGTACCAGGGCATAGAACTCATTAAGGACAATATGTGCATCAGCTAAGGCCTGCAGGACCATCTGGTTACTAACACCAACAAGCTCCTGATATTCAAAATCATAGCCCTCGAGCTTGAGTTTCTTAATGGCGGCTCTGACCAAAGGTGTCCCTTTGATCAAGGGAGATGAAGGCCCGTGTAATATCCTGATACGTCGCATACTCTGGAATTTCTCATCACTGCGGCGGAAGCCGCTGTCAGGAAAGAAATACATAAAAGGGTGCACGGACCTACGCAGGTAGCAAATCTGATCTACCGACGCATTAAAGATGTGATCAGCATAAGCATCGGCACTGGCGGCCAGCTTTCGCCGGAAAACATCCAAATGATCCGCATCAAAACCAGGTATTGCTATGGTCTGATAAGTACTGATTAGATCCCTATCTAGCGCCTTCGAAAGCTGGGACATCAGCCTCAAGGAACGGATCTCGCTACCGCAAAAAAAACAGACAATCTTGCGCCCGCGCGACTTCAGAAAGCGGAATTCGCGGGCACGTCCGTCCAATTCATTGAGCAGGTATCCCGAACCGGCGACATAAAAAAACCCGTCGACACGGTGGCAGAGATAGCCGAGGAGCAACGGCGAGTAGATGATACGAACCAGATAGCGCGCCCAACGCCATCGGATTCGTGAAGGAAGCACATGATCATATGTAAATTGATAGAACGGATGCGGGGACATGCTGACCGACACCGCGCCGTCGAGCGCCATGGATACATTTCGAACATTGGCAGCAACCTCATTGACTCCCACTGCCCAGCCCCGCCTCGGCCTCATGAGCGGCACGAAAAGCCTGAAGGCGCCGTAGGCCAACCATAACAGCGCCATCTGTAAAGAATGGACTACCGCCACACCCGTTCGACGCACAAAGACTCTCATTCGCGCCACTTCATGCCATCAGCTTTTTGCTGTGTACTTCATATAAAAGCTCTTCGGGATCAGATCCATCCTGTACATCAGCCAAAAAAATGGGCGCAGTCGCTCAAAAGTCTTCTTGTATGTCACATAGTCTCTATACGTCTTCATCGGCAGTGTCATCAAGCGTTCAAATTCTTGGTCAGAAAAACCAAGGCGTCTTTTAACAAAATCAAGCAAGCCTGCCTCGATATACGGCGGCTCGCCCATGAGACGCAAGGCTTCCTCCCTGCTCATCCAGCCATTGCGGCAATAGGCTGAATAACCAGCAATTCGAAAGTCTATATTCCAGCGGCGCGGCAAAAAATAGCTGTGATAGAAGGCTGTGAATCTATTTTCTAAATGATGCCCGCCGTACCACTGCCACCCATATTTATCAGCCAGCAACTTCTTTGCAGCCTCCTTGTCGTAATCCATAAAATACAAAGGTCGAATTTTCTTGATGCCGCCAAATAACATCCATTTCAACTGATCACTGAGCCAAAGGTTCGGGAACGTTTTCATCGGCAAGCGGCCAAACGCTCGATGAACGGATTCAATGTATTTCCCATCCATATAAATCCAGCCCAAAGGAGCTACGCCCTCTGTCCGGAATGAGTGGCCCTCTATCATGTACTTAATGCCAAACTTCTCGGCCGCTTTGTACAGGGTTGTCGCAAGCCCTATATCGGTGGGAGTCTCTAGATCCTTCACCCCAGCGTTAAAAAAGGATCGATATAAGTCATCGTACTCCTTGTTATCCACCACTATCGTAAATAGATCGACTTTCAGTTTTTCAAGGACGTTATGAATATTCTCTGTGGCAATCGTCGAATTCCAGGTATTGTCAAAGTGGGCTGCCAGCAGCCGCAGACCATACATTTCTTTCATTTGGTGCACCAGATAGGACGAATCACAGCCGCCACTGACACCAATCACCGCGTCGTATTTCTTACCTCGCCCAGCGGCCTTCATTTCATCGACCACTTTTTCCAACCTACTCGCCCCCTCAGGTCCGGTAGGATACTCTGCCTCTAGACTTTCGATCTGGCGACAATAGTTACACACACCCTGACCGTCGAAGGTGATATTGGGCACCGCTTCATCGTAAAT
>JBAXLR010000228.1:0-3407 GCA_037134655.1 bacterium | reverse complement strand
AATTTACTGGAAACGATCACGATCAACAAGTGGGTGGGTTTTCAGGCACCTATCCTCCAAAACATCAAGCGGGTCAATGAGTCCCGTCTAGACAAACTGCCCAAGGACGAGCTAGAGGGTTTGGTTGAAAAAGGCTACTACAAGCTAATTGCAGCCCACTTGATTTCGTTGGGCAACATTGAACGTATTTCCAAGTAACGGACTGTCATCATGCACAAGCTTTCGCAACCCATGCCCAATTTTTGGCTTCACACCTTAGCGATGACTGTCGTCTCACTGGTAGCAGCATGTGGTGGAGGGGGTGGTGGTGGTGGAGCCAGCGCATTACCCATCCCCAGCACCGTGGTCGTGGAAGATTCCGCCATCGTTAACGCGAATGTCACGGATGCGATTGGGCGTACCGCTGTGAGCTCTGGCCGAGGTGAATACACATTTCTGGACAGTGAAGGCAGATCTTTCCAGCCACAGCTCCCGGTCACTGTGGCGAGCCGCAATGTCTTTGTTAACGGTTCCATAGCAAGTGGGACGCCCATTACCTTTCAGGACTTGGACCGCAACGGCGTCTTTTCGGCTGGGGACATTGCCTTCAATGGCTCTTTCACTGTTCGTTATGCAGAGCGCGGAAGTTCGAAAATCTATGCTAACCCTGTTGCATCGCTTGTTCCATCCAGTTGGGACGGCAGCAGTGCTATCGCCGGCCTATCCCCAGTACTTTTGAAGTCAGCGATCAGCACAAGTGTCGAGACATCCAACAACGCCCAGTTGAAGCAGGTCACGTCACTTCTGACCGCCTTATCGGATACCCTCGGATCAACTCTCAGTTCAAATGGCATGGCAAACAAACAGGTTTCATCAACATTGGCAAATCTGTTGGTCGCCGTTGGTACGACCACGGGCTTGAATCTGCTCGATGCCAATGCAGCAACAAAATTGGGAGAGGCAGCAGCTTCAACAGTGGCTGGCGCTGCCTCTTTCATCCCCGCAGGTAATCTGTCTAGTGCCACAACGAGCGCCACCAATTTGGCAACGAACCTTCAGAGACTTTCTGTAGCAGTTTCCGGCACCCTTAAAAATTACGAGGCTATGGTCCAAGTGGCGCAAAATAGTGCGTCACTCTCCACGACGGCTTTTGACGTTGCCGCTGGTGCGACCGATACTTTGAACACAGATGTCAGCATACAAAATGCCCGTGCAGTTGCCGTCAACTCGTTGCGTTTGGTGCCTTTCTGTGACTTGATCATTGGTCAAAGCAGTGCGTGTAATCCTTCTTCGATCGGCCCATGGTTGGCTTTTGACCGTCTAACTGGGTTTAGGACGGCCGGGGATTCTGACGGTTCGGTCGTTGTGTCCGGCACAGGCCAACTTTTCACTGATTTTTCATTCTCTTCAGGATTGAAGGCCCAGTTCACATCGAGTTCCAACTCATGGAAGTACGTGAGCCCGACCGCCAGCAGCATTGAGATTTCTTTGGGGATCAGCTTCAAGGATCCGAGTGGAGTCGCGCAAACTGGTAATTTGCTGCAAATATGTAACAGCCAAGGGAATTGCGTGCCCTATTACCTCGCGACAGCGGCTGGCGTGTGTAATTTTGTGAAAACCAACAATGTGGTGGATCAGGTTTTGTTGACCAATATCAATAAACTGAATGCTTTAAATACCACATGCTCGCCGTAGAAGGATTTCGCGCCTGCGTGGCCGTCATGGCGGCCATGCTGTTTTGCACTGTCCAGGCGCAAGCGCAGACTTCTCTCCCACTGGCTCAGCCGGGCCGATTGAGCGACTACGAGGACCAGCTGAGGCGCTCTGGCCAACTGCGCGAGGGCACACCAAACGGAAGCTCCGTTTTGGACAACATCCAGTTGGATGACAGCGCCAAGCCCAAGCCTGAAAACTTGGCGGGTGCCGTGACCTTTGTACTCAGGACTCTGAAAGTCATCGGCAATTCGGTGCTTGAGGAAAAACTGATCGCCGAACAGGTGAGGTCGTTTGTGGGGCGTTCGGTCCCCGGACAAGAGCTGCAGGAGATGGCCGCCCGGATCACCAAGCTGTATGCCGAACGCGGCTACATGACATCACGCTGTATCGTGCCTGCACAGCGCGTGGATGACGGTAATGTGGTGCTCCAAATCGAGGAAGACAAGCTAGGTAGTCTGCTACTCGGTGGGTTGAGCAGCTATCGCTATGACCCTCGCGTCTTTTTCGATCAGGTCAGTGATCTGCGCGGCAAGGTCATCAATGTTCCGGACTTGGACGAGCGGCTGCGGCTGGTGGCTCGTATTCCTGGGGCACGTGTTAAACCGGTACTCAGGAAATCGGCATTTGGTGTCACAGACCTGGTGCTTGAGATATCGGATATTGAAAATCTGGGTACTGTCAGCGTGAGCAACGATGGTAGTCGCCTGACGTCGGTCAACCGGTTATCTGTTGCCAAGACATTCAATAACATCGCAGGCGCGGGTGATGTGCTCAGCTTGTCGGTGACGACAGCGGCTCCAGCTACCGAGTATTTCGGGGGATTGAACGCGTCCTATCAGAGACCTGTGGGGTCCAATGGCGGCAAGCTGACTTTGAATTATGCGTCACTGTACTATCGGCTTGACCCGGCCGCAGTGGGTAACAATGCCATTCGCTACCAAGGCGACTCGGCATCTCAAGAGGTGCTGTATGAAGAGCCCGTGCGTTGGAACGCCAAGCTCGCTAATTTGGTCTGGTTCGGTGGCCTTGAGCGAAAGCAGGTGAACGCATCCACGGTTTACAACACTGTTTTTGACCAGCCTGCCGGCTTCAAATATGTCGATTCCAGCGACAGCATTTTTGCAATTACAGCTGGCTTGCGGGGTGAGCGCTATGATGATTGGTGGGGATACCGTGGTCGCAGTCTTGGATCGTTGAGCGTAAAAAGGGCACTTCCGGGTTGGTTTGGCTCTCTGACACCTGATTCTGTGACGAACAAACTGGAAAATTTGGCCGCAGCGTCGGCGGCCAACAACACTGTCAACACCGCGACCACGGCAGTGACAAATGCTCAGACGGCACTGTCTTTGTTGCTGCCATCCGATCCGGGCTATGCCACCGCACTGATATCTGCGCTGCGGGCCAATGCTGCACTGGCTGCAGCCCAACTGACTGCCAATAAATACTCCGCCGTGACGGGCCCGATCGGTGATGTGCGTGGCATGCAAACTGATTTCACTAAGTATTACTTGGGCGTATCTCGGGCCCAAAGCTTGCCAGGTGCTATGTTGCTTGACGCCAGTTTGCTTGCTGAATGGACCAGTGCAAAACGTGTCCCGCAGGCTTATGACTTTGCTGGGGCGGACAATGGCCCGTCAGGTTACCGTGTGAACCTGTTGTTCTCCCGTCCGGTCGAGGGAACCGACTTTGTGGGTGGCGTGGGGTACACGTAC
>JBAXLR010000227.1:0-3408 GCA_037134655.1 bacterium | reverse complement strand
ATGCCCACAATAAGCGGGAGCCGGTGCATAAATCGCGATAAGGTGATCGAAAGGCGACAATACAAGCCTTACGTCTGATGCTGGAGCCTTCGACCGTAGGCTAGCGATCCGTTGGAGTATCTTGGCTTCGGGATGAGGAATTATGAAAGTTTCGCCGAGTGCCTGCCATTGTTGCGGAACGTAATTTGCGGTTGCAGATTGTCTGAAGTCTTGAGCTTTGCTTCGGAATGTCAGCCCTGATAAAATTGATGTTGTGCCAGAAAAAGCTAGAGATGCGATAAAAAACACGGCCAAGACGTATCTGTTTTTCGCTAACGTCCATGGTATGAAAATCATTGCGAATGGTGCAGAAAATGTGAGCACAGCAAAAAGGTGTGGTGGTGCCGGATTGAACACAAATTTTATAAAAAGCATTGCTAAGGCGGGCGCTATTGCAAGGCGCGCATCTCGGTCCTTCTGCTCAAACAGGAGTGCCATAGATAAGCAACAGAAAAGACCAATCACAAGATGGATGTACAACTCGCGGATACGGTCATCGTCCAGCGCCGGTACGCCTAAGTTGAAAAATCCTAGGTAGTTAGTCTGAACGATGTCATACCCTCCACCTCCGATTCTCGAAAACAAAAAATATGCGAAAAGTGTCAATGACAGAGAGTATAATCTTTGTCGCCAAGAGAACGCTATGTTGGGTGACAAAAGGATCAGGCTCTGAGCTATGCCACCAATAATCGCAAATTCAGTGTTCCAGATCATAGAAAGCATGAAGATGAAGGGCGGATAAGCCCACGTCGCCAAGCGTCCTCTCGTAAGTAGACAAATATGAGTGAATTGCAATGCAATTCCGAGATATCTTGAAGGATTGAAACTGGCGGCTAAATAGGCTGGCACGAACTCTATGTTGAAGTACATGGTCATTCCGAGAAGAAAGGCAATCGGCATGATAATGATTTGACGCAGGCAGCAAGCGACAAATACAGCGATCAAGAGAAGCGAAACGATTACAACAATCGGAATAGCAGCTAGATAGGCAGATACGGTCGTACCGCCTCCAGAAAAAGCTATAGAAAAAAAAGTGTTTCCGAAGCCATATAAAAATGGGACCTTCGATTCTATGCCATAAGCAAGATATGACTTTAGAGGCATTAGCATGTAAGAATGATGGAAGAATAGGCGCCCCGTCTCTACCTGCCAGTTATACAGGTTAGTAATGCTATTGATGTAGTCTTGCGACCCATCTGCCGGACATTGTTCTGAAAGATAACCTGTAAAACATTCGAGAAGGTCGGACGTAAATCGCAACTTTTGTCCTCGAACCGTATCAAAAACTATCGGTAATTCGTAATAATCAGGGGGAATAAATATGGGCCACCAAGCCGCAAATAGCAGGTAAATTCCTAACATGACAAAGGCACAAGTCAGTGATGCGACCGAAACAAACATGAACGTGCTTGGAAAAAATTTTATTTTGCTGCCAATCTTGCGACGACCTATCAGACGAGTAAAGACAACAACAAGGCGACTTATCAACTGAACGTGGCGGGAGGTTAAAAACCAAGCGACCGCCGATATCGCTCCAGAAACCAAGAAACAGGCTTTAACAAAATATGACGATGGTAATAGCGATAAGGCAGAAAAAAGAAGCATGAAAGATAGAATTGCTATGCGAGGAGTTGAATAGCTTCTAGCGAAGCGCCGCAGCATTGGCCAATGATAAACCATTAGGACGAACAACCCGCTCGACCCACAAATCAAGATGAAGCCGACCAATTCTAACTTGGGCTTAGGTGCCGTTTGAAGGACGCCATACATAATATCAGCATGAACGCCGACTTCTAAATGATCGAAAATGCGTGATGCGAAGTGAAACACAAATGCCACGATACATGGAACAATGGTCGCCAAGATGAGCAGTGTTTCAATCCCGGCGACAGACTTCGTCTTCCAATTTTTTTGAAATAGGTAAATTCCTGCTCGCCGTACGTAAAAAATTATAACAAAAAATAGCCAGCTTAAAATAAGGAGCGCTGATCCATTTATAAGGCGGCTGATGTATTTAGGATCGAGGATACGATCCACACTTACTCTCACGCCAGTCAACTCGCCCTTGAAGGATCGGGTTTCATCAAAGCCAATGCCGATCTTGACACTAGTTAAAGGCATAATAATATTATCAATCGAGCTGCGCGCGCCATCTAGAGAAGCAACGAGCCTGCCGCGATGAGAAGCGCCTAATTGAAAATTATGGCAGTCCCTTGCTTTCAGGGTAGTTGACAAAACGACTACAGCAGGGCTCAACCCATTAGCTACCCGTGCGATGACAGCTAATTTTCCACCTATTAATTCGGCTCGTACCCCCTGATTTAAATCATCTGTCTGGAATAGATTTTGATATCCTTTTTCATCATTAACGCAAAAGTTAAAAGAAATTCTGAAGCGGGGGACACCGGTTATTCTTAAACCTGAAGAAAGTTCCCTCGTGCCAACCAACCGATTTTCTTCGAATTTGGTCAAGGGAAATGATACTATATTTGCGAATATATCGGCTATGGGGCTCGCCGAGAGAAACAGCAGACATCCGAGTGCCGCCATTAACCCAAAGATACGAGCGCCAGGATAAAAAAATCTTTGCAATACGCTCTCCTATCTGGTGCACTTACCGATCAACTTCGCTTCCTGGGCAATAAAGAACTGTTATGTACTAACTTAATAGAAAACAGGTCTGAAAGCTACGATCACAACCCCTGATTTCATTGCAGACCACTCAAAGCTTTGAAACGTCAATTTCCATGGCCATTAAAGTTGAAGCAGCAGAGATCCCCGCGTGTCCCCTGTGGTTGTATTTTGATTAATTCGAAATTACGGCACTGTAAAATCGCGTAGTTCGGACTTAAGCGTTGTAGCACGTCTGGAATCGATATTCTTGTGATCGAAGCCTGTAAGGAGAGGTACGTCACAGGGAATACAACCGAACGTGTCAAGACGGCATCTTGTGTCAGATCATCGACGATTATCCTCCCTCGATTTAGGTCGGCACCGCATTCATGTGCTAAAACTTCTACCTCACGCTTCGCAGATGACCAGTCTCGAAAGATCGAGAGAGACGGCCCTTCGTAGCCTCGCCATAACGGTGGCAGCAAGAGCAAAGCATTGGCTAACATTGAGACCGCCGCGAATGCGGCGACGGAGAGACCGATCCGCCTAACGAGACATGTTTGCGGCTGCACAGCGATCGTGGATATGAACAACGTGAGCGCTACACTCGTAAAATGGTGAACGTAGAAACTTCTGTAAAAATTATGAGCACTATCGTACAGAAAAAGAAAGGCAGCTGCGCTACCGATGAAAAAAGACAGGCTGCGCAAAACACCAGTTATGCTTGGGTCTTGACCCGCATAAGGTGGACATGGA
>JBAXLR010000226.1:0-3423 GCA_037134655.1 bacterium | reverse complement strand
TCGGTTTGTTTGGATAGTCGGATTGGGCCACCGATAAATTGATTGCCCCAGGTATAAGGGCTGACGTTAAAAGAAAATCCCTCTTTGTTAACTTTGAATTAAATAGGTTCATGATTTTTAATTCTTTCAATGAATTATTTTCTAATGGCTCAAAGACTCTTTGAAAAATTCTTTCATGTGGTTGACAACAACCTGAAACACTTCAGGGTTTCGCGGCTCATACACATCAACATGGTTTGCATTCGGAATAATGACCAACTTTTTGGGCTCTTGCGCTTTGGCGTAAAAGCTCTTTGCTTCAAAAACTGAAACTATCGTGTCTCGCTCTGTATGTATAAACATGAGTGGACGTGGCGTAATGCGATCTAGATAATTTTCTGGCGCAAAATCTTGTAAGTGGTCATAGTTTTCCAAGGGGTATCCCTCGGGATACTTTTCTGCCACTTTGTACATGGTCACGATGGAGTCAGCTTCTGCTCGACCCGATGGAACCAATTCGTCATAAGGTACACGCCTAGACTGACCTGTCATCACTCTTTCGATGCGATCAATTTTCATCATGTCTTCCCAGTCAAGACGTTGTGAGTAAGTTCGTTTGTCCTTGGCACTTCTGCCGCAATCGGCGGAGGATCCAACCGAAACAGCACACCGAATGTTTTCGTCATGCGCTGTCGCCATCATGCCGACAGTGCCGCCAAAGCTGGTTCCGTACAAACCAATCCGATTGGCATCGACATCCGGTCTTTGGCGCAAGTAAATCATGGCACTCAAAACATCGGTCACTTGATCCCAAGGCTTATTTTTAAGTCTGATGCCTTCACTTTCACCAAACCCCCGATGATGAAAGTCCAAGGTGTTGAACCCTGCAGCAGAAAGTTCGCGAACATAGCCTGGCATGTAGATTTCTTTGCGCCCGGTGTACCCATGCAAACAGGCGATCGTTGGCATAGGCTGCCCGTCTTGCGCCCCAGCAGCCCTGGTGAATTGACCGCTTATTTTCAATCCATCACTGTAAAAGTGAATGTCTTCATGTTTGGGTTGGTAGTTTTTATCTGACATGACTGTCCTCTCGATGTGTGTCGTAAATTTGTTAAGTTCATCCTAAGATCCAGATCTATCCATTGCAAATCATTAGATTTGATGGTCTCAATCAGAATGCATGATCCATTCGTTTATTTCAAATGAAGATTGAAAAAATCAATCATGTGTTCTACAACAACTTTGAACACTTCAGGATTGCGTGGTTCATAAACATCAACATGGTTTGCATTAGGAATAACGATCAGTTTTTTAGGCTCTTTAGCCTTGTCATAAAAGTGTTTTGATTCTGAAACGGCAACCATGGTGTCTCTTTCTGTGTGCAGAAAGAGAACGGGCCGAGGAGAAATCCGATCAACATATTTTTCAGGAGAAAACCCAGCTGCATGATCGGAATTTTCAATGGGATAGCCTTCAGGATATTTCTCATCGACCTTGTACATGGTCGAAATGGAGTCGCGCTCTGCGCGACCAGAAGGTGCCAGCTCGCCATAGGGAATGCGGCGCGATTTTCCAGTCATCACACGCTCAATTCGATCGATTTTCTTGACCTCTTCCCAATCGAGTCTGTCAGAGTAGGTTCTGAGGTTGTATGAGTTTCTTAAACCATCGGCAAATGACCCTACAGCCACAGCACAACGAATCGTTTCATCAAGTGCTGTGGCCGCCATGCCGGTCGATCCACCATAGCTGGTTCCATATAGTCCAATGCGGTCGGGATCGACGTCAGGCCTTTGTTGTAAATAAATGACGGCGCTGTGAATGTCAGTAACTTGATCCCATGGCTTGCATCGCAATTTGACGCCTTCACTGTCCCCGTATCCACGGTGGTAAAACTCTAAGGCATTAAAGCCTGCAGCCGTCAACTCGCGTATGTAGCCTGGCATGTAGATTTCTTTTCGACCCGTATAGCCATGAATACATACGATAGTAGGACTGCGACTGCCAGGCGCAGCACCAGCAGCTGGCGTAAAGTGACCGGCAATTTTGAGTCCATCAGCGTAAAAATGAATGGCTTCTTGTTGGGGATGGCTTGTGCTCATGGCATTGATCCAATTTGATGTAGAAGTTAGTCATCCTAAGCAAGCGCTAGATGGCGTACAAATTATTAGATGTGATTGTTTGTATCAATAATCCTGATGTGGCTGCTTGAGCCTGCGGCTTATCAGGTTCACTGATGTTCAGCATCAGTGAAGATAATTCGCTAATTTGAGCAATTCTTTTTAGGATCAAAACCTCCATCAAATCAACCATGAAGATATGCCAATGCGGCCTAAGATTCCTACAAATTCTGATAGAAAGAATTGCCGACTGTGAGTGCAACATTTCATTTTGAGCGCTGCGTCCTCGATGCTGCAACCCAGACCACTCGAGGTGCCCAATTAGCCGGCGGCTTAATTTCCTTGGGCTTACGTGAAGGTGATGTCCTAGCGGTTTTGTTGCGAAATTCCGAGTTGTTTGTTGACGTCATACACGCTTGTCGCCAAACTGGTATCAGCTTTTGCCCAATCAACTGGCACTTTACGGCCGACGAGGTCAGTGTGTTGCTATTGGACAGCGGCGCAAAAGCTTTGTTGGCACATGGTGATCTGCTGGATGGCATCAGTCATATCGTGCCCCAAAGCGTTGCATTATTGTCGGTTGGCCAAAGTCGATCCCCAACCTCACAGCCCTACGAAACGTGGTTATCTGCTCAACCGGCCTACAGTGGCCCCTTGGTTTCGCCTGGCGGTCATATGGTTTACACCTCCGGCACCACAGGTCGGCCCAAGGGTGTTGTACGTGACCGGATCCCCGTCGCAGAAATTGAAGCGCGCCTTGTTCGAACCAAGCAGTTGGTCGAACTGGCACTCGGAATTACCTCCGGTTGCCGTGCCCTGGTGCCTGCACCGCTTTACCACAGTGGCCCTAGTACTTTCCTTCAAAACTCACTGCGACTTGCTGAATGCGTGGTTCTGATGTCTCACTTCGATGCGGAACAATTGCTAGCCCTCATTGAGCGTCATCGCATTGAAGTCGTCTATTTGGTACCCATCATGTATGTGAGGCTGCTGCGTCTACCTGAAACTGTTAGGAAGCAATACGATATCTCTTCTTTGCGTTTCGTGGCATCCACCGGCTCTCCCTGTTCCCCCGATGTGAAGCGAGCAATGATCGAGTGGTTCGGGCCGATCATTAATGAAACCTACGCCTCCAGCGAGGCTGGCATGATTACTACCATTAGCTCGGCTGAAGCACTGCAGCGCCCGGGCAGTGCAGGTCGCCCAGTGTTGGATGCCAAAGTTCGTATCTTGAATGAAGCTGGAGATTCTATTCCCACAGGTGAAGTCGGTTTGGTGTACGTTCGACAACCCATTTACCCTGATTTCACTTACCGGCACAACG
>JBAXLR010000225.1:0-3497 GCA_037134655.1 bacterium | reverse complement strand
AAGGCGATTCGCGCCAATGATCTCAAGATGATCGAGGAGCAGGCCAAGGCTTCTGGCAAGCAGCCACCCACAGGCGGTGTCCAAGAGGCGGCCTCGTCAAGCCCAATTCTTGGTGTTATGGCATCCAATCGCAACCTGGTTAACACTTACATAGAAATCTTCAAAGGCCTTGGATTTTCACCTCAGGAAGTGCCCGATCTTCACAAATTCGCCGGCGCCGCGGATGCCGCAAATAAGGCGCTCATCCTTGATTTGGACGGCTTTCACGATGCGCAGGTACACGAACTTCTACCTGCGGTTGTCAAGTCCAAGGTTTTTCTTGTTTTGACCACTTCAAAGCATTCATTGGTGCCCGTTTTTAAGCGCCACCTTAATGCCAATCACCAAGAGATCGCCATGAAGCCTTTGGATATCAGTTATCTAAGCTGGTTATTACAAAAGAGACGGGCAGCGAAATAGAAATGTCGTAATCCGCCAAAAAAAGCTAACTGTCCGGTTACGGACAGTTGTTTTAGATGGTTTCGGCATGCATAATGGCGAGCTATGCCCACATCTTTCAACCATAACCGCGACGTTACCCCAGCCATCCACCGGTCCCTTCCGGCTGGCACCTGCCTCATTACTGCCTTATCACAGGAGTTGTTACAAAAACCTGAGCTTCTCTGGGATACTCAGATTGTTTTACCAACCCAAAGACTCCAACTTTATTTAAAGCGAGAGCTCCTCAAACAGACCGGGAGAGATGCCCTGTTTGTTCCGAGAATATTGACTTGGGACAGTTTTGTTGACCTCCACCTTTCAGAGTTCTCTCCTAACTTAGCGGTTATGGGCAGTTCGCAGCTAGAGCTTATTATGGAGTCTGCCATCGCTAACTCGATTGCAACTTCTTCTGATGCGCGTCGCATCCATCCTAACCTAGGACATGCGCATGAACTGCTGCAATTTTATTCTGATCTCGTTCGCTCAGACGCCTACCACGAGGGTCGGGAGTCTTTGCATTCCAAGCTAGATGGTCAGTGGCATCGCTCGCCAGCTGCGTTAGACATGTTGAAAGAACGAATCGATGATGTTTTCTCTGTTCTTCATGAGTTTGAATCGATCCTGAATGAAAAAGGATGGAGCAGCAAACCCCGTCAGCGGTGCGAAGTGATCCGCAAATTCCTTGAACAGGCCGCTAACACGCCAGAGGCGACTGTCCGCAGGTATTTTGGCGTTCGACGCGTTATTGTGGCTGGCTTAACATCCCTGCCAAAATCAGAACAAAAGCTCCTAAATGCCCTCTGCGAAGTTTCCGGTTTTGAAGTTTGGCTGGATGAGCCTCCCCCCCAATTACAGACCGCTCCAATCATCAGTTTAAGGGATGCTGCCAGACTTCCAAGCAAGAATGCGTCGATGGAATCTTGGGCGAAAAACGTCAAGTCCATCACCGCTTCAGCTGATGTGACCCATGAGGCTTTATTTGCCCTCAATGCGGTCCATGACCTGCTCACCGCCGGTGTGCCAGCCCATGAAATAGCCGTGATAGTTCCGGACGAGAATGCCTTTGCTCCCACGTTTGCCGCGGCCAAAGAGTTTTTTGAGGCGGAGGCCACGACAACAGCAAAACCTCCTTTGACCATCAATCTGCCATTGGCAAGCTCTTGGGAAACGTCCTTGCCCGGAACCTGGCTTCGCCTCGCCCGGGATGTGGCCCTTTCAGATGATCTGGCTGCCGTGGGGCAATATTTGTTGCACCCAATCACAGTCAAAAAATTTGGACCGATTCAGGTCGATTTGAACCGTCTTCAGAAAAAATTAAAAGACTTCCCAGAGTCTGCTCATCCGAACTCGGCTGGTTTTAGGAATTTTCTAACCGAAAACTTCACCAACGAGTTCGTCCAATACATTTGTAATGCTTGGTCTTGGTGTCTAGACACGGATCAAACACCTTGTGACACTTCCGACCATATGGCGGAGAAGCTCCTCAGCGTGGTTCACTTGGCTAATTTTGATGAATCAACAAAAACTCCGCGCGAACGGGAAGCCTGGAACATTGTCAGCGAATCCATTGCTAAGGCAAAACAACTCGATCCCGTCTTAAAATATTCTAAAAATGACTGGAAAAAATTTATTTCAGACGTCTATAGATTGTGTGCCGCCGAGTCCCTTCGAGATACCGGAGAGCCTCTTTCGGGCCTCCAGATACTCGGCCTAACTGAGGCGCGGTATGTTCCGTTTTCACACGCTATTATCGTTGGTTGCGTTGAGGGTTCGTTTCCCCATGCTTTGCCGGTTGATAGTTTGATTGACAATTCCCTTCGCCAAAGTATCGGGCTGCCTGGCTGGAGTGAGCTAGAGGCATTGGAAGATACGACCTTTCACTTATTGACGTGTCGCATCCCGAATGTGTATCTGTCCTATAGTTTACTTAATGGCGATAGTCCCCAAATTCGCTCTCGGTGGATTGAGCGCCTTGAGCTAAAAATGAAGCCTACATTTTTTGATCCTCACCTCGCTGAAAGATGGCTTGGCTGTCGCTCAGATGAGCTGCCATTGCCAGAGCTGCAGGAGCAAGTGCCACTCGAGGGCTTAATTAGGGAAACATCAAAACTTGTTTCAACTGCTTCAGCATCAAGATTGAGAAGCCTGCTCCACTGTCCTTACCGCTATCTTTTGGAATCAAGGGGTGTTGCGAATATTGAACTACCAGACGACCGCAGACAGCTTAAAATCGGGCAATTACTCCATAAAATATTAGAAATGTTTTTTGACCCAACTGAGATCGAAGGTTTTGAACCAACACTCGCCTTGCGTCATTGCCCCACAAGTGAAGAGGCATTCGTGCCCTGGTCTACTGCTCGCCTCGAGGCCCTGGCAGATCGTTTTGTGCCAAGAGAGATTCGTTTGTCTGAAGATTTTCAGCAAATGCTCGGCAAAGGCTGGCAAGATGTTGCGGCATTCTGGGGGCGACTATTAGCGGGTGGATTTTCCATTGCCAATGTCCAAACGGAACTTCCCATCGGCAAGGCAAAGCCAAGCCAATTAGATGTCCATGGACGAATGATTCATCTGCGTGGGTCCATCGATGCCGTTCACAATGCTAGCCAATACGCCATCCTGGTTGACTACAAAACATCTTCTGTCCCAATCCGAAAACAAATTGCGTCTGGTCTTGAACCTCAGTTGCCACTCTATTCGGCCCTGTTTGCCCAGGGGCAAGTGGACCAGTCGATCAATTCACAGATCGAGATTAACAATATCGCAGCTGTTTATTTTAATCTTAGGGAGGGAAAGCCGACCTTTGCAGCCGTTGGAAGCAACATAAAACCCTTGCTACAAAGCCTTGAGCTCTTGGGAAAATCCGCAAGACCAGACGACATGGAACAAGTAATCAATGCAGTAAAAATCCGTTGGGTCGAGCGTCTGGAAACCATTGACGCCTCGTCGAGATTCTCAGCTGATCCATCCGATTGTGAATACTGTCCCTACGATGGGGTGTGCCGCAAGGACGACCCACG
>JBAXLR010000224.1:0-3515 GCA_037134655.1 bacterium | reverse complement strand
AGGCCTCGATGACGTTCGGGTGAATTGTAATAAAAGCCATTTCGCGCAAAAAACTCACTTTTTTCCTCGCGTATTCCAGATTTCGTCAAAGACGCTCTTATCGACTTTCAGATTAATTAGACGCTCTCCTCGCCGAAAACCCATATCGACATAATCAGCGATCATGGGGATTTCAAGATCTGCCGCCTTCTCCTCATTCACCACGACCATGTTGATGGATGCCGGCTGCTTAAGAACATCCTCCACCCTTCCAACCAAGGAACCATTGACGTCAAGAACGTCCCTTCCGATCAGATCAATCAGCAAGAACTCGGTTTCCTCGGCCACTTTAATTTGGGATGCTTCCACCCAAATGCTCATTCCCTGTAAAAGCTCCGCTGCAGTCCGGTCGGCAGCTAAACTACAAACAATGGCAGCCCGGCCACTTTGCCAAACGGATTTCAAAATCTCTGCTTCTCTGGCGGTTTCGAGGGTCTTGCCGACTTTTATTCGTCTAATCGAGGATGGGATGACTTCATCACGACCAGAAACGTAAAAAGAGCCTTGGAGTCCCAAAGCTCTTCCAACGATTCCAATCTTAAGGAACATTATTTAGCAGGCTTCTTTGCCGCAACCTTTTTAGCTTTTGGCGCCTTGGGAGCTGACGCCCCTTTGAAAGCTGTGGTTTTTTCACGTTCAAGCTTGATGCCTTTTTTGTTGAAAAGAACGCGGAGTGTGTTGCTCGTTGTTGCGCCCACGCCATACCAATAACGTACGCGAGCCTCATCAATAACGAATGTGGACGGCTCAGTCGATGCGTCGTAGTAGCCAACCTTTTCAAGAAACTTTTTGGTTGCAGATGCGCGACTGTTTGCGGCAACAATGTGGTAAAACGGACGGTGAGCGTTACCGTGGCGCTGCAAACGAAGAGTGGTTGCCATGAATCCTCCAAAATCCAACAAAAACAGAGTTTTAAAAGCGCCGACATCAGCGCGTTATCCATCTAACTATCCCCAAAAAGGGCCACAAGTCCTGGCTTGAACCTGAGGGGGGTCTAACCCAAAGCGAGCACCCCATATAGCACGCTAAATTAATTATTTTCAAGGGGATTCAGTAGAAAAAACGCAGAAACCGAGGACCCAACCCCCTAATGTTGGGTCTAGGGCCTAAAAATTGATAGCTGATCGGGATTAATCATGGCCAAGTCAGCACCACAGGCGCGACAAGTCGGACTTACAATGGCAGGTACCGGAATTGGCAGAGCTTGGGCACGAGAAACTCGCAGGTCCTCTTGCTGGTTACATTTTGAGCAGACGTAAGAGATGAAGGCGCTCATAACCTTAACAACCGGCTTTTTTAACCCCATCAAAACCGGCGTAATTGAAATCTGGTCCGTAATGATTGTCGGACACTCCAAATATTCCATAGGCTTATCCCCCCACAGGGAAATAAACTTCATCCATGACCGCACACCGATCGAGTTGATTCTTGAAATACCCGACAAGTTGAGCTGCAAGGGAGGACTTTCGGATAAAAGTGGCGAAAAGTCAGCATTTTCGTCAACCACCCCTTCCAGAAAAACAACGCTCCCTCTTCGGGAAATTTTCATAGTCATTTCTGGAGTTTTCCTTAAGGCCAAAATGTCTGATAATCTCGGTGCTAAAACTTAAATTTAAACCATTTACCTGCTAAAATCAATTTACTGTCAGGCACTTGGATTACATAGACATAGAGGGCTTTTTTTTGAAGATAAAATTTTGGGGCACGCGCGGCTCCCTACCTCAGGCGCTGAACAATTCGGACATCCACTTAGTGTTGAATGAAGTCCTGCAGGAGGCCGAGAAGCAAGGGATCAACTCGATCCCAGGACTACGTAATGCTATTGATCGGGGTGAACTCGGGCACCCCTTAAGCTTCGGCGGCAACACCACGTGCACCGAAGTAGCCGTCGGTGATCAAAGTTTTTTCGTCGATATGGGCTCAGGACTACGTGAAGCCGGAACCGAACACATGGCGGGTGGGCGCAAGGAATTCCATATTTTCTTGACCCATATGCACTGGGACCACGTCATGGGTTTGCCGTTTTTTGTTCCTGTACATGCCCCTGGGCATGTCATCAAAATCTACCATGTTCATCGTAATGCCCCAGAACATGTGAAGATTAACTTCAACGGCATAAACTTCCCGCTGACATGGGACCAACTGGTCGGGCGCATTGAGTTCGTCCAAATAAAACTATACGAACCTGTCACCATCGGCGCAACATCGGTCACGGCGTTTGTGCTTGATCATCCCGGGGGCTCATTTGGCTTTCGTTTTGAGGCCGAAGGAAAATCCTGTGCCATTGGTGTTGACGGGGAATTCAAACGAATCTCCCGCCCAGAGCTCGGACGGGATTTACAGTTCTACCAAAACCTCGACGTCCTGGTTTTTGATGCCCAGTACGAAATCGCCGAGTTAGCCAGCCGCTTTGATTGGGGGCACTGTAGCCCCAACATTGGCGTGGACCTGGCCCTAAGGGAACAAATCAAAAGTCTTGTCTTTACCCATCATGATCCTTGGGCAACCCCTGCGAAACTTCGCCGAATGGCCAAGTCCGCCATTAGCCATTTACAGGCGCAACTGCCTGCATTTAAGGCTGACTGGGAAAAAATCGGGCAACCCCAAGGCCCTCGCCTAGTTACGGCCTGGGACGGCCTGGTAATTGACCTCGACAACCGCTAAGCTCCGGTACTAGACTACGGCGGTTCTGTCGTTCGTCAAGATCGGAGGGTTGCTGGATGCTGCGCGCGGCAATATTACTCTTCACATTGTCACTAGTTGGAGTTTTTGCCCAAACTAGTTTTGGTAAAACCATGTCTGTCACCGGCAACCTACCGCGTGACCTGAGCCAAGATTACTTTGACCTTGAGATCAAAGTCACGGACATCTCAAAGACAACACCCACGACGGGTGAAGATCTATTTAAAGACCGAATCCGGATTTGGCTGATGGACTTGAGCTCTTCCACGTCAGAGTACGTGCCATTTGAAGGGGACCCCGTAGTAACAAAAGTGCCCTTTACCGTAAGTTTAACCTCCGCTATCAATCAGACGCCAAATTCGGGCGGCCTTACTGACTTTACCTACAACGTTCGCATCTCCGCCAACAATATCGGCGGCCTGAAGGATACGCTACTAGCCGGTAGCAAAACCTCGACCGTCCTGCAGATCTACTATTACGAAGAAAAAAAACCTCAGCCAGAAGTTAAGACTGAGAATAAAACAATCACCATCAACACCGCCATAGTCAAAGCAGCGCCCACTAATGTTTCTTCGTCGGGAACGCACCGTGCAATCAGGATTAAGTGGTCGATACCAACGACAACCACATGGTCTGATGGATCGTCGCAAGCTCCGTCAAAGGTGGTTGCTGTCGCCATTGATCAAGGCGCTACCGTTTCAAACTTACCTGCCTATTTGTACGATTCCACTGCAGCTACCGATACAGATGCCGCTGACGATGCCTGCGTTTATGTTTCCGACAACGATACGTGT
>JBAXLR010000223.1:0-3531 GCA_037134655.1 bacterium | reverse complement strand
TTGTGAAAGTGGCGTAATTACCCCCGTTGTCGTGCTGCCAACATGCACCGTCTCAGCAAAAAGAAAAGATCAAGGAGACACTTGCGATTTGACGGTCAACCAAACAGCTGGACGCACAGCCGATACTTTAAACGTAAGCCCGTCAAGTGCTGTGCCGTTGACAAGGTCTGGAACAACCTGGAGTGGTTCTGGGTCTTGTCCAAAAAATTCTACGACAACGTTCTCTGCTACCCTCACCAACCCCGACGGCAAAGGGCCATCATGTGTAAGCGAAACCATACCGTCCCTTCTCACGCCACCGTCTTGCGCCATCAGTGCCACAAGATCAGGCAACTCCGATAGCTGTACTTATACCCTGACGAGAACATCTGGAGCTGGCACGGTATCGAGCTTTTCAATAGCTGGTAGTTCCGTGAATTGGAACGGCAATACCCCAGCGAGCAATACGATCAAATGTAGCCAAACCAATGATGCGTTGTTCGTGGCAACTGTGATTGGCCCTAACGGCACGGCGAGTTGTACGACAACAGTTGCAAAGCTGCCGCCACCTGCATGCACCCTTTCTGCTAGCAGGCAGGGCTCTGCGGCATCATGCTCAATAACGTTAATTGGATCTGGAATCATCGAATCCACCAAACAACCAGTCGTTGCACCTGCAGCAGTTGGTAGCTGGAGTGCAAACAGCTGGGCCGGCACCGCGAGCTGCGCAACTAATATAACGACAAACTTTACAGCAACCATCGAAGGACCCGGGGGCTCAAAGGCCAGTTGCACCAGTAACTCGGTAACAGCGGTGCCGACGACTCCAACTCGAAGCTGTCGCGCTAACGCAGTCCGACGTGGGACAACTGGAAACTGTACTCTAACCCTGACCATCACTGGTCAAATGACTGGTAACCCAAGCGTCACTCCTTATGCACCACCAGGCTGGACGCGATCTGGAGACCAATGGATTGGTAATGCAAGCTGCCCGCTGAACCGCGACACTATTTACTCTGTAAACTTGACTGGACCAAGTGGAGGTTGGGGATGTGGAAGTAATAAGGTGACTGCGATCCGTAAATAGCTGATTCGAACACTTTTCCTTTCAGTTCGTGTCTGAGATAGGATCGTTTTTATGCGAGCAAAATTATATTTATTTGTATTCTTGATATTGTGTGAAGTGATTTCAGCTATAACTTTGGCTCAACCAGCCAAAGCTAGTCCTTGGATTTTTCCTGGTTTTACGGCAGGGGTGCGTTCAGGCATGGAGCCACGAGCAGGTTTTGATCTATCTGTTTCAAGAGAGTTGGGGAGGGAGATGGATTTGTAGGTTATGGAGGCATCGCAGGCATATCTAGCTTATCTCCCTATGAATATTATGTTGGACTAGCTGGAGGCGGCGCTTATATGCTTTCAGCTTGGGCGGAGTTTACAGTCAACTTTGTGAACTCTGAATATACGGGTGTTCGAGCCCTAGGTGCCGTTGGACTAGGAATTATGCCTTATCTTGCGGTCGGATATGATAAACGCCCCGATAGTTTGTATATTGAGGCTGGGATCACAGGGAAAATTCCCATTCCCCACTGAAATCGTCAGCAGGTCGATCTTGGATTTTGAGATCCCAAATTGGGATCTCAAAATATAGTGACGCATATTGTCAAAAATGTTCGGGGTGAGCATACATGTAGTTATTCAAACCGATGGGGCTATTCCATTGTCCCAAACAGCCCTCACAACGTCGGAGTAACCCTTCGCGGGCGGACGTGAAGTCTTCACAAAGTTTATTTCGTGAAATGATTAATCAATACTCAATCAGTCGGCTGTATATGGTCCCACCGGTCCTTGCAACGCTGATCTCCGATAGCTCGTCGCGTGATCGCTGGCTGCTTAAATCAAGCCCGCGCAGAATCGTTCTAGGGACATCATGCGAATATTATGCTCCGCGTAAAACCGATCATAGGATGTATCGTCAACCAATTGAAAGCTCCATTGTGGGCGTAAAGACTCGGTAAATTTGACAAGATGTTTTGACAAAGCTTGAGCTCCCGATTTACATTCGACCAATAGCCAGACTTTGCCATCACGAAGAACACAAAAATCCACTTCTTCCTTTTCTTTGGTGCGAATAAATCTCAATTCGAACACACCAAATGCGACGTCCGTCCAAAATTGACATGCCTTGAGTAAATGCAATGCGATCAGATTCTCCTTGCGCGCACCGGCATCTTTGACCTGAAGAATATCGTAAAGAAATATTTTCGGCTCAGCGCGAACAGCCCGGGATAACTTCTTGGAATAGGGCTTTACAACAAAATGGTGATAAAGAGTCTCCAAAACTTCAATCCACGCATATGCCGTACCATACGCGATGTCAGCATCCAAGCGTAGCGAGTTGACGGAAAGCAAACCGCCCACCTGCCTCGGCATCAAAGCAACCAAAACACTTAATGCGTTAATATCAGAAATATTTCTAAGGTCACGCACGTCCTCCCGCAAAAGTCGTTCCAGCCTAAGTCGCCCCCAACGGTTAGCCTTCTGCTCGCTACCACTCAGTAGCGGCTCGGGGAAGCCTCCCAATTTCATTAAATCCGCCCACCGGTAGCAGGGCTCAGTGCGTTGAAAAACTTCGTCAGGAGAAACTGGCTGTTCAGACTCTCCGACCGACAGTGGATTAAGATGGTATGGAATGTAGCGGCCCATAAGGCTATCGCCACCTTTACGAAAGACATCCATTCGCACACTTCCAGTGACGATGATCGGAACATTCTTCCCAATTACATCGTACACGCCCTTAACACGGCCCTTCCAACGCCGATCCTTATGGATCTCATCAAGGACTACAGGGCCTTCACCGCGCATCGAGATTGCAGCGAGCGGTGATTTGGACCACGCCACTTTAAATGCCTGTTCGTCCCAGTTAAAATAGTTTGAGCCCTCGGAAAGCATCAAACTTTGAGCCAAAGTGGTCTTTCCCACCTGCCGAGGGCCTGTGATAAACGCCATTTTACAATCCGCTAAGGCGTCGTTTTTAATAGATTCTTTTAAGTACCTGATCATGAATCTACTCACTAAACTGATAACTGGTCGCGTCCAGTTATCAGTTTAGTGAGTGCCTTCAAAATTTGCAAGATCAAGTACACGTCTCAAATCTGATCATCGTTAGCAGACGACTACATCGAATCGACAGTCTCCTAGTTGACCCCACAAAGTCCCAGGTCTATGGGCCATGGACTTTGTATTTACATGAGTCCCCGGCAGAGACTGCTCAAAACTTTACCCCCCCCATAGCCCTAAAACCATAATAATTACAATTGATTAAGGAATCCAAGGCCTCAAAGGCGAATATAATCACCAACACGACTCAAACATCTGAGATTCAAAACGAGTAAAGTCGGCCTCACGACCAGCTTTAATACACGGTTAAGCGAGGCCTCTTTCGATGCCTTTGAAGTAAATAGACGGCTAATCAATAGCCAATCAGGTAGGTGTCCCGGATATCACGGATATCACAAAGGCAAGATTTACTAATCTCATCATTGGGGCGCCACA
>JBAXLR010000222.1:0-3641 GCA_037134655.1 bacterium | reverse complement strand
GCCAGTGCAGCCTGACGCGATCCTCGGAGCCGTCGTCGGTAACAAGCCTGCTCCTCGTGGCCAGATCACGAAGAAGCTGTGGGACTACATCAAAAAGAACGGTCTCCAGGACGCCAAGAACAAGCGCAACATCAATGCCGATGACGCATTGAAGGCGGTGTTCGGCGGCAAGAAGCAAGTGTCGATGTTTGAGATGACCAAGCTGGTCTCCAATCACATCAGCGCTTAATTCCATCCTGAATTCCTCACGCCGCGTCCGGTTCACACCTGGCGCGGCGCTTTTTTTTGAGGCTCGAGACCTTCTGTTAAAGGAAGCCGCTCAGCAGTTTCATAGCTTTGTTCGCTCAATCCTTAGCACGGACATCAAGCGAATCCCCTCTCCCCATCGATGACAGGGCAATGTCCAAGATGTCCTTTGGGGAACCGCAGCGAAGAGAAGGAAGACTGCCGCAGGCAGCCCAAAGGACGAACGCAGTGAGTCAAAGGTAGGGTGAGGGCGTATCCCATGCTGTCGAAAACTGCCTGTCTCGAATGGCACTTGATTAAGACGCAGTTTCGAACCTTTGCGCCCCCTTTCTCGATCTTCTTGAGCCCTGAAAGGGCGGCATAACGCAGCCCAGGGCAAGCGAGCCTAAGCGAGCGCCGCCCTGGGTTACCGCCAGCAATGCCGGGAAGCAAATCCAGCGCACTCATGACACACCAAGCTCACCAGCAGCGCCTGCATGGAACTCCGCCGCGTACCCGTTGCCCCCAGAAGTCCACCAGCCCTCGAAATCCACGAACCCTGTGCTTAATCAAGTGCCATTCATGCCTGGCATCTCTTCTCATCATTGGCATTTTTTTCGTTTACGAGAGGATCAGGGAGGCGGCGGTTCCCAATTGGGGATGGTATAGCCCATCTGCTGAAGCTGCTGGATCGTAAAAGTATTGCTGCTGGTCACGGAGCGCGTCTTCCGATCTGGTCCAAAGTAGCGATCATAGATTTTTTTGTCGGCCTGAACGCTCAAATTCAACGCTCCCCGATCCTCCTCTACGAGGGCGTTGTTCGTGATGGTGAAAAAATGAAGGGATTCTACACCGGAAACATTGGCATCCCTAGGATTATCAACTGTAACGCCAGATGCGTATGCCAAGCCCTCCTTTGACACTTCAACGAGGTTGCCCGCAAAAATTTTATCAAAAGATGGAATGGAAATATCTTTGTCCGCAGGAGTAATCCGCTGATAGCCCCCTTCCACAGGCATGTAGCATGTCCAATTAAAATCGCTTTTTGCGCCGGAGTAAAGGTATGGCACTCCTATAAATACCTCGGCATTTCCATCCCCATCTACGTCGATTTTTACCCGCCTTACTACTTCAGGAGTTCCAGAGTATTCAATTCTGTCCGTCACGTTCATTGACAGGAAGTCAGCGATAGGATCTTGGATCGGATCACAAAACCCCGAAGTCGCTGTAAAAGCAAGTGCTGCGAGGAATAAAGGGAATATTTTAGGTGTATTCATATGCATACTATTTAAGTTCTCGCTCTATTTTATTGATATAAGGTTCTCCGCCTTTAACATTGTGAGGGTTCCAGAACCAACGTTTCGTTGATCCAAGGCCAGGCGGCTTGTTCGGATCAAAAGGATAGCGGATGTCAATGGTAGCGGGTTTGTTTTCGTAGCTTCCCGTGCCGTTATACCCATAAATTTGCACGGCGTCAGCAGACGAAAAAATATGCGATCCCACAGGAATATTGGGCGGCGGATCGGCCTGATACGCCGCTTTGTGGGCTGCTGATCTGCGTTGTATCCGCGCAAAATAACGATTAGCAATACTGCGTTTAGAGGCGATGATGTCGAGACCGCCCATAACGTTATCTTGCCAATTCCAAAGCTGCTTTCTTGGGATGTTAGCAGATTCATCAGATTTATTTCCGGTGACTTGGAACATGCCAAAGCCCTTTGGCGGGTCTTCGTCAGGATTATTAACCCACAGCACTTCGCCGCCGTGATGGTCCACTTTTGCGAATCGACCACTGTTGTCCCAAAACTGATTATAGCGGCTATTTAAACCATTGTAATCCCTTGATTCGTGCTTTGCTATTGCATATACGAACCAAGCCATCGGTTGCTGAACAGTCGTTGCAGTTTCTATGATAAACGTTTTGGTTTTTTTCTCGTCAGGATTTTTACCGCCGATATAAAAATTCCATTTATTTTCTTTGCCTAATGCAGAACCGTCTGCATTTAAAATTTGGAATGTCAGCTCAGCTTCTCCGCCGAAAAAGCCTTTTTGCCCAATCTCATTTTTCCACTTTGTGTTGTCATAAATTTCGACTGCCTTATCAAGAGACTCAGTCACCCAGCCAGCGGCATCAGGAATTTCAATTTTGTCTTCATCAAGCTTTCTTCCATTCGGGCGTTTATACTCAACCTTGAGCTTCCACTTAATCTTGAGTCCCATTTGTTCTGGCACCCTAACCCTTAAAACCAACCACGGCATTTCTGGGTCCTCTTCATTGGGAGCGCCGTGAGGATCAATCCAAGCAACGGTTTGTGGACTCTTGTCATCACTGTCCTTTTTGAACTGAACAATGACGTCATTTCCATTATCTAAGGTCTCATCCTTAGAATCTACTAATCCGACCCTCAGCAGTTCCACCCGAATGTGCTTGTTGTCGGTCTTCCCAATAAGTCTTTTTCCCTCAGGGCCAGGATCAACGATTACCGCTTCATCCTTCAGCGAGCAGTACGCCTTGAGGCTGGGGGACCAGGTGCTTGCCGAGCCTTTCACGTGGATCAGCCCGCTGGCCAGAAGTTGTCCTCGTGGATCTCCGGAGTTTGGCAGCCAGGCGCTATCCCCTTGATAGACCAGCGCCAGAAACGTCATTTCCGCCGGCACTTTTTGCGGCACGTAGGTCACCACCTTCAAGGCGTGGACAGAGCGATACAGCCACTCCGATTCACTGGTCGGCTGGTACCACGGCCCCTGTGTTTCCTTTTGATAATCATGTTGGTAGTATGCGATTAACACCTGCGGGAAGCCTTGTGTGTTCGCACTAATAAAAGAACGACTAGGCTCGGCGTTGAATCGCTTGACGATCTGGTCGGTCTGGTCGGTCTGGGTGGCAGGAAAAATAACCGCCTCGTGAGCGCTATGCCACGAATGAGATATGCCGCCAAATGACCTAGAGAACTGCTTGGCTTGGGAGTCGGTCCATTTCTCCCATGCAGCATGCATGTATTTTTCATCCACCCACAGAGTCGGCTCCTCAAATGGATTGTTGCGTGGCGTGTTGGGGGTGTCGAAGCTCCCCGCCGCTGCTATGTCATACGGCCCCGAATCGGAAGAACCATAGGTGTACGTGACTACTGCCTTGGCAATCGTCAGGAAGAAGTTTACGCTCGATGCACCACCACCGCCCCCCAGCGTGGCCGTCACTCCGGCGCTGCCGGTGCCGGCCCCGGCGAGATAAACCGCGCTTGCGTTGCCGTTTGCGTTTGTCGTTATCGACACCGGTGTGCTCGTAGCAGCGGCGGCATCCGCCGCACGCAGGCTCCCGCTCCCAGTGCCTACAGTAAACTGTACCTGCACACCGCGCACGGGCAGCCCGCCCTGAGTGACCCGCACTACCAGCGGTGCGGATCCACCGCTTGCTG
>JBAXLR010000221.1:0-3797 GCA_037134655.1 bacterium | reverse complement strand
CCTTGATTAAACTTAATTTTTGCACCACTTAGCTCAAACTGACCGTCAACGAAGCTTCCGCCTCCACTTTTCGAAAGTAGGAGAGATCGACTCTCGGCGTTAGGAGTCATACCGAACAACGAAAATCCAACAGTAATTTCAAGATCTGGATCTGTGACCACCTGTCCTTGATCACCAAACACTTTGCTGGTAATAATGTTTTTTGCCTCATCAACCATGCAAACTTTGAACTGAAAGTCACTACCAGCTTGGACATCTTGGGTGGTAGTGATGTTTTCAAAACTAAATCCATTCAGAGGTCTCGATGATACCGAGATCGGGGCGGTAACGGCCGTAAAGCCGTTTTTTGTTGCTTTTATCGCAAAAGATCCAGGCTTTGTAGCTCGCCAGCTGAAGAATCCCACATTGGTCATGATGCTTGAAGTCTCAACAGGATCAGGAGTGGATTGGCCGACAAATTCAAAATTGTTGTTCGAAGCGCACTCTCCCAAGTTACCGTATTGGTCTTTGGCGCAAGCATACGTCCTGAATGTTCGACTCAAACTTGGGCCAAGTGGATAAGTTTCTCCGATCATCGGATTCGTGTTAAAGATCGTCGCAAATGCACTGGCTGGGTCCGAAGAACCCTGCGCAGGATACTCTAACGCTGCAATTCCAACTCCGGATGTTATTACTGTCGACTTGGGTGCACCTGCAGTAACGGATAACGGCATAGTCGCACTTAATGTTTGAAAGCCTAGGCTTGGACAATTACCAGCCGCCTCACCGCACCATGAAATAGTAACGTCATCTTTTAGTGTAAATACTAAATTCAGAGGTTCATCTGATTTAACAAGCTGAATGTTATCCGAGGTCGCAGAGAACGCTAACTGATAATTCGACGGTCCAGCACCGATCCCAGCTTGAAAACCCCTAGCCACGGGATTTGCGGGATTCGCTAGACTGGCGCCGGTACGACTCATCAGTTTAGGCTGTCCGCTGAGCGGACCATTTGACGGCTGTTTGTCAAAGTAGGCTGAAAGTGTCCTCGCTACACTAAATTCTGATCTTTTATCTCCCGAGTAGCGGGTGTAGCCACCCACGCCAGCAGCATTACCATAAACGTCAAATAATTCGAATTTTGCGCCAAATGCTGTATCGGTGGTCAATGTCGATGGCCCTGTTCGGGTCACAGTCATTGTAGCGGGCGGGCCAACAACCACTCTGAAACTCGCCCCGGCCTTATAGGAGTAATCATTACTGCCATACCACCAGGGGACAAAGTTATTGCGAGCGTATAGTCGGTATGGATTTGTGGTTTCGACTAATCTGCTATCACCATCATCAAAAACCACAGACGACGGTGAACCTAAAATTCCAGTTGCACCGGGTTTTGCGCTGGACGGCAGGGTTGAAATGGTTGAAAAGCCAGAGGTGCGAGCTGGTCCCATATAGTTATGAGTCCCGTCATGCTCATGCCAGTAGATGGTTGACGTTCCACATTTTGGGGCTGGACACTTGTCCGTCACACCAATGGAGGGCATACCACCACTCATAACTGCTGCGTTGAGGTTTGTGAATGCGCTCGCACTTCCAATTGGGTTGGCTGCGGATATCGAATCCACGAAGGTCGGATGCAGATGGTCGACATCATTTCTGAAGACGGTCAGCTTATCTTCGCGGCTATGGGGTGTAGCAAGACTTTGAATCAGCTGGCCATTCGGCCCGACAAATGAGATACCGGCACCGCGGCTTTGTACGGCTGGGAATGAGTATTTTTTGTCAGCCGTCTCAAAGGCTGGTAAATCAACCTGAATAAACTTTTCTGCATAAGGTGCTGCCGACTGGTAGTTGTCCGCGGTCTGTCCGTTGTAAAGGCACACCTTTAATCCCGTGGTCATCACACCAGTGGTAATGGTGACCCGCCCCTTCCACCAATCATTCAGGGAGTTGGGAACACTGGCGGTACCGTTGGCATCTTTCACGTCGTCATGTGCTAGTCCGCCTCCATCTGCAGAATCCATACCAACTATGTAAAAACCATCACGGTAGGGGCCATTCATACGATTAGCGTTACGGGGAGCGTAGTATGATCTGTTTACATTACCCGTCTTAAGCTCATTAACAAAGATGCCAGCCTTGGGATCGTCCTCCCCGTTTGGCTTACTGTCAGTCACATTCATCAGCTTAAATACAACATCGTTAACGACACCTGTATAGTTGGAGAGCTGGTTGTGCTTTCGGTCATGGATGGTGATGGACATGTCATAGCAGTTTTGAGACGTAGACACCCAGTTCCAGATCTGTTTTTCTTCAATGGTAGCACTCTCAAACCCAGGCTTAGTCCAAGCAGCCTTAGGAGCGGAGGCCTGAACCAATTTGGTTTCGATATGTTCAGGCACACCCGGCGCAACCGTCCACCAAGACGACGGCCATCCTAACAGATTTGGATTGCTTGCAGATCTCACAACCGCAAAACCAGTACCAAACCGGTTTTGTGGTACGAAAACGGTGGTGTACTTGGTCGAATCTTTTGATGTCTGCAACGTGATAACGGGTGGTGTACTTGCATCGTCTGGGCTGTAGAATTTAGCTGGCGTAATATCCGATGGTTTGGATGAATCGGCGGTGAAAACGTCGTATTTATCATAGGAAGAGTCCCAAAGAGTAGGAAACTTCCAAGCACCCGTGCTAGGTGTAAATATATCCGCATAGCCACCGTCATCGGATCTAAATCCTTCGTAAATCAGACCATCACTGGTGCTAGCATCACGGATGTAACTACCGCCTGCGTCACAGACTGCAACTGCAAGTGGTAATTCGTCATCAGTTGTGACAATTCGACCAAGAGGGCGGGCCTCGGATGTTTCTGGAATAGCGCCGGCATCAGGTCCACCTTTTTGTGTCGCGAAAAATAGCCTACGTTCAGCGCCTGTTTTCGTAGAAATAATTTTAGCGAAGGTTCCCTGGACCCCGCCACTTGTTAACTGTTTGACCGCCAAAAGAGCCGTGTTTTTGGAGTCTGCCAGCATATATGTCCCGGGCAGCTGACAAATACCAGGCTCATCTTTACCAAACTCACACTCGAAGGAACCCGCAGGCAGCTCGGGATAAACACCAGCCCAGCTTTTAGGTGCTTTAAAATCCACTTGCAAGATCTTAATGCCTGTATACGTCGGAGAATCCGTGTCTTCAGCATCTTGAGCGTGAACAAAAATATTGAACTTTTGTCCAGTGGCCACGGCGTCATCGGTAGCTGAATTATACACTGGTTTACCTAAATCTGGTCCAACCTCTGCGCTCCTAAACTCAAAGCCAAACTTCGTCGCAGCACCTGCAACAAGTGTGATTTTGGGCGACAGTGCAGGCTTGATTTTGACGGTTCCGTAGTCCACCTGATTGTTAACAACGTCATACATTCCATTAGGGACAGCAAGGATACGCCCAGTACCTGGAATACCTCGTGAATTGAATGCCACCATGTTGACGCCGCCTTTGGAACTCAATCCAAGATGGGTGCCGCAGTAGACGACGCCTTCTTCCGGCTGATTGGTCTTGGCTTCAAGGACAGCTTCCGGCTGTTCGAGCAGCCCGAACGCAGCTTCAGCTGGTGGGACTACAGGATGAACGCGTTCCGCCGCAAGATGGGCGTGCGCATCGACCACATCCTGCTGTCACCGGCCCTGGCCGCCACTTGCACGCGCTGCGAGGTGGACGTCGAGCCGCGCAAGCTGGAGCGGCCCTCGGACCATGCGCCGGTGATCGCGGAGGTCGGCTGATCCCCGCGGGCTGGGCCCGATTCCTCTGCTCAGTTCACT
>JBAXLR010000220.1:0-3950 GCA_037134655.1 bacterium | reverse complement strand
CCCCATGGCCACCATCACCACCATCAGGACCAAGACGGGGCATATTACGCGCCGTCTTGAAACTAACCAGGCCATCGCCGCCTTTACCGGAAGCTACAAATATTTCTGTTGAATCAATGAACTTCATCCACAACCACTGCTTTTTTTTTAAACACGCTTAGAGCAATAAAAAGCGCCTTTGCTTGCAAAACAAGACCAAGGCGCTTTCGACGGAACACTTGAAGGTTAATTAGCCCTCAGCGACCACTGATACCTTTTGACGATCTTTACCCTTGCGCTCGAACTTGACGACGCCGTCAGCCATCGCAAAAAGAGTAAAGTCACTGCCGCAACCAACATTTGAACCAGCATGAAACGTGCTGCCAACTTGGCGAACAATAATGTTACCCGAAACGACTCTTTGACCGCCGTATATTTTCACGCCACGATACTGTGGATTGGAATCACGACCGTTCTTCGAACTACCACCAGCTTTTTTGGTTGCCATTGATCTACTCCTTCAAACTCAGACCGAGATTTTACCGATCTCGAGAGTTGTAATCGCTTGTCTGTGACCACGCGTACGCTTGTAATTTTTGCGACGCTTGTACTTCAAAATTGTGATTTTTTCGTCAGCCAGATGCTCTTTCACCTTTGCTGCCACTTTTGCACCCTTAACGAGTGGTGTGCCAACAACGACTTTAGAACCGCCAACCAATAAAACTTGGTCGAATGTCACGGTCTCACCGGCTTTTGCGGCCATGCGATTAACCGTAATCACGTCGCCTTCTTTGACTGTCCACTGACGACCGCTGGTTTTTATAACTGCGTACATGATACTCTCCTAAAACGCACAAAAACTGGCTCCGGCGACCAAGCTGCTATTGCCAGATCTTTGCCTACCAAGGGAGGGGCAATATGGTTCAATTGAGTGCTTTGTGTCAAGGCCAAATACACTATAATCATGAACTATTAGCACCCAGGCTTTACAGGATTCCAACGCGACGGTTTTCGCTACAAAAGACCCCAGAAATTAAAGGTTTTTGATTGGCGATAACACCCTCCCGGGAGGTTTAAAAACATGAATGATCGCAAATCCTTATCAGAAAAAACACGGCTAGTACATCCACCGACAGTCGAACTAGCCGAGGGCAACACTCCCCACGTAAGCCCCATCCATCAAAGCGTTAAATACAAGCCCAAGAGCATGGTCCACCTTCGAGAAATCATGGCCCAAAGGGGTCAAGGCTACATTTACTCGCGACTCGCCAATCCAACAGTTCGCGAATTGGAGCTGTCCTTAGCCGAGCTCCAAGGTCGTGATGATGCCCTTGCCACGGCCAGCGGTATTGCTGCCCTGACTGCGGTAGCGATGACGTTTTTAAAAGCGGGTGACAATGTCGCTATGTTCACAGAGTCATATAAACCGACTCGTTACCTTTTAGGCAGCATCATGAGCAAATTCGGAATCACGCTCAAACGTTTTGCTCGAGATGATTACAAAAGTTTTGAAGCAGCCTGCAATTCGGCCGCACCTCCGAAAATGGTATTTTTTGAAAGTCCAACCAATCCAGCACTCAGAATTCACGACATCGAGTGGATCGTCCAAAAGGCGCAAGCTGTCCAATGCATGACTGTCTTGGACAATACCTTCGCAGGATTTCTGATACACGGCGAATACAAAATTGATCTCATCATTCACAGCCTAACAAAACAGGCCTCCGGTCACAGTGACGCCATGGGCGGAATTATTATTGGATCAACTCAGCTGATTGATAAGATATCTCCGGTCGCCGTCACCCTCGGCGCATGCCTTGACCCAAACAGCGCATGGTTAATATCACGCGGAATGAAAACTTATTCTCTGCGCCTACGTGAATCCTCAAACTCAGCCTATAACCTCGCCCACTGGCTAATGCAGCAAAGTTGGGCGAAAAACGTGATGTATCCAGCGTTGCCCTCCCATCCCGACCATGCCCTTTGGCAAAAGCAAAATAAGAATGATGGGGGCAGTGTTATCACCTTTGATCTCGACTGCCCTCAGTCCAAAGTTGATATTTTCTTTGATTTACTGCGGGTGTTCACCGTAACGCCAAGCCTAGGCTGTGTCGAATCCCTGGCCGTTCCATGTATTAACCTCTATGGTGACGATTTGCCGCCAAATGAGGCGCTGCAGGCGGGTATCACCTCGAATACCGTTCGCTTGGCTATTGGAATAGAAGATTTAAATGATTTAAAATCAGATCTTACAGCGGCAGCTTCAGCACTAGGCCAATAGAGGATTTAATATCTATGCGTTTTGCCAAAACAACCCACGGAAAGATCCATTACCGCATCAAAGGTGATGGGCCCCCTCTTCTATTAATCAGAGGACTTGGCCGGTGGTCGGCTCACTGGTGTGGCTGGGATGATCTATTAGCAAAATCCTGCACCGTTATAACGCTTGATAATAGAGGCCTTGGATTAACATCCAGCCCTATGCGTTTTTGGCATTCGCTCGGCGATTTAGCGGCTGATGCTGCAACGATCCTGCAACAAGAACGCATAAATTCAGCTCACATTCTTGGTACAAGCCTAGGCGGCATGGTCTCACTTGTATTTGCCATGAAGCACTCCGAGATGACCTCATCACTCAGCGTGATCGCAGCCTCAGTCGGTCGCAGTGGGCACCCGCGCATCTCGATGAAAGCTGCGAAAATGTTGGCGACAGCTCCCATATTGGGCGACAAGATTTATGATGAGCTGGCGACACTACTTACATCACCAAAAACTGCTGATGCAACCCGCAAAAAACTTGCAGATGAATGGCGTGAAGAAGATCGCCGATACAAGCAACCAATTGCTACTGTGGTCGCGCAGCTGATCGCCGTTTTAAGATTTCGGCGATGGGAAAACCTAGAAAAAATTAAATGCCCCACGCAGGTCATCGTGGGTGCAGATGATTTATTTGTGCCGCGTGGTAATAGCCTTTTCATCCACAGCGCCATTCCCGCGAGCAAGTTGATCGAGGTTCCCGCAGCTGGACACGAACCACACGTTGATCAACCAGATGTCATGACCGATATAGTTTGCCGATTTATAAATGAGACCGCCTCGTCTCAACATAGCCGCTAAAATTAAAGGTCAACCAGGCTAATTTTTAGAGTAGATTGAGAATTTTACCCCTGGCATCCACATCAATTTTTTCAGCGGCTGGATGCTCCGGTAAGCCAGGCATTCTAACCATGTCACCAGTCAGGGCGACGATAAAACCCGCGCCTGCTGCAATCTCGATGTCCCTTACGGTAATTTCAAAGTCGGTAGGTCGACCGAGCGCTTTCGGATTGTCGGAAAGAGAGCTTTGAGTCTTTGCCATGCATATGGCTAAATTTCCAAAACCATCTTTTTCCGCACGCTTAATCTTGTTTGAGGCCTCATTGGTGAAATTCACACCCTTTGCTCCGTAAATCTTGGTCGCAATGGTTTGTATTTTTTTTGCAATAGACTCTTGCAAGGAATATAGGGGTTCAAAATTTTTTCCTCTGGATCCCTCAGCAATCTTCATGACTTTCTGTGCTAAGTCGACACCACCATCTCCACCACGAGCAAAAACGTCCGCCGACGAGCACTCCACACCTTGGGCCTTACAATACGTGTGAATCATTGACAATTCATCACTCGTGTCGGTATCCCGCTGGTTGATCGCAACAACAACTGGCTTGTTGAAAATCTTCGCCGCATCAAGATGAGCACCAAGATTACTCAGGCCTTTTTCTAGGGCTGACAAATTCGGCGTCGCCAGTTCTGTCAGTGGCATCCCGCCGTGCATTTTGAGAGCGCGCACTGTGGCAACGATGACGATGACGGCTGGATTCAATCCAGCGTGTCGAGCTTTTATATCCATGAACTTTTCGCCGCCGAGATCAAAAGCAAATCCTGCCTCTGTCACAGCCCAGTCACCGAAGGCCAAAGCCATCCGAGTGGCAAGCACA
>JBAXLR010000219.1:0-3955 GCA_037134655.1 bacterium | reverse complement strand
GGGCCAGGCGCACGGTTTGTGTTTTAGTGTGAGGCCCGGTGTCACTCCGCCACCAAGCCTCGTTAACATTTTCAAAGAGCTCCGCGCTGATCTTGGGGTCACTCTTTCCGGGAGTGGTTCTCTTTTGCCCTGGGCTCGGCAAGGCGTATTACTTCTGAACAGTGTATTGACTGTCGAGGCTGGACGGCCGGCAAGCCATCAGGGTAAGGGCTGGGAGATCTTTACAGACCGCATCATTGAGCGTTTGGCGGCTGAAAAAGAGGGTTTAGTTTTTGTGCTCTGGGGGAGTTATGCCCAGAAAAAAGGTGCTTTCATTGACCGCTCTCGTCATTTTGTGATCGAGTCGGTTCACCCGTCGCCCTTGAGTGCGCACCGAGGCTTCATGGGTAGCAGACCATTTTCAAAAATTAATAATTGGCTTAAGAAAAACGGATCAGCCCCCATTGATTGGACGGTCTGATCCAGGTAATTATTCCTGCGAGTCTAGTTGCTGGCTTAAGTAGTTTTGCAGACCGATGTCCTTAATGACACTAAGTTGGGTCTCAATCCAGTCAGTGTGTTCTTCTTCGCTAACAAGAATTTTTTCTAGTAGGTCGCGGGTGCCATGGTCACTGGATTCCCAGCAGAGCTCGATGGCTTTGCGTAGACGGGGAATCGCCTTATTTTCGAGGGCAAGGTCACACTCAAGTTGCTCTTTGACGTTCTCGCCAATATTGAGCTTATCCAAACGTTGCAAGTTCGGCAGACCTTCAAGGAATAAAATCCGGTCGACCAAGGCATCGGCATGCTTCATTTCATCGATGGATTCTTTATAAACCTTTTGACCAATTTTGGTGAAGCCCCAGTTTTTGCACATTTTCGCGTGGAGAAAATACTGGTTGATCGCCGTTAGTTCTCCAGTGAGAATTTCATTCAGTGCATTAATAACCTTCGAATCACCCTTCATAGAACTTCACCTCTTTGTAAATAGCCTCACATCGCACCGCTCCAATCTGTCAGTAAAGGCTGCGGAAGTACAACTAAAAAAAAGGAATGAACAAAATTTAACGACTAGGTCGGTTCGACATGCCTGATTGGGAGGTAGTTTCTACTTTGACGATTTCTTTGATGTCTGTCGTGCAAGCGCCGCAGCATGTGCCAGCTTCGCAGTTTGTGATGATTTGACGCAAGGATTGGCCCTGTTGTGCCATTTCACGGATTTTGCGGTCGGAAACGCCTTTGCAAATACAGACAATCACTGTGGGCCTCGGTTCATTGGGTTCGACGGTAGCTGACCCAAATAATCATGCCCTAATTGAGAAGGGTTCTCAACATGTTTTTGAGAATCGTTCTCAAAAACTTTCTGACTAAATTTTAATCTTTTTAAACAGATCCTTAGCCTTCTTCTCGAGGTCTTTTTTGGTCTTGTCCGAATCGAGGCCGCTTTTTTCCTTCAATGCTTTCTGGAGCTCCGTTTGCAGATTTTTGAAGTCCCCATCTTTCACCTTTAGCAGATCTCCAATGGATGACTGCGTCTTGGAGTACTCGCCGGTGAGGCGGGATTTTTCACCACCAACCCGACCATCAACAAACGACTTTAACTTGGTGCGCGCCTGGTCAAGCTTGCCCTTTAGGTGGGTTTGAAACCCTGACGCCAGCTCGCTACCTAAATTTGAGTCGAGTCCAATTTTTTGGTGGGTGAAGCTACCGACTAAATCTATTTTCATGTCCAACTGCTTAATGCGTTTAGCTGCACTTTCCAACGCTTCAGCGACGAGGGGTGATTTCGCACCTGTTTTAAATTGTGGGTCTTTGATGGTCTCTTCGATTCGCGCCCGCAGTTCGTTACCAGTGAACTTGGCAGTAGCTCTGAGACTTGCTTGAGACGGTAGCATCGCGAATTGCACGTCCTCACCAGACGTAAACACTTGTTCAGGTAAGGGGTGAGAGCCAACCGCTAAATCCAGGTCCGCGTTGCCCTTGTCATCACGGTAGTCCAACACAAATTTTAGCTTTATGTCGCGGATCTGCTGGGTGGGAGCGTTGCCACTTAAGTCAAGGGAGGCTGGAAGTTTGATAAGATTCGGATCCGTGGTGATGTGCATCAATCGACCAGCAAAATCACCCGTAAAGCCCTCAGGCGAAGCCTTGCTAGAAAGTTCAGCTTTTTTGAGCCAGACCAATGGGTAGCCTGTGGTGACGGGAAATCTATAGGTGCGACCCGATCCCCTTGGATGGGGGACAAATTCCGGTTTATCAGCCGTTTTCTTTTCACTGCGATCCGGTAAATAGGCTTTTGCTTGGTCTATGAAGCGCGTCACCTTCGCCAATTTATTACCAAGTAGTTTTGACAGGAGGGATTTGGTGATCGAGTCTTTATCAATCGAGGGGATCTTAAGCCTGTTTTGTAGGGCTTCAAGATCCTTTTTAGTCGCCTCGTCAATTTCCTTTAAACTGTTATTGAAGTCTGAAATGTCTTTTTCCAGAGTTTTTTGTCCGCCTTGGTAGGCTTTCACCATCTCGTCAACTTTTGCGATGTCGGCCTTGATGGACTCGAGCTGGGACTTTGCGGTAGCAGGATTTGATGTGTCGATTTTTGTCGCGCGAATTTTCTCTAGAATGGCTTTGGCGGCTTCGGGTTTGGGGAGTTCTTCGACGCGTTTAGCCCAGTCAGATTTTTTTGTATTTAAAGTCGTCTGTAATTCTTTAATTTTCGCCTCGGCCTGCAGTTGGTCACGAATTTCATTTAGTTGATCAGCGGCGTCACTGCCGCCTAGGACATTGGCGATATCCCCCAAGACGTTATTTTTTGTTCGTGCTTCCGCCTCGGCTTTAAGTTCAGATTGTAACTGAGCGGTCACAGATGGCTTATCTTCAGATTTGGATGGCGGTACCGGGTAAACTTCACCAGGAGACTTGCGTGGTGAATTTACCGCAAGTGCCGTGATTGATGACTCTGAGATGACTAGTTTTGCTCGCAGTAGCGCGTCCCACAGGAGAGCAAAACGCATTTTCCCGATCGCTACCGAATTTTGGGCCGGGGTGTCTTTGTCAGTGACTTGCAAGCCGTTAATTGTGATGGAAGGTTCGGTGAAGCTGATTTTAACGCTGCCGACGTCCACTTGTGCTCCGTGTACGCGGGATGCAAGGAATTCAAGCGCACTTCTAACGTGGCTATCGATAAAGAGCGTTGTGTAAGCCCAGACGGCAAGACACAAAATCAGAATAGGAATAATTGCCTCAAACCGAATGGGGCCTTTTGATTTCTTCTTTTGCTGGGGCGTGGGTGTTGCAGTCATTGGGGCTCTTGCCGAATTGTGCGGTGTTAGTTTTTAAATTCTTCATAGCGAAGATACCATTTGTAGATTTTGGTCGCCTCGAGGGCTTTCCAGAACGCCGTGTCTTTGTATCGTTGAACGATGGTTTCACGGTATTTGATAACCAACATTTTTGCGCCCAAATAGACGAAGGGCATTAAGACAATAGCAAGGGCGCCAGAGCCCATGACAATCGAGTTATTAAACCGCGTCAACGGCACAATCGGCAGATTATACATGGTCGTATAAAAACTCTGCATGGACGGTAATTCTAGGATCCAAGATCCTAGCGCAGCCGAGAGGGGATCGAGCAGATAAGCGATGAAGGTGAAAAAGAATGCGGAAACAAATGCGGCACCCGCTTGAATTCTAAAGAGCAAGATCAGTAAAAATATAATGATTGTTTGCAGCGAGAACGCCGGCGACATGCCAAGCACGAAGCCCGCAGCGACGCCCCAAGCAATCTGATTCGTGCCAGTTTCTGAGTTTAAAAGCTTGATGAGCCCAAACAACTGTTGCAGCAAAATGGTCAAAAGCTAATCCTCGTTAATACTTCTTGTGCCTAGAGCTATTAGTCTAGCCGAGCATTCTCCGAGTTGGAACTTTAATTTTTTCTCTTTTATGGACTAGCCCAAGAAGCTTTGGCTGTCTGTTGAATA
>JBAXLR010000218.1:0-4030 GCA_037134655.1 bacterium | reverse complement strand
AGGCCTAATAGGCCGTACCGCAGGAGTAAGAAATATAGTTTGGAATGTTCGAAATACAGAAATACCGCAAGGGCACCTGTCAATGACGGGTTTGATTATTAAGTTGTGCGCGGTTATTTCAGGATGGCTCCCAAAAGCCGTAATATGCTGCGCGCATGCTGGTCTGGAAGTTCATGCTGCTCGGGGGTACAAGCGGCAAAAGATGCTCGTTTTACCAAATGGTTACGATACTCACGAATGGCAGCCAAATGGTGTTGGTCGATGTGAGATTCGTCGTAATTATGATCTTCCAAGCGAAGCCTTCGTCGTTGGAATCGTTGGGCGGTATGACACATTGAAGGGTTACGATCTATTCATTGAGGCAGCAGAACGTATCGTAAAAGTGATGAACAACGCACTTTTTATTATGATTGGCCGTAATGTAGATGATTCTAATGTTGAACTTCGTAGCTTGATCAAGAGCCGTGGAGGTGATGCTACGTTTCGACTGTTCGGCGAGCGGAGTGACGTCGCTCAACTTATGTCCACTATGGATGTGTTCTGTCTCACCTCTAAGGCGGAAGGCTTTCCAAACGTAGTGGCTGAAGCCATGCTGATGCGGGTGCCTTGCGTGGTTACAAACGTTGGTGACGCGGCGCGCATTGTCGGGTCAACAGGGGTTGTTGTTCCTTCTGGTAATCCGACTAAATTTGCTGAAGCAGTTAAGATACTAGAAAGCAAGGGCGCCGAATGGCGCAAAGCTGCAGGGGAAGCTGCTCGTCAACATATTGTCAATAATTATAGTATTGATTTAATATCAAAAAATTATGAGCAGTTGTATGAAGATATCCGTGAAGAAAAGAGACGTTAAATGAAAAATGCAAACAGGGATTCGAAAACAGTCGAGGGGTTCGGTGACGAATGGGAGCGCTTTGACCAGTCGAATTTAGATTTAGATGAGCAAGAAGCCCTTTTCGAGAAATATTTCTCAATTTTTCCCTGGAAAGGGTTGCCACTTGCTGCGCAAGGCTTTGACATGGGCTGCGGCAGCGGCAGATGGGCAAAACTAGCGGCGCAGCGTGTTGGCACCCTCCACTGCATTGATCCAAGTGCAGCTATTGATGTAGCCCGTCGCAATTTAGCCGAAATTCCTAACTGTGTATTTCATGCTGCAGGAGTTGAGGATGAGGTGCTTCCAGATAACAGCATGGACTTCGGTTATTCACTAGGGGTACTCCACCACATACCCGACACTGCCAGAGGTCTACGAGATTGTGTACGCATGTTGAAGCCAGGAGCACCTTTTTTGTTGTATCTCTACTATGCATTGGACAACCGCTCATTACCCTACCGAATGATGTGGCAGGCAAGTGACCTTCTGCGTCGCGTCATCAGTTTGTTGCCGCACGGGCCACGCTTCCTTGTTAGCCAATTGATTGCGACCTTTGTATATTTTCCACTCGCTCGGTTTGCTGCATTCATGGAACGTTTGGGTATGTCCCCTAAAAAGGCAGCGGCTCTCCCGCTTGGCTTTTATCGAAATCTAAGTTTCTACACTATGCGAACAGACGCCCTTGATCGTTTTGGGACCCGGCTTGAGCAGCGGTTTACTCGTCAAGAAATCTATCATTTGATGCAGTTGGCAGGGCTTTCTAACATTAGATTTTCCGAGAGTGATCCATATTGGTGCGCCATTGGATTTAAATCGTAATCAAGATATTTTTATTTCAATAATTTTTCTGGATGAGTTTATATTTTCTTCTTTGGGATTGAATGTAAAATATCATTTGATAGTAATGTTTCATAAATTTTATTTTATAATATTAATTTTGCATATGGACTTTCTATATTTATGATTCGCCTTATTGTAATCATTGTTTTAGTTTTATCAGGCTGTGGTGGTTCTGTTGATAGTCTGAAATCTAAGATTCCAGCATCGATTGATTTGGGTCAAACATGTAGTTTTATAGGGGGGATTAGGTATTTTCCCTCTCTCGACGTTTTTTGCAGCTTTAATGATTTTCTATTTGTCCATCCAAACGCTGAGTTGAATAAAAAATCCCTGTACTTTAGGATGAATGATCGCGATATTCTGATTGCTCCCTTTATTGGATCTTCATTTGTTGACACCAGTACTCGAATAAATTCCAAAGAAGACCTTCGCGGCATTTTCTTTGAATTGGTTAGGGGTCGATTTTATAATGCGCATGCAGATGTACAGAAAACAAAAAGCGAGGCGTGCGCCCCAGACATTGTAGTGCTAACTGTACAGACTCAATACACGGGATTACAGAGGCTGTATGAATACTGCTCTAATTATCCTAAGAAAGAAAATTTAACGGCAATCTATCTTGAAGGACACGGGGGGGGAGCTTTAGATATCGGTATTAACCACATGGACTTTCATGCATCTCAGGGTTTTCGGGTTCTTTATGCAGACATGCCTCTTATCGGCACTAATCATAACGATCTTTCTATCACGCACCATGATCTTGGTTACTATGAGCAAGATAGTAAATCTGTGTCTCCTTTGTTTTCAGAGTTCATATACCCTATTGGAAGATTTATTGAATATGCTTCAGGTGGCAATCCCTCTAATTCTGTTACATTGGCCGGAAGGTCTGGTGGAGGTTGGCGAAGCTATGTTGCCGGTGCTATTTATGATGTCGATTATGTGATTTCGATAGCTGGTGGTACTCCTCACTCAATGAGACTGTCTGCACCATGGACAGTTTATGAACTTGGTGATTGGGAGCAGTGGTCACCATCTTTATACTCCATAGTCGGCCATGAGGACTTCATGAGATGGTAATCCCCCCATAAAAGCACTGTGTGGGGAAGTAGAAATTTCTCGGAGAGAATTTCTACATGAAGAAGTCAAAGTTTTCGGACAGCCAGATCATGGAGGCGCTCAAGCGCGTGGAGTCTGGGCTGGGTGTTCCTGATCTGTGCCGGGAGCTGTGCATCAGCACGGCGACGTTTTACAAGTGGCGGGCCAAGTACGGCGGCATGGACACGTCAATGATGTCGCGCATGAAGGAGCTTGAGGAGGAGAACCGGCGCCTCAAGAAGATGTACATCGAGGAAAAGCTCAAGGCCGAGATTGCCGCGGAGTACCTCGCAAAAAAGTAGCCCGGCCGTCTCGCCGACGCGAGATGGCCAAAGTGGTGGTGGCAGAGCGCGGCATCGCCGTCCGGCTGGCTTGTCAGGTGTTCACGATCAGCGAGTCCTGCTTTCGCTACGAGGGCAAGAAGAACGCCGACAACGAGCTCATTGCCAACTGGCTGCTGCGCCTGAGCGACAACAACCGCAATTGGGGCTTCGGCCTGTGCTACCTGTACCTTCGCAACGTCAAGGGCTTCAAATGGAATCACAAGCGCATCTACAGGATCTACCGGGAACTGGAGCTCAATCTGCGCATCAAGCCCCGCAAGAGACTGGTACGTGACAAGCCCGAGACTCTGAGCGTGCCGCATGCCATCAATGAAGTCTGGTCGATGGATTTCATGCATGACCAACTCGAGGACGGCCGGAGTTTTAGGCTTTTCAATGTGATCGATGACTTCAACCGGGAGGCGCTGGGCATTGAGATTGACTTTTCCTTGCCATCAGAGCGAGTGATCCGGGCTCTCAAGCAGATCATCGCCTGGCGGGGCAAGCCCCGCGTGATCCGCTGTGACAACGGCCCTGAGAACATCAGTGCAACCATCCAAGCCTGGGCCAAGCAGTGGGGCATCGAGTTTGAATATATCCAGCCAGGAAAGCCTCAGCAGAACGCCTACGTCGAAAGATTCAATCGAACAGTCCGCTATGAGTGGTTGTCGCAGCACTACTGGTGCGACCTAGAAGAGGTGCAGATGTACGCCACACAGTGGATGTGGAAATACAATCATGATCGCCCGAATATGGCCTTGGGCGGCATTACCCCGAAGCAGCGATTGGCCATGGCTGCATAACCACTCTACTTCTACAGGCAGTGGAAAACGGGGGGATTACCGATGAGGCGCAGGTCAGAGATCTGCACAAGATCAAGTTCATCGATTCAGCGCAC
>JBAXLR010000217.1:0-4104 GCA_037134655.1 bacterium | reverse complement strand
CGCTGTTCGTCTGAGTCCCTCGGACCACCGCGTGGGGTAAAGGGACGAAAGTGTGGGCGTTTTTGATCTCCCGGGCCTTTTCGGCGATGCCCATGGCCTTCTCCATGCCCGGTTCTGCTTTTCCCAGGGCGCGAAGCCCCTGCTTGACGGTCGCCACTATTTTGCGAACCAGAGGATGATCCGTCGCCTTCCCTTGGTGGGCCACTTCGGTTGTTACTTTTGTTTGAGCCGCTTCGGTTATCGCGGCGCTTTTTGGAAAAGCTCTTACCGAATCGGCTCATGTCATCCTTTCATGTATCGACTGTGCGCGACGGTCGCTGACGACAACCGCTTCCACAGTATACTACATGACGTAAAGTATCTCACGGTACTTTGGCAGTGACCATAATTGATCGTCGACCAGCATTTCTAGTTGATCACTTATCTTTCTGACGTCTTCCATGAGCGGCATACCCTCGAGCGCAATTTTTTCCGCCAATTTAGGCTCGTCATGGGTAGCTGAACACTGTTCGATGAACTTAGCCAGGCGATCCTTGGCCCCAGCCAGTTTTGACGTTAGATCGGAGACCTGCCGCAGCTGATTCTCCAGTTCCGCTGGCACCGAACCCAGTGCGGTCTTCAAGCTAGCAGCCGATTGGGACAGTATTCTCGTATGAGCCATTGCTGCCGGGAATACTTCGTTAAAAAGCATTTCCTGAAGCGTCTCCAGTTCAATCATGCGAACTTTTATGTAGCGTTCTAACTTCACGTTGTAGCGGGCTTCGACTTCATTGCCGCGGTGGACGCCCAGGGCGGCAAGCATACTTTTATTTTTTGCGACTTTTATGCCAGCTAAGGCTTCGGGGGTCGTGCGAATATTAGGGAGCCCTCGTTTTTCGGCCTCCTTATGCCATTCTTGACTGTAACCGTTGCCTTCAAAGCAGACTTGCTTGTGACCGGACAGCGTCTCACTGATAAGTTTTAAGACGTCCTCTTGACTTGGGTGCGACGAAACTTTTCTAAGCTGTTCGTTCATTTCCATGAGACTGCTTGCAACGGCAGAGTTTAAGTAAGTCAGTGACGGGGAAATGGACGCTGACGCGCCAACAGCCCTGAACTCGAACTTGTTGCCAGTAAATGCAAACGGGGAGGTTCTGTTGCGGTCCGTGTTGTCCCGGGCAATTTCCGGCACCCGAGCAAGGTCCAGGTTGATACTTCTCGCACGGTCCGACAAGCTTTGTCCTGACCCTGCTGTCGTGAGTTTTTGTACGACCTCGGTTAAGGTATCACCTAGAAAGCAACTTATGATCGCCGGAGGCGCTTCATTTGCTCCCAAACGAAAGTCGTTTCCTGCAGAAGCAATGCTCATTCGAAGCAGGGTCGCATAATCGTTAACAGCCTTGACCGTCCCCGCCAGGAACCAAAGGAACCTGATGTTATCTAGGGGATTATCGCCAGGTTCCAGGAGGTTGTGGCCATGATTGTCGGCGAGTGACCAGTTGACATGCTTACCACTGCCATTAATTCCTGCGTAGGGTTTTTCGTGGAATAGAACCTGCAGTTGATGGCGCCGTGCCACGGTTCTTAACACTTCCAATACGAGTTGGTTGTGGTCAGCCGCAATATTCGCATTTTCGAAGATCGGAGCTATCTCAAGCTGGCTAGGCGCAACTTCATTGTGTCTCGTCTTACATGGTACGCCAAGCTTGTATAGTTCGTGCTCGGATTCCATCATGAAGGCGAGAATACGAGGTTTGATTGAGCCGAAATAATGATCTTCCAGTTGCTGACCGCGTGGAGGATTACGTCCTAGAAGTGTTCGTCCCGCCAATAGAAGATCTGGTCGTAAATTGAAAAGTGCTTCGTCGCAAACAAAGTATTCCTGCTCGGGGCCGGCTGAAGCCATGACATATTTTGCATCATGGCCGAGGAGTTTTAGTGAGTCAGTCGCGGCTTTATTCAAAGCTGATAAGGAGCGTAAAAGCGGTGTCTTTTCATCAAGAGCTTCACCATTGTAGGAAATGAACAAGCTAGGAATACAAAGCGTCATTCCGTTTTCACTTTCCATTAGAAACATGGGGGAACTTGCATCCCAGCAAGTGTATCCACGAGCTTCAAATGTGGCGCGCACGCCGCCGGAAGGAAAGGAACTGGCGTCTGGCTCTGATTGTATGAGTTCTTTGCCCGTGAAGCGTTCGACCGCGTTACCCCTTTTGTCAAAGCTGAAGAACGCGTCGTGTTTTTCAGCCGTTGCGCCTGTTTGGGGTTGGAACCAGTGGCAGTAGTGGGTTGCACCGCGGGTTAAAGCCCACTCACGCACAGCGTCTGCGACTTTATTTGCAAGCTCCAAGCTTAGCGGTTTGTTGCTGGTGGCAAATTCCCGCAAGATGGCAATATCGGCCTGGGGAATTTTCTTTTCCATCATCTCGAAACTGAATGTGTTGCACCCAAAATATTCGCTGGCTTTGAGACCTGACTCGTGACTATGGGTGTAGGTCTTCTTGAAAACTCTTGGTTGCCTCGCACCGGCTGTTTTTACTGCATCAAATCGTGCAGAGGCTCTGTTGGTGGTCATAAGATACTCCCAAAAAAGTGGTCTAGCTTGTTTGATTAGCCGAATGCTTAAGCTTTAGGCATGAGCGGCATTGAAAGGGCAAAAACTGACCTCCTCCAATGGACTTTTGTTATAGAAATTATGTAGAATTGAGGCAAGTGAATTATCTTAAAACGGGCGTTTTTTCTGCCGGTTACGGGTTTTACGCCTTAATCAGATTTTTAATATTTTCTTCCAGCTCAGCAATGCTTGTTTCTGTGTCAATCTGGCGGTTGGCTTTTGCAGCTTTGATGCCTGCCGGCATTTGAGCGCGAATGATGTCAAGGCACTGTTGTCGCGTAAGATGGGAGCGTTGCTGAAGCCGCTGAATTTGCGTCTCCTCGGAGCAGTATGTTGCCCAGCATTCTTTGAATAAGGGGTCTCTCCCGACCTCAAATACTAATGATGCCTCGTAGAAAAATAATTTCCCATGACCAAGTTTTTGGTTCTTTACGGCTGATTCAAAGGCAGTCTGAATAGCTGGGTGCATAATGGCCTCCAGTTTTTGGCGTGCGGTATCATCGCGCATAACAATTTCTCGCAATTTAGACCTATTTAACTGTCCATCGAGGTTAATGAGATCCTGCCCAAAGGCCTCTGCAATCATTTTAAGGGCTGGTCGTCCTGGTTGAACGACCTCGCGAGCCAGCTGATCAGCGTCGATGACGGTGTAGCCCAGTTTACGTAACATTGACGCTACGACTGATTTTCCCGTTGCGACTCCGCCCGTAATTACAATGCAGTAATTTTTAATTTGATCATTTTTGTTTTGCTTTGACGTGTCTTTGGCCAAGGAAGCTCCTTTGCAAACCTAGAGGTCCAGCGTCACGCCGAAAGTTATGCTATGCAAAATGTTGTTGGTATCAAAAACGCGAACGGGCGTGTAACCCAATTTGTACTCAGACGCTACAGCGATATTTTTTGTTAGTGTGTCGTTTGGTAGAGCGACGGCCCAAGTCCCAAGTGGTGCGGTGTCAAGGTCGAGGTCATAGGAGTACATAATACGTGGTTTTTTGTTTTTCTTCTTGTTGGTCTTTACTGGCTTATTAATGTAGGCGTCTAAGACGCCGATGCCCCAGAGCCCAACAAAAGAGACCATTGAGAATTGTGCATTTTGGTTTGCCTTAGCGATGGTGTCATTGGCTTGCTTTTCTTGACTGAGAGTTTCTGCATCGAACTCAGATGGGTCTTCGGAGGTTTCCTGTCTATCACTGATCCGTTTTTTCAAATAAACATCTAGCTTCTTCTTAACGGATACAGCTGATGTAGAATTAGTGCGGTAGAAATAGAGTGACGCAACCTGGCCTCCAAGGAAAGCTGCACCTTTTAGCGTGCTCCCATTACAAAACTGCCCGGCCCCAAAGGGCAATAGTCGAATCATCCCACATTTATCTTGTGCAACATTCTTGGACATTGCTTTTGGTGACGAGTCAGTCGGCGACATGGGAGGAGGAGGCATACCACCTCCAGATGCCCCTGGACCATCAGCAAGCGGTGCAACTCCCGGATCAACGACAGAAGCCTCTGGTGGC
>JBAXLR010000216.1:0-4106 GCA_037134655.1 bacterium | reverse complement strand
GCGTTTAATTTCCTCTGCTGTCAATTCGCGAGCCAGAACAACGCGGCTGAATCCAGCCTTTCTTGCTTCAATCACGCCGGCAAGATTGTGAACTGCTAGCTGGGTTGAAGCGTGTAATCGAAGGCTCGGAAAATGCTTGCGGGCAATTCGAGCAACTCCCATATCCTGTAAGATGACTGCATCCACACTGATTCGCTCAAGAGAACCAAGTGTTGCGACCACATCATCTAATTCCTCATCTTTTATGAGGATGTTCAAGGTGACGAGGACCTTCATGCCGTAGCGATGCGCCAAGGGTACAAGTGTCTCAAGCTCTTCGATTGTAAAGTTTTCGGCGCGCGAACGAGCGTTGAATTTTTTAAGCCCAAGGAAAACAGCATCGGCGCCTGAATTCAGGGCAGCAAAAAACTGCTCGCGACCACCAACCGGGGCCAGGATCTCTGGCGGCGAAAAACTTTGAGTAACTCCATCCACAACTGCAATTGCAGGTGTGGGAACGTGGCTAGGCGATGAAGATGAAGGAGTAAAATCTGACACGGGTTGTACGATGCTTTCATGGCAATTGATCAATAAGTAGGCGCCCGTTTAACATTTTTATAATTCTAATGGAAGTATTTTATAAAATTATAAATTAAATAATAATAACAGGTGGTTAGAATCAGCAGCTGGTGGCTAATCCCAGGGTAATCTTTAGTTCCCCCGAAAACGGCGGATCCTTAACCTATGAAAAATGTCGCTCAGATACAGTCTATAGCCGAATCCGGCGACCTTAACTCCGCCCTCCAAGCGTTGGACGGTCTACTTGAAATGGGCCCAAGAAACGTGGAGGCTCTGAAGCTCCGCGCCAGACTCTACGAGGTTTCGGGTCAGTTTCAGCAGGAAGCTAAAATTTGGGACCAAATTGCCCGTATCGATCGCGACGACAACGATCTGACAGAATACGTAGCGCGCCGTCAGCAAGAGGACCGTGAAAACTTCTACTTTACCGACGCGCTGCCTGGCGGCGGTAAAAGGTTTGTGGCGTTTCCTCGCCGCATGGTGAGATCTGCAGCAACTGGGCTAATAGGATGCGTGATATTTCTTGTGATGGCTCGACTTTCGGGTGTTTGGCCCGTATTAAACCACCCAATCGTTATGCTCTCGTCATTCACTCTGCTAGTGATCAGTCCGTGGTTTGCCATTCTGGCAAGTTACGTGAGAAGCTTGCGCCATGTCACCATCAACAAAGAAGGGCTTGAGATCGCCACTAGGTTCAAAGTCCACAAAATGCCATGGACAAGTGTTGAAAGCGTTATTTTAGCTCAGGATGACCGCCATGATACATACCGTCTATCTTTGGTTGTCATGGCGAAAGATGACGGCCAATTTAACTTTGAATTGGACTTTAATGAAAACACGACTCCCATTCGTGCGAGATCCTATTTTGTTCGTGAAATTATGCACTCTTGGGGCGAACCCACCTATGCCTCAAGAAAGAGCATCGATACCAGCAGTCGGACCACGTTAAAGGCTTAACAGCTTAAAGGCCATAAGGCCTAAAATACGAACAATCCTCCTACTTTTCGCTTAAAAAGCCGGCAAATGCTGGCAAGTTTCATTTTTTTTTGTTATCCACCCTTGACTTGCGCCCAAGTGGTATTAGCTTGTGGCTCGGTGTTTTTTAGTCCGCATATATATGATTAACGATTTTCTAGAGAGGAACTTGAAATGAAAATCAGACCATTACACGATCGCATCTTGGTGAAACGCATGGAAGGCGAAGCCAAAACCGCAACTGGCATCATCATCCCAGACAATGCCAAAGAAAAACCAATGGAAGGCAAAGTTGTCGCTGTCGGTAACGGCAAAGTTTTGGAGAACGGCACCGTTCGCAAGCTTGAAGTTAAAGCTGGTGACCGCGTCTTGTTCAGCAAGTACTCAGGCTCTGAAGTGAAAATGGACGGCGCTGAGCACCTGATCCTCAACGAAGGGGACATCCTCGGTATCATCGAGTAATTTTTGCTCGTTCATAGTTTTAACTATTTAATTAACTAACCATCCATCAGGAGACATACCATGACAGCTAAAGTCATTAATTTTGGCGAAGATTCTCGTCGCAAGATTCTAAAAGGCGTTAACACACTTGCTGACGCCGTAAAAGTAACCCTTGGTCCAAAAGGCCGTAACGTCGTAATCGAAAAAAGCTACGGCGCTCCTACAATCACCAAAGACGGTGTCTCCGTTGCTAAGGAAATCGAACTAGAAGATCGTTTTGAGAACATGGGCGCACAGATGGTAAAAGAAGTTGCTTCCAAGACTTCCGACATCGCTGGTGACGGCACAACGACTGCTACGGTTCTTGCTCAAGCCATCTACCGTGAAGGCGCAAAACTTGTTTCTGCCGCTCACAACCCAATGGAACTTAAGCGCGGTATCGACTCCGCTGTTCAAGCACTTGTTGCTGAACTTGACAAAATCAGCCGCCCAACTAAAAACCGCGATGAAATCGCCCAAGTTGGTGCCATCTCCGCTAACAACGACATGGAAATCGGCAAAATCTTGGCTGAAGCTATGGATAAAGTTGGCCGTGACGGCGTCATCACTGTTGATGAAGCTAAGGGCATGGAAACAACCCTTGATTTCACTGAAGGTATGCAATTTGACCGTGGTTACCTCTCTCCATACTTTGTAACTGATGCAGAGCGCATGGAAGCTAACTACGATGACTGCTTGATCCTCATCAACGAGAAGAAGATCAGCAACATGAAAGAACTCCTCCCAGTTCTTGAGAAAATCGCTCAAACTGGCCGTCCTTTCATGATCATCGCAGAAGATATCGACGGCGAAGCTTTGGCTACGCTTGTTGTTAACCGTCTCCGCGGTACACTAAAATGCGTTGCTGTTAAGGCTCCTGGCTTCGGCGATCGCCGCAAAGCTATGCTAGAAGACATCGCGACTCTAACTGGCGGTATGGTTGTTTCCGAAGATCTCGGTCACAAACTAGAGTCAGTCACTTTGGAAAACCTAGGCCGCTCTAAGCGAATCTCTGTCTCCAAAGACAACACGACAATCGTTGACGGCCAAGGCAACAAGTCCAAAATCGAAGCTCGCGTTAAACAAATCCGCGGCGAAATCGAAAACACGACTTCTGACTATGACCGTGAAAAACTCCAAGAGCGCCTTGCTAAACTTGTTGGCGGCGTAGCCGTTGTTAAAGTTGGCGCAGCCACCGAAACTGAGATGAAAGAGAAGAAGGCTCGCGTAGAAGACGCCCTCAACTCGACGCGCGCAGCTGTTGAAAGCGGGATCGTCCCAGGCGGCGGAACTGCTCTTCTTCGCGCTCAACCAGCTCTTGATAAGCTTAAGCTAAACCCAGAGCAAATGTTTGGCGTGTCGATCGTTCGTCGCGCAATCGAAGAACCTCTTCGTCAAATCGCCTTCAACGCCGGCCTTGAGCCAGCTGTTGTTGTCGACAAAGTGAAAAAACACACTGGCGGCGAAGGCTTCAACGCATTGACAGAAGTCTACGAAGACCTCTACAAAGCTGGCGTCATCGACCCAACTAAAGTAACAAAAACCGCTCTTATCAACGCGGCATCCGTAGCAAGCTTGCTTCTTACAACTGAAGCAATGATCGCAGAGAAGCCAAAGGATAAAGACGACGCTCCAGCCGCTGGCGGCATGGGCGGCATGGGTGGAATGGGCGGCATGGGCGGGATGATGTAAGTCAGCCAAGTCCCAAGAAGAGCAATCTGCTGGGACACCCCGTCAAATCCCTACTCCGACGTCGGAGCAGATGAGAGACAAACGAAGACCCCCGAAGCGAGAGCTTTGGGGGTCTTTATTTCGAAAAAATAGTCTTAGCGTACTTATGCTACGATGACTGAATCCTTGTTTTTTTAAGGAATGCACTAATATGACTAATCCCCTCACAGAACATCACTGCATCCTTTGGCTGAAGGCTGCCTCTTTCATTACTATTATCACAGGACTCGCCGCAAGTTGTGCGTCCCACCCTGCTGGCGAGGGGCTTTGGCTATTACTGTTTGATATTTTGAATTGGCCACTTGACGGGATCCCCGGTGGATTCGATGCGGTGAGTAGACCTCTTAATGCCGTGCTCGGAG
>JBAXLR010000215.1:0-4127 GCA_037134655.1 bacterium | reverse complement strand
AAGTGGGCGTCTGCCCCGGCGGCACCGCCGTAGTCCTCGTCGCCCGCTGGCGGCTGCGGAGGCTCCGCCTGACGCGCTGAACACTCGCGACGAGGTTATGGCAAGCAACAAGAGAAGCCAAAGGCTGCGGGGCCAAACGGTATACATCACAACTCCAAGTGATTAGAAATTAAACAGTCATTTACGTCCTGCATTAAAGCCCATCACTTGGGGCCTGTCAATTTCAGGGTAGCTGCTACGAAAGACTGAATTGTTGATTTTTTGTGGACAGTTCCATCATTAGGCCTTTAACTCATGAATCCCAAAGCCTGCAGTGGCAAGGAGTTTCCCTTAATGACCAAGAATCTTGAACTGACCAAACCACTCGCCAATTATGCGCACACGCGACGCCGTGGCGAGCTCTTGTTTCTTGCCGGCCAGGGCTGCCGCGATCCAAAAACTGATATATGGGCTGGCGTAACCTTCGATGCCCAAGGGAAACCCGGGCAAATTGATTTTGAAGCCCAGGTGCGAGGCGTTTTTAGAAATATCGAAGCTGCCCTGCAATCCGGAGGTTTGACTCGCTACCACATTTTGGACGTGCAAGTTTTTCTGACCGATTTGCATCAACAGTTCTCAACCCTTAATAAAGTTTGGGATGAGTACTTTAAGGATGTTCCTCAATTGCCAACCAGAACCACCATCGGCGTCAGCCAATTGCCTGGTTTCAACCTGGTTGAGATGAAAGTCATCGCAAGCTCCTCTTAAATTAACTCAAGATTACGCGAAGGCGCGGTGGATCATGTCAAAACCAAAGAAACTGTTCATTATTGATGCCATGGCCATGGCGTTTAGAAATTACCATGCATTTGGTCAACGCCCACTGATGACTTCATCGGGTATCCACACTTCAGCTGTATTTGGCAGCTCCATGTTTATGACAAAGCTGATTGAAGACGAAAAGCCAGATTTAGTGATTGTTGCGACTGACAGCAAAGAAAAAACATTTAGGCACGAACTGTACAAAGAGTACAAAGCCAACCGTACCGAAATGCCTGAGGACCTTGCAGATCAGCTCCCATTCTTTTTCGAACTTTTCTCGGCTATGGGCATCCCAGTGCTCAGACAGCCTGGTGTAGAAGCGGATGACATTATTGGCTCAATATGCAAGCGATTTGCTTCATCGGATATAAATTGTTTCATCGTCTCAGGTGACAAAGACTTTATGCAGCTTGTCGGCCCCAGTGTTTCACTTTATTCCCCTAAAAAAAATGAACCAGCATTGCTCGTGCAGGCTCCTGGTGTCTTTGAAAAATTCGGCTGTAAACCCGAACAAGTAATCGATGTCTTGGCACTGATTGGTGACGCATCTGATAACGTCCCAGGAGTCCACGGCATTGGTGAGAAAGGCGCGTCTAAGCTGATCGCGGAGTTTCACAATCTAGAAGGCATCTATAAAAATATAGACTCTATCAGTAACGCAAAACTCAAAAATGCTCTCCAAAATGATCGCGACAGCGCATTTTTATCGCGTTTATTGGTCACGATAAAAACGGATCTTGATTTGGACGTTTCGCCCGAAGATATGCTTCTAAATAAAGATGCGCTAGCCAACCAGCGGTTGCTAGACCTCTACACGAAGCTAGAATTTCGTGGACTTAGCTCCAAAATTAAGGAACGCCTTACCAGCCAAGATGAGAAAAAAATAATTGCACCTTCTAAAGAATCGTCTGCAGATAGCCCTGACACTTCATCTGGCGCATCGACAGAAAGCAACGTGAATAGCAGTCGTACGAAGTTAGGCACTCACTATCTCATCGCCAACACACCGGAACTCGTGATCCGGCTCATTCAGGAGCTGAACAATACTGACTTATTTAGTTTTGACACGGAAACGACGGGCTTAGACCGACTCGAGGATGCTCCTATTGGGATTAGTTTCTCAACCCGACCTGGTTACGGTTGGTATTTACCACTTGTAAAAAAACACCTAACCGGATGGTTAACTCCTGAGTTTATCCGTCAGCAAATCGAGCCAATTCTTCACGACCCAAACAAAACAAAAGTTGCCCATAATCTGAAGTTCGACGTTCAAATGCTTAACAATGTTGGAATTGAGGTGTCAGGACCTTTGGGGGATACCATGCTGGCCAGTTATGTTATCAATCCTACGTCCAAAGAACACGGCCTTGATAGCTGTGCGATGGAGCGCCTTAACTTCAAAAAAATCCCGACAAAGGCGTTGATGGGTGATGATTTTGAGCGGTCCATGCTAGACGTTCCGCTGGAAGATCTTGCCACCTATGCATGTGAGGATGCAGACGTTGTTTTTCAACTGAATGAGATCTACCAGTCCATTCTGAGCGACATGACATTAAAGGACGTCTACCAAAATATCGATGTGCCACTTGCACCTGTGCTAGCCGCTATGGAAAAAACGGGCGTGCACATTGATTCGGACGCATTGGCGGAAATCTCGACAAAACTGGACAAGCGCGCCAAGCAACTTGAGCAATTAATTTATAAAGAGGCGGGCGAAGAGTTTAATATTAATAGCCCCAAACAACTGCAGGTCATCTTATTTGACAAGATGGCTATCCACTCACAGCTTGGCATCACCCGCCTCAAGAAAACAAAATCCGGATTTTCTACCGATGTTTCCGTCATGGAGAGCTTGTCGGCGCACCCGCTGCCAAGGGCCATCTTAGAGTACCGTACAGTCACCAAGCTGAAAAACACTTATGTTGATGCCTTACCGCAACTTTTGCATCCCAAAACAGGTCGGGTACACACCCACTTTCACCAAACTGGAACTGCTACTGGCCGACTTAGTTCAAGTGATCCCAATTTACAAAATATTCCAATTCGCAAGGAAGAAGGACGAGAGATTCGCAAGGCATTTTCGGCCTCGGCTCCCGACCGAAAAATTATTTCCGCAGACTACTCCCAGATCGAGCTTCGCTTGCTGGCTCACATGTCGAACGACAATGGCCTGAAATCCGCCTTTGCTTCTGATCAAGACATCCACACAGCCACAGCAAGTAAAATATTCGGTATCCCGCCTGAAAAAGTGACACCTGATTTGCGGTCGAATGCCAAAGCCATCAACTTTGGCATCATCTATGGAATGGGTCCGCAACGCTTAGCACGGGAAACAGGTGTATCCATGGCCGAGGCCAAAACATTCATCGAAAAATATTTTGACGGTTTTCCCAAAATCCGGGAGTACATCGACGCTGCAAAGAGGGCGGCGCGTGAACTGGGTTACAGCACAACAATGACGGGAAGACGACGACCAATCCCAGAGATTAATTCAAAAGATCGGGCAGTTATGATCAATGGTGAAAACATGGCCGTCAACAGCCCGATCCAGGGCAGCGCGGCCGATTTAGTCAAAATCGCCATGATTAATACCCAGAAACAGCTGATAGAATCTGGCTTGGAAGCAAAAATGTTGTTACAAGTCCACGATGAATTAGTTTTTGAATCTAAAGACAGTGACGTAGAGGCTGTCAAAGCCCTCGTTAAATCAGCGATGGAAACTGCCATGAAACTGTCGGTACCATTGAAAGTTGAAGTTGGAGCAGGCATGAACTGGCTCGAGGCACACTCATGATGAACCATGCAAATAGTGCCCCTTCCACCAACGCGACAAACGCAAGCAGCGGCACGATGGGTCTGTGGTCTCATCTTGAGGAGTTGAGAGTACGGCTAGTTCGTGCCGCGCTCACAATTTTTATCTTATTTGTGATCGCTCTGACACTCAGCAAATATATTCTTAATATCCTCAAAGCACCCCTAGAAGCCGCGTTACCGGCTAATATGACAGCCTTGCATTTTACCGGCCCTATGGACGTCTTCATGGTCAATATCCAGATCGCCGTCCTTGCGTCTGTTATCCTTGGTGCGCCAGCATGGCTTTATCACTTCTGGAAATTTCTGGAACCTGCCTTGCACGAAAAAGAACGAAAGTATGTTCTGCCGTTCATAGGCGCCTCTATTTCTTGTTTTTTATTGGGAATTTTATTTAGCTACTTTTTTATGCTGCCTATGGCGCTGAAATATTTGGTGGGTATTGGCCTTGAAGTGGCTGCTCCCATCATCACCATCACGGATTACGTTTCCCTTGTCACAGTTATCCTGCTTGG
>JBAXLR010000214.1:0-4152 GCA_037134655.1 bacterium | reverse complement strand
TTCTGCTGCATAGTATTTTTTTACCATTACAATACAGAAAGCTGGGCAAGAGTCGGCTTAGCTAAGTTAATCTCCAATTGCCAAGGAGGCTTGTCACCCATGCAAAGATTAGTGCTTATGCTAGCGTTTGTTTTTTTTGGTGAAGCTCAGTCGGCATCAGCACAGCAATATAAATTGGAACGGATTAAGGAAATTGATGACGCGCGATTGGGTGTTAAGAAGATTTATTTTGACGTCACCTGCAATCAAGAGTTTTTACAGGTCCTTAGTGAAGAAGCCGGCGCTAGTGAACTTAAAGTTGCCGTCCTAACTTTGGTAACTAACCGGGACTGCAATGGACCTTCTCGTCGCATCTTTGTCAGATACGCCCCGCATGGTCGATCTATTACTGCAGTATCAGGGTTTGACCAAGTGTGGTCTTGTGAAGCGTATTGTTTTACACCAGGCGGTCCAGATATGCCGCCTTACAATCGACCCGTTCAAGCGTTTGGCACAAGCGAAACCCAAGCGGTTGAGTATCTTGGCTGCACGCCACCTTACTTACAGGATTTGTCCTGTGCAGAAATCGACGTCAAGGCTGCCGAATAAATCAGGCGGAGGCTTTTAATTCATCTCGCGCACTAGTTAGTGGGCGGTCGTGGATCGATTTTAGTTTGTGAACTAAGCCCATGGACTTTAAGACTCTGATAACAAACATGGTCGTATCGAATTCCCACCATTTGTGGCCGGCTTCCGCGACATTTTGAATCGCATGATGATTGTTATGCCAACCCTCTCCAAATGTGATGAGAGCGACCCACCAAGTATTGCGGGAATAGTCATTGATATCGTAGTTACGATACCCGAAAAAATGCGTGGCGCTGTTGACGCACCAAGTTGCATGATAAACAAGGACCATTCTCAAACAGACACCCCATAACACCATGCTGAACCCGCCGAGTGCATAAAGACAGGCCGCCAAAATAAACTGGGGAATTAATTGACCAGCAACCGTGTCTAGCCAGCGATAGTAAGGATCTGTGCTTATATCCCGGGAGAATTTTTTAATCTTGTCGGTGCTATCAAATTGTTCTTTCCAACGCAGTACCCAGCCCATATGACAATACCAAAAACCTGCTCGGGAATTATGAGGATCCATCTCAGTGTCAGGATGTGAATGGTGCTGGCGGTGAATTCCCGTCCATTTAATCGGACCACCTTGCATGGCGAGAGCCCCAAATGTAACACAGATGCGCTCGAACCATTTTGGCGTGGAAAACGTGCGGTGCGCGAGCATACGGTGATAGGTCAAGGTAATGCCAATACACCCGGTTAAAAAATACATGACGATCAGTGCGGTTAAATTTGCAGTTAAATTGGCAGACGAGACGCTATAAAGAGCGAATATAGCTCCCACATGCATCAGAGAAATCCAAAACAAGCTGCCCCAGTTCATACTTGATATGTCCTTTGTTTGCGCGCCAGTGTCAGGAATGTTTCGCATGCGAATTCATCTTTCCGAGAAGTGGCTTCTCTAGGGACTATAGCAGTCGGATAAGATTATTCTCGGCGAGGGGAGGTTTGGGCACCAGTAAAAGAAATGTAAAAGGTTGTCAAAGGGTATGTGTAGGGTGGGTATGCATGTTTTAGATGATGTAAACACAATGCCAAGAAAAACAAACGACCCCTGTTATCCTAGGTGGTTAACAGAGGTCTGAATGGTTTTTATAAGCTTTCGAGCTTTGCGAGCCTTAGCCGCCAAACTTTGGAATTGCACTGAACGACGTTGCCAGCTTGCCGCAGAAGTTAGGGACGATCGTGGTCAAATCCACATTATTGGCGTCGGAGACAAGGACGCTATTCGACGTGTTGCCTGGCACCACATACTGCCCAACCGCTTTTGTACCGAGTGAAACAAGCTCAAGGGAACTTTCAAGGCTGCTGCAGTTGGTCAGGGTGACATTTGAGAGATCTGCTGCGCTAAAGCAAGCATGGGAGAGGGTTCCTGGAGTGCTACCTGCGCCGCTTTGTGCTCTTACATAGACATAGTCTCTACTGCTTTTTGCATGGATTTGTTCTGCGCCGATACCAACTCCCGCAGCCGTTAACTCTAATGTGCCAGAAGCAACGTTAGCTTTGAAGTGCATCAAAGTTGTTGAGCCGGTGAAGTTGTTAGTTTTTCCTTGATAGACAACGGCCATGTAACCGTCGACCACGCGATCTGCGTCGCTGGAACCAGAAATTTTAGCCATGGTCATGACGCAATTATCGCTGCCATCAAGCTCTTTTGTCGCACCGTCGACCAGGTACCAGTCATTGTCTTTTTTGCCAAACATGAGTGTAAGTCCTGGATCCATGGTCTCCTGGCATTGGCCAAAGAGCGGGAAGGTTGTTTCTCCAGCGGATGCTGCGGGCACTGAAAACGTGCTTGAAACGTCAACTGGCGAACTACTGAGGCAACTTGGCGGGGTCTCCATTTGTGATACGCGACGGTCGTATTCTCCCATGCGTCCGTCAACTTTTTTTACAAGGTCAAGCATATTTGTTGGGCCTGGTGAGAATAGGCGATCTTTAACGATTTTCATCAGGGCTGATTTTGAATTGGCGTCACCAGGTTCTGTGGGGTTTGCTCGCAGAGCGTAAGTGTCTGCTACTGGGGTTAGATCCACATGGGAGATCCGGGCAAATAAATTGGCCGAACCCGTTCCTGCTGAGCTTAAAAGAACGCTAGGGGTTACGAGAGCGGTGGGTGGGTATGCTTGTGGGGCACCGGTGGTCGCGCCACTACCTTTATCGTCTTTTTTCCCGCATCCTGAGACGGCGACTAAACTACCTGCAAGGATGATTGCTGTATGAACTCGAGTTTTAAAGACCATGTGCCAAACCTCTCATTAAAAATTAGGTAGGGGATAATTCCTTTGCCTAATATTGTACAATGACTGCTTTGAAAAATAAAAAAGCAAGTAATTACAGGTATATGGAATTCAATTTGGTTGAGGGTTTAGAGAGTTAGATCTAGGGGAGTTCTTAGAAGTTCTCGCCGAAGACGAACGGCGTTTTCTTTAAACTCTGGAAGAGCTGCAATCGACTGTAGGTATGTGGCGACTCGGTACATAAGGCCCATGAGATCTCCGACGCCAAAATACTCCGTTGTGCCTTGCTTAACGATCGTATTCCAATCTGATCCTGTGAGCCATTGTCTGACAATCCATCCTGCGGCGGGATTGAATTCCTTAATTTGATGCCAGGTCCTTCGTCCAAACGGCATGTCATAAACTTCAGGGAAAAGTTCGATGGGATAAAATAGTTCCAAGTCTTCCTCAAGTTTAACCATGTCGAAGGGGAACCGGTATTTGGCATCTCCACCCGGTTCTTTAAATCGCGGCAGGCATAGGGCTGCCATGATTTCAGTGGCCGCGAGCATTTTGTCGGGAGAAATTATTCCACGATCGATCATGCTTGAAAGGACCATTCCGCCACTTTGGGGGAAATATCTCGCGATTGATCCTAGGGACGTCAAGGTTTCATCTTTATCGATGAAGCCAAGGCTATGTAGATGGAGATGCATTCCCGCAAGTTTTCCATGTTTGCGGTAGTCCAGGTACGAGTGACATGGTTGACGAAGGCGGCATTCGCCGCAGATTGAGACACTGGTAGCGGACTGAAGGGCTTCAGCCCGCTGAAACCGTGCTAATTCGGCCGCAGGACTCACACAAGGCAGATCAGTGGCCGAGAGTTTATTTTCTACGTCGGGTTTTCGAATGAGTCGCAAGTCCGTTTTTCGATGTTGATACTTCAGAAAGCTCTTGCCGTAAATTCCTTCGATCAAGCCAAGGTTTAATCCTCTGCCGATCAGACCCAACAGGGTGGTTGGGTCGGTTCGCAATCGTGAATTACAAGGCTCGCGTTTGGCTCCAGCCTGCCGGGAGTAGGCCTCCACGCCGGACCACAGTGAAAAGCCGATCACATCCTTACCCCGTCGACCCGCTCGACCAAGCATCTGCAGTATTTCACCCTCAGCATAAGGGGTCATGCCACTTTCACCCGGGCGTTGATAATCGGCGATGAGCGCACTGCGAACACTGAACTTAATGCCAAGGGACAGTCCCATGGTGGCCACACAAAACCTCAGTAGCCCATCTTTGACAAGTCGCTTAATTGCAATTCGCGCAG
>JBAXLR010000213.1:0-4248 GCA_037134655.1 bacterium | reverse complement strand
CAGCACTGGGGGAGCGGCAAATGTTACCCGTGCATACGAAAAGAACTTTTGTCATCATGGTGCATATTGTGCGGGAAAACCCCTAACATGTCTAGAGGTTTTTTCTGCAAATTCGTAAAAAATTGTATAGGACGACAAAAAATTAAACTCTTTGTTTTTCAATATGTTACGTCGTCATGACCAACAAATAAAAAGTCCATATAGTGAAAAAATATAGGGCTCAGCTCAAACAGATCTGAAAAAAAATCCATCACGCTCTTTTTAAAATGCACCGCCTCAACGCTTCGCTAAGACTTTTACGCACCAGAAAGTAGCACGCGATCTTTCAGCGCCTTTAGGGCATCCATTAATTCACCCTTATACAAGACATCACCCTCACCAAGCAGGCCCAAGGCAAGATGAGCCAGAGGCGCCAGATCTCCCGAGGCTCCAACACTTCCCTGCATCGGCACGACCGGCAAAATATCATTGCGTAAAAACTCTAAAACTTTCTCTACAGGTTTGCGACTGACCGCACTGTGACCTAATAAAAAGGTATGAGCTCGAAGAACCAACAATGCCCGCACAATTTCCGGACCAGCTGGTTCACCGACTCCACAAGCGTGACTTCTGATTAAGTTAAACTGAAGCGTTTGAAGTTTGTCTTTTTCAATGCGGACGTCAGACAAAAAACCAAACCCAGTGTTGATGCCATAGATGGTCTTGCCTGAATCAATAGCGGATTCCACGAGCTTACGATAACGATCTAGCCTAACCCACGCTTCTGACGAAACATCCACCGCAGGAGATGGAGTCGATGCAAGGGCAACCAACTTCGACCAAGTTAAACGATCAATACCAAGAGAAAAAGACTGCATGTAAAAGAATCCCCTGTTTAGTCTCAGGAAAACTACTTCAGATTTTTTAACGTTTGAATGGGCTTGGCACGGTCAGCCGCTCCATAGACATATGTGCCTGCCACCAAAACGCGAGCTCCGGCTGAAACCACCTTGGCGCCAGTAATCTCATTAATCCCACCATCCACTTCAATTAAAACTTTTTCAGCGAGGCCGTTTTTGGACAGCCAATCATGCAAAGACTTTACACGCTGAATTGTATCCTCAATAAAACTTTGACCGCCGAAACCAGGATTCACAGACATTAGCATGATGACGTCAACATGCGGTGCTAACGCAAATGCAAGCTCAAGCGAAGTACCGGGATTCAGAGCAATACCAGGTCGTGCGCCTTTGGCGCGGATAGCTTCTGCCAGGCGGTGACCGTGTTTCGCGACCTCAACATGAAAAACGAGGATGTCAGCACCCGCTTCGACGTACGACAAAGCCACGTCATCTGGATTACTCACCATAATATGAACATCCAGTGGAAGCTTTGAAACTTTTTTCAAAGCCTTGACCAAGGGAATTCCAAAGGTCAGGTTTGGAACAAAGTGCCCATCCATGACGTCAACATGATGCCAATTTGCTCCAGCTGCCTCGACAGATTTAACTTCTTCACCAAAACAAAGGGTATTAGCCGCCAGTATACTGGGCGCCACTAAAACACTAGACTTCGACATTCACGTTGCCCCTTTTTAGCATTTTCGTCTTGATACGATCTGCTTTGAGCCGGCTCATTCGTTTAAAAAAAACAACGCCGTCAATGTGATCAATTTCATGCTGTAAACAAACAGAGAAAAGACCATCTGCGTGGACCTCAAACTCCTTGCCAGTTTCATCAAGGGCCTTCACCCAAACCTCGGCAGCCCTATCCACGAAATCAAATATTTCTGGAAAGCTTAAACAGCCTTCTTGCCATTTAATCGTGCCGCTTTTTTTAGTGATCAATGGATTAACAAACGTGAAGCGCTTATTGTGCCACCATTTGACCTCACCATCGGTCTCTCCACCAGCGTGAGGGATATCAATGACAATCACACGCCGCAAATCGCCAACCTGATTCGCTGCCAAGCCAATCCCATTACTGTGCTGCATGGTCTCATGCATATCAGCGACAAATCTGACGAGATCTGCGTTGAAGTCTTTGACCTCTAACGCGGGTGTCTCGAGGACTTTTGCCGGCCATTCAACGACTTTTAATAAAGACATCGGCCCAATCTCCCTGGAGGTGCAACTAAACCTACAAGAGGCGTTTTACTCCTTGAGACTTTGGATGATTAAAACCACATCTCCCACGCCCCAAGGGAGAGCATCCTCTCCGAATGCCCTCTGGGATAGCATAAGATGCCGCAAGTGGCGAGATCCTTTAGCGTTAGACCCTTTATGGCGCCTTGATTACAGGGAGTTATCCCGACCGCTAAGGCGACTAAAAGTGTTGGAAGCAAACTTGGCGGCACCATCGTAGGCATCCGCTAGCTGGCGGTCGATTGCGTCAACTATATGATTTTCAACCAATATATCATGCGCATGGTAGTAAATCGTCTCTTGCCCGATACGAATCGAGAGAATATAGACCCACAAAACACCCATGCCCAAAAACTTCAGCACTTTAGTTGTACGGTCACTCATCTTGTTCTCCTAAAATCAGGACATTTCAGATACTTACATTTTAGCTGATACAGTCGAAAACGCCAAAGGCCCACCCCAGGCGGGGCAGGCCTTTATTGTTTACAAATCATCAAAAAATTTCAGCTAGCCAAGTCATTCTCGCTAGATTCCCGGCGGCGTTCCCGCAAAGGAATAATATCTTTACTGCCAGAGGCCTCAGCAAATATGACCTCAAAGACCTCCATGTAGGATTTCACAAAGGTTACTTTGATTTTTTTGCGGATGTTTGCCGGTAAACCTTCAAAGTTTGCTTTGTTTTTAGCTGGCACAAGCACGTGTTCAACGCCCTCGCGTAAAGCCGCCAGAACCTTCTCCCTTAGCCCCCCAATTGGCAAGACCATTCCATGAAGCGTGATTTCGCCTGTCATCGCAATCTTTCCACTGGGGGCTTTGCCCAAGATAGCGGAAAGCATTGAGCATGCCATTGTGATGCCAGCACTTGGACCGTCTTTTGGTACGGCGCCAGCCGGAATGTGAACGTGCAATTCGTTTTTGTTCAAGATCTCAGGGTCAAATCCAAAATCATGAGCTTTTGATCGCAGATAACTCAGAGCTGTCTGGGCGCTTTCTTTCATGACGTCACCAAGCTGACCAGTCAAAACCAACCGCGGCGATGATGCAGGCAGTAAGTTGGTTTCAATCGCTAGCACCTCTCCGCCGTATTGGGTGTAAGCAAGCCCCAACGACACCCCTCGCATTGGATCATGATGATAAAAGCTATCACCATATTTGTTGGCACCGAGATGCTTTTGAATCATGGCTGGAGTCATTTTTAAATTGCCACTGTCAGCTGCACCAAAAGACCCGTTCTCCGCATACTCACGCGCCAACTTACGGCAAACGCTGGCAATCTGTTTTTCCAGTCCACGCAACCCGCTCTCGCGTGTATAGCCATTGATGATGGCCGACACAGATGGCTTAGTGAAGGATACATTTGCTTTATCAAGCCCGGTTTCTTTGATGGTCTTTGGAATCAGATACTGATTAGCAATAATGACTTTTTCTTCTTCACTATAGCCAGACACTTCAATAATTTCCAATCGATCACGAAGTGGACCCGGAATCGTATCCAGCGTATTCGCGTTCGCGATAAACATGACATCAGACAAGTCCACCGCTACACCTAGATAATGATCCACGAAGTTTTTATTCTGCTCAGGATCCAGAACCTCGAGTAGTGCGCTGGATGGGTCGCCACGATGATCTGAGCCTAACTTGTCGATCTCATCCAGCATGATGACTGGGTTCATAGCCTGAGCTTGCTTAAGACTGTTGATGACGCGACCTGGATAGGCGCCCACATAAGTTTTACGATGGCCGCGGATTTCAGCCTCATCACGTACGCCACCAAGTGAAATTCGTGAAAACTGCCGACCCATGGACCGAGCAATGGACTTACCAAGGCTCGTTTTACCAACACCAGGAGGTCCCACGAAGCACACGATTGGACTTTTCGATCCAGGATTTAATTTCTTGACGGCCAAGAATTCAAGGATTCTATCCTTGACCTGATCAAGCCCGTAGTGGTCTTCATTGAGAATTTTTTTCGTGCTCGGAATGTCGATCGCTTCGACTGATTTCTTACCCCATGGCAGCGAAAGGATTGTTTCGATATGCGTGCGGGTTAATGACGCTTCACTGGTATCTTGGTGCATACGCTCAAGTCGCTTGATTTGACGGGTCACTTCTTCTTTGGCTTCAT
>JBAXLR010000212.1:0-4252 GCA_037134655.1 bacterium | reverse complement strand
TATTTGATGGCACACACGCTTCAATTGAGGACATGGCCAAGTCAGAGAACATCAGTCCTTCGTTTGTCAGCAGGATTCTGCGTCTGGCCTATCTGTCACCCACGGTCGTTGAAGCCATCCTAGACGGGAAGTACCCGGCGCACCTGACGATGAAGGATCTTATGGAGCCGTTCCCAATGGATTGGGCGCAGCAGGCTGAACATTTCTTTGCTGAAAAACCCGTGCATCCCGCTGGCGCACAAGGGTGAATGCTCAGGATGACCGCTTCTTGCGCTTCGCGGTCTTCTTCTTTTCGATCTGCCACAAAGCCAGAATTTCAGCGTCTCCGATTTCATCGGCCTCACTGTGAAATAAAAACCCGGCATCGCGCAGGTACTTGTAAAAATCATCTTTGTCGGCAAAGACACCATGCCATTGCGGCACTGGGCCGTATTGACCGTGAATCTCAACTGTGCAACCTAAGATAGCGCGCTCACCATCGGCGCGTTCAATTGCGAAACTGTGAACACTTGGGCTGTCATCCCCATCACTATTTTCGACTGCATAACTGATAGCTTCACGGGCATGGCGGACTCTCATCTGATCAGTTATGGCAACTGACTCGTCAAGGTCTTCGGCATCACGCAGTGCGGAATCATAAAATTTATATGGGGCCCAACGTTCTAAATTTAAAGCGACGTCTTCATCGATCCATGCTGCAAGAAGGTCGTCCCAGCCATCGGTGGCAAGCCATTCTTGAAGATCGGCAAGCGCCGCAGGCAAAGGTGTATTCGACAAGACGTGTTCGATCGCAGCATCACGTGCTTTCCAAAATCTTTTGGGTATTTCGGAGGGGATAGGAGCTATTGGCAAAGTCATAGGTCACCTCCACTCCGGCACATCAGGCTCGTCAATGGAGTGACCAAAATCTTCGAGTAATTCAATTAGGCCTTCATGGCCGCCCTGATCAACACGAAGAGTTTCCCATCGGCCACCAAGCCCTGTATGCGTTGGATCAACCATTTCACTGCCGAACCAGCGTTCCACTTCGCATACCGACTCTTCCCCCAAAAAAACGGTGATGGACTGCACAACCGTAGGACACTCCTCGTACCCCTCCACGTGGGACTCCTCCCACTGCAGTTCTTCGTCAATAACCACGCGCAAACTTCCTCCAGAATCCTTGATTTTTTTGGCAAGCGACTCCTTGGCGTCATCATCAGCATCGTCATACGCTTCAACAAGCTTGCTAAATGTATTTTTGAGATTTTCAGTTGCTGACATTTGTAATCCTAATACGGTTTGCAAAGTTGGCATTATTTGATTCCGAAGAAAGGGGCGATTCGATTTTTTAGAATTTCGAAACCCGAACTGCCTGCGGTAGATAAAAATACATCGATTGCAGTTTTAACTTCCGGCTCCAGTTTTTGATATCTGAGATCAAAGCACATCCAGTTCATGAGATTGCGTAGACAGTTGTCCGTGATCCTTGGATCGTCTATTGGGATCGAGTCAGAATCGACAACACCAGCATCAACAAAATTCGTTATCTTGAATCCATCTTTGCGATCAAAATCCAAATCGATTTGAGTTTCGTAGTAGTCGATTTCTTTTGGAATAAAAAAATAGTCTTCTACTGGGTTACGCAAGACCACTTCGTACTCTTTGCTTTTATCAATCAAAAAATCTTTGTCAACAATTACTATTCTTGAATCTGACTGCTCTGTAATGACGCGACTACCATCGAGGCCAATAACATCCATTCTCAGGCCATCGATGTATTCATCGACATATTTTGAAACTATTTCTTCCTCTGACTTCGTCAACATGTTTAGTCCTTTTTAGGCTTACCAAACATCTTCTCAAAAAACGATTTCTTTCGGCTCTCAAGTCCAAGCTTTGCTGCTGGATCACTCAGTGCCCGATAAGTCTCAGAATCACGCCCAGGCTCTGGAAGGAACTGATCAATCAATGGGGCTCTTGGTTCCAATCCCCATTTGCGTAGTACGTCTGAAAAAAGGCGTGGACTAGCTTCAATTGCTTCAATCGCATAAAGATAAGTTGAAATTAAGCTTGCGTATTCTTCGATTGTCCAGAACTGAAAATCTTCGATAGGATTTTCATACTTTTGACATGGGAAGTTTCTTTTGCCCGATCCGACCTTGCCCACCCCGTCGTATTGCAGAACAAGTATCAATGCAGACGCACAACAGCCAAACATTTTTTGGTCGTTTTCGTCCTGGCTGCTTACTAATTTTTTCGCCCATTTGAGCCAAAATTGAATGGCATGATGTTGAGGATATTGGGTATGAATACGCGCCGCTTCTCTTACCTCATCAGTCGACATCAGTGGCTGTAGTTCTGCCAAAAACGAAAGCACTTCCTCGTCACCCATAGCGACTAAAGCTCCAAAAACTGCAGCGCGATTTGCTAGTGATCCCTGCTTGAATAAATTACGTAGCTCGACAAATGCATACAGCTCGCCGTTGTCATAGTCCGATGAGGAAACAAAATCAATCGCGGCCTTTGTTGTAATTGGTACTGCATCGTCAAGAACCAGAAATGGCAGAAAGACCACAGGCAATAATTTTCCAGAGTCGACGAGTTGAACCATTTCCGCTTCCAACATTGCCCGTGTATCAGCGTCCATGCCTTTAGCCAATGCGTGCTTGTACACCTTGGATATGTTTGGCACGTGTGAAGTCGCCCCTTCGTACCCGTAACCGAAAAAGAGCATTCGTAGCAAATCGACAAGTCTGTCGTCTTCAAAATCACGCCACTGCTCAGATGCCATTAATTCATCAAGCTGCTCTAACGATTCGAGTTTGAGCTTTACAGGTCGTTTGACTTCAGGCTCTTTTTCAGGTGCTTCGCTGTAGGTAGGCAGCCAGACCGTCGGCACGATTCTTTCAAAGAAAAAGTCTTTAAATGCAGCTGAACTCATGGCAATTTGTTTCATGTGATCACCAATGCCTGTTTCTTCAATAGATCCATTCCATCCATAGAAAAAAGCGGAGAGTTCTGGCTTCACATGCTTCTCATCAAATACCGCTTCCGACAATCGCAAGCCCGCCTCTTCTGGACTGATATCTTCAAAGTCATCATTACCCCCGAACATAGCTTCAGAAACGCGCGTCCAAGGATCACCAAAATGCTTTTCCACGCTCCGACAAACACGTGCAACGTCTTCATCAAAATTTGCGAATAGTTTTGAAGCTAGTTCTTTTCTGACGCTTTCCTCAATTTGATTACTTATCAACATCAACGTCGGACAGCTTCCGTAATCAAGCTCAAGAAAGGGATCAAAATCTCGCAGTGGAGTCCAAGTATCACCGACCCAAAAACGTCCTATCTGCTGAACGACTTGTGAAAATGGGTTGAGCATTACCTTAACCAGCGGCAGTGCTTGCCCAATCTGGGGCTTTCCGGCTGCTGCAACGAAAGTCATTGTTGGGCCGAATGGATTCACAATCATGTGCGCAAAAAACACATCAAGGGCAGCGCCATCTAAATCGCTTAATGATGTTTCCAATGGCTGTGGGTACATTTCAATTGAGCAGGGTGTACTCATTGCATCTCCTCCTCGATTGCAGGCACAACAGAGCTTACGACTGGCAAATGATCGTTCGGGTTAATGATCTTTACCTCGATTCCGGGTCTCCCTGCCAAATGTCGGTATCTTTTCCAAGCATTAGGCTGATAAGGCTTGGCAATAGCATAAGCCTCAGCGGTTAACGTTCCACCGCCATATCGTCCCTCCAGGTAATACTTGTGGGAACCATCGTCATAGGTCACTTCAACGTAAGCGGTCACGCTGCTTTGCCATTTTTTATCGATGTGTGCAATTTGCTTCATGATGTTCACCCTCAATCTGCCAAAGCTGTTTTGCGCACTTCACGCACATGCTTGCACTCACCCCGGTATTCAAATCCAGGACAGGTGCACTGCAAATGACCGGCACGACCAAAGGTAACGGTATAGCGCTGCTTGGGGTTGCTGGAGCTTGGAAACTCCCATGAGCCGGTCTCAAGGAGCGGTGAGTCCTGGGGCAACGCAGCCACCAGGTCCCCGATGGCCTCTATGCGCGTTGCCGTTGCTCCCTGCGCCTTACCTGCTCGCACCTCTTGCAACAGCGCTGGCCCAAGCTTTTGCAGCATTGCCTGGAGGTCTTTCAGCACGGAGGCCTCGGGCAGCTCGTCCGACTCCACCGCCTGGACCAGCTTGAGCTTGGTTTCCAGCAGTTGCGCGATGTACCCGTCCAGAGTGCCATCTG
>JBAXLR010000211.1:0-4255 GCA_037134655.1 bacterium | reverse complement strand
CTATTTGAGGCCAGCTGCATCCCGCACAAATCTGAGCGTGCTCACAGACTTGCATGTGATGCAAGTCATCATGGAAGGCGAGGGGAAACAGCGCACAGCCACTGGCGTTGCTTGTCGACGTGAGAATGGTCAGACTGTTTTCGTCAAAGCGCGCAAGGAAGTCATCCTCAGCGCGGGCGTGATTGGTACGCCCCGTTTGCTCGAGCTAAGTGGTATAGGCGATCCGCACGTGCTTGACAACGCAGGAATTCGCTCGCAAGTGGCATTGTCTGGCGTTGGCAACAATCTTCAAGATCATTACGTAACGCGGCTGTGCTTTCGCATACAGGGCATTGAGACAGCTAACGAACGCGCGCATGGAACAGCGCTGGCCAAAGAGGTAGCCAAGTACGTCGTGTCGGGCGATGGCATTCTGACCTACAGCGCTGCCGTAATTGGTGCCTTCGCATCCACTGGTCTAGTTGCTCGGCCCGATGTGCAGTTTGTGATCGCGCCGGGCAGTTTCAAGGAAGGCCGTATCGGTGAGCTAGAAGACGAACCGGGCTTGTCATTCGGCGTATGGCAAATGAGACCGGAAAGCCGCGGTGAAGTGCACATCGTTTCCAGCGATGACAGCAAGGCACCAAGTATCGCCCCCCGCTATTTGAGCGATTCATTGGACAGACAGACAGTGATTGCCGGACTGCGCATCGGACGCCAATTGGCCCGTCAGCCCTCACTGGCTCCTTATGTGGTGGGTGAAACAGTTCCCGGCCCACAAGCAGACTCCAACGAGGCGCTGCTGCAATACGCACGCGACAACGGCTCTACCGTTTATCACGGTGTGGGTACCTGCCGCATGGGCCCCGATCCGGCAGCTGGCGCAGTGGTCGACGCCAACCTCCGAGTACACGGCGTGAATCGACTGCGCGTGATTGACGGATCTGTCATGCCAACCATGACATCGACCAACACCAACGCCACCGTGTTGATGATTGCCGAACGGGCAGCCGATTTGCTGCTCAATGATGTTCAGCAAGCTGACCAATTTGTGCAGCAGCCTCAACGCATATAGCTTCTCAAGCAAGCCGCATGATGGGCGGTTTGCGGCTCGGTTTACAAGCCCACAACCTGAAGTTCGCTTGCCTTCATCCTCCTTACGCAGTGGGTATGAATTTTTCAGCCCTCTACTCAGTGAAAACCCCAATGTGTATGCATAAATATTGATTAAAAATCATATATACAATAAAGTGTCAACACTTATATTAAATATGATTACACATAAGATGGGAAAACCAGTGAGTCAAAAGATGGAAAAAAGTATCGGCGATGGATATGAAGGTGAATTTTCAAATTTGAAAGATCAACATGCCATCGAATAAATCTCTGTTTGCATTGGTCGCCGGCTTGATGTTGTTGCTGCCAGTTCAGGCACAAAACTATCCGAACAAACCCATCAAGATGATCATTCCATTTCCACCTGGTGGAGCGACTGACATCGTAGGACGCATCGTGGCCGAAGCATTGACTAAAGAACTCGGCCAACCTGTTGTGGTGGACAACCGAAGTGGCGGCGGTGGCGGCATTGGTGCGATGGCTACCGCCAAGGCGGCACCGGACGGCTACACGCTTGGCATTGCAACTGTTGGTACGCATGGGACCAATCCGGCCTGCAATTCAAAAGGTGGCTATGACGCTGTGCAAGACTTTGCGCCAGTTAGCAATCTGGCTCGTACGCCAAATGTTCTAACCATGTTTCCCGGCGTATCTGTCAAGAACTACCAAGAACTTCTTGCGTTGCTAAAAAAGAACCCGGGCAAGCTTCGCTATGCCACTGGCGGCACCTGCGGCGTGCATCACCTGACGGGTGCGCTGTTCACTTCTTTGACCGGCACCGACATGATACATATTCCGTACCGGGGTTCGGGTCCCGCATTGACCGACGTCATGGGTGGTCACGTGGAGTTGTTTTTTGACAGCTTGCCGGGCTCTTTGCCTTCTATCCAAAACAATCGACTACGGCCCATTGCGGTGGCTTGGGACAAAAGGCTAGACGCATTGCCCAACGTTCCAACTTATGCAGAGATCGGACTCAAGCCCATCAATGAAGCGGTCTGGTATGGCCTGGTTGCACCCGCCAAAACACCTGATGACATTATCAGAAAGCTCAATGCAGCAACCCTGAAGGTGTTGGCATTGCCAGAGGTCAAAGAGCGCATCGTTCAGAGCGGTTCAGAGCCTGCAGGAACCACACCAGCCGAGTTTGGTGCAGAGGTCAAGGCGACCCTTGAGCGAATGAAAAACATCGTGAAAGCGCAGGGCATCACCTTTGACCCTTCAGGTCCATGAATACCCTGACGGTTCTCAGCATCGAAGCCAATCCGTTGGCGACATATCGTCTTTTAAGCAGTCATTTTCAGTAGTCCGTTCATTAACTTAAGCACAAGGAGATAGAGATGAAATTTTGGAAAAAAGTGTTGGTCGCAACGGTTGTTGCCAGCGCTGCAAGTGGCGCATTTGCTCAAACAAAGCTCAAGTGGGCACACATCATGGAAACCTCCGAGCCGTTCCATATTTGGTCTGTTTGGGCTGCTAACGAACTGAACAAGCGCACCAATGGTAAATATTCGGCAGATGTCTATCCAGCGTCGCAACTGGGTAAAGAAAACGATTTAAACCAGGGCTTAACACTTGGCACTGTTGACATCATTGTGACTGGTGCTGGTTTTGCAACAAAGAGTTACGCCCCCATCGGTGTGACCTACTATCCCTACACCTTTAGAGATGTGGATCACTTAGTTAAATATTTTAAGAGTGATGTGTACAAAGACCTGAACAAGGGTTACGCCGAAAAAACGGGGCACCAGATTCTCAGTTCCATGTACTACGGTACTCGCCAAACGACGGCGAACAAACCGATTGCTAAGTGCGCCGACCTTAAGGGCGTGAAGATGCGCGTACCCGATACCCCAGTTTACCTAGCCCTGCCGCGTGCCTGCGGAGCTAATGCGACTCCTATTCCTTTTGCAGAGGTTTATTTGGCATTGCAAAACAAAACTGTAGAAGCTCAGGAAAACCCACTGACTACTATCGAAGCGAAGAAGTTTTTTGAAGTCCAAAGCAATATCATTCTGACCGGACACATCATCGAGCACCTCAACATCGTGGTGTCAGGAAAGCTATGGAAGCAACTCACCGATTCCGAAAAGAAGATCTTGACTGACATCGCCCAAGAGGCAGCGGAAAAAGCATCGGCTGACTTGGTGGCACGAGAAAAACAAATGGTCGATATCTTCAAAAAGAAAGGATTGTCAGTCACTGAAATAGATCGCAATGATTTTCGAGAATCAGTGCTGAAGAGTATCAAATTTGAAGTCTTTGGATATCGCAAAGCCGACTGGGATCGCATCCAGAGCATCAGGTAATCGATCAGCTTCAAGCTACAACTAGCCGGGGACCGGATGAGCGGTCTCTGGCTTTAACCCGCACTACTTGACGAAAGTTTCCCGTATGGATAAACCACTCCCTAAGGTCGCGACCAGCGTGGATGAGTTGGCGCACAGCTTTGATGAAGCGGACCACCTTAAGGCGGATTTATCCGACTATCGTTTTGACGACTGGATAAGCTTGGGCCTCTTCTGGGCAATGGTAGTACTAGTTTTTCTTCAGTTCTTCACACGTTACGCGCTTAACAATTCTCTTGCGTGGACTGAGGAATTGGCCACCAACTGCTTAATTGCGCTGGTGTTTATTGGGGCGTCCACGTGTGTCCGCAAGGATCGTCATATACAGGTCGACCTGCTTTATCGTTATCTACCTGATTCAGCAGCGCGAGTACTCGCCACGCTGGTAGATATGACACGCTTGGTGTTTCTGACGTACCTCACTTACCTAATCTGGAAATACATAGAGCTAGTCGGAGATGAAAAAATGACCACTTTAAATTGGTCCAAAAGCGTCATCTATTGGCTGGCATTTTTCGGCTTTGCAATGATGGTAATACGTGCTGCACAAATTACCTTGCGAAATTTGAAACTCGGATTTTCTGCGCTAGAAAAACCGCAAGCTTACGACGGCTCAGAGGCATAAATCATGACAATATTGATTGGATCTTTTCTTGGTTTGATGCTAATCGGATTGCCAGTCGCCATGGCCATGGCGATTGCATCTCTGCTTTACATTCTGGTCACTGGTTCGGTTCCAGATGTCATCGTAGCACAACGAATGATCGCGGGCGTAGAAAGCTTTCCGCTGTTAGCAGTGCCTTTCTTCATAC
>JBAXLR010000210.1:0-4345 GCA_037134655.1 bacterium | reverse complement strand
AGTCCCTGTTGAGTGCTTACCCGTGATACGCCGAACGTCCCGTACAGGTCTACATAGATCAAAGCCAAGTCTAGAATGTTCACTTTGCCGTAGAGTGGTGCTGCGACCGCAACAAAATCTTGGATTTGCTTGATGGGGTTGACTTCGGCGTCGGCGGTTACGAGTTTGTTTTCATTCTGGTCGCGGTAGATTTTTTTCTTCAGCGCTTTGCGATCTGCGGAGTCTCGAACGGTTGTTAGTATATGTTGGCCTTCTATCCCAACCCATTCGTTCAAAAAGATTCCCAGCCTGAATCCGTGAAGTTTAGTATCTGTGTAGGCTTCATTGGTAATTGTGCCAAACAATGTTCCGATCTCTGGTCGCCATGCTTTCAAATAAAAACGGTTTTGGAGAACCGATACGGCTTTCTTCGAGTTAGATCCCCGCAATTCATCCGGATCTAATTCCAGTCCAGAAGCAGACGCTATGCTCCCGCCAAATAAGCCACAAATTACTAATAAAAGATAAATTCGGATTTTGAGTGTCATGTAGAACTTCCTCTAAAGTCGTTAGTGTCTTCGTCTCATGGCAGCCCTGTCAGACTGCTCATAGGTGAGGGCTCGGTGACTGATCTCCCACAGTTTAGAGAATGTCGTAAGTATCCGAACATATTAAATGGTCTTACCTATATTATAGGGAGTTAAGCCCACCTGTTGAAAACAGGCATGGATTTCCCAGTGGAGGGAATTTTTTACCTAGACGGGTTAAGGTGGCAGCAGGGCTGGTCTGCCGGATTTCGCGAAACGGCAGCTACAGACTTTAAAGGCCTCCATACAATAAGGGTCTACGGTATCCGGCCCCCCCCCGCTTAATTTGTTATCGGGGGGCGGAACTTCCTTGAAAGATGCTTTCCCTGTGACAATCCGCTGTATTTTTTGGTATAATTGACAAAACGACGATCGACATTTTATGGGATTGTGATTACGGCTTGGGCAGGTGCTTTGGCAAGTGGGCACGATTTGACTCGTCTCGGAGATGACAGAAGATGCACATAGGTAAACGCATTTGCAGGATCGCTGTGATAGTGGTTGTGGCGGGTTTTACGGTGGCTCAGGTTGCATGTAAAACAACTGAAAGTAGTGACCGCGCAGGATCTAGCTTAAAAGATTCCTCATCAATCCAAACGATGACAAGGTCAGGTGACAATTTTGAGATCACCTGTCTTGACGGCTCAGCACAGACGGTCTCAATTACAGACTTTCCAAATAAGGACCCCAGGGAAATTTGTCCAGGTGTCGGGTACTCCGAGTGCGCTCAAAGAGTGTTATACGCCAATGGTCGTGAGCTTAAGTCAACTAACGGTACGTATTTTTACCCTAATGGCAGTGCCGCTATTACTCCAGATGGCAAGGTGAGGTATATCAGCGGCCAGAACTTTAGTGACGCCAGCAACAACTTATTTTTTGGCAACGGCGCTCCCCTTATGAGTCAAAACGCAAGTTTGATGTATCCAGAAGGCAATACGTTACGGACCGCCAATGGTGCCATTTTTTATCCTGACAACAGCCCCCTTGCGCTAGCGTCAGGAGCCATGCGATATCCAGGTAATCAGCGCCTTTCAGATGAGAGCGGTAACTTCTTTTACAGTGACGACAAAAGTCGTCGTTTGAAGTCGGGCGACAGCATTTACTATAAAGATGGGTCTGTAGCCAAATCAGGTCAGAGTCTGTTCAGGCCAGAAGATCACAAGCAAACCCAATCCCCAATTATCATCGAAGAGCCAATTAGTGATGGCGCCGTTGTGCGCGGTCTTCTCCGATTCAATCTTACGCCGACGCAAGTGAACTTTCTCATGGACTTGCCAAAGCTCCACCCAAGTGTGGCGGCTCGCTATGAGTCCAAGAAAAATACTTGGTATTTTAGGTACAATCTTTCAAACGCAGACTTTCCCATTGTTTTGGCAATTGATGGAAAAAACACGACAAAAACCATGTATCTTAAGACTGGCTATGCAAATTCAACGGTCATTGTTGATTTCACGAAGGCACCACTCACCTGCCGGACGGTCAATACTGCCGTTCAAAGCACGGGGGCGCCGAGATAGTCATGATTTGGGATAAAACTAAAATAAATTCAGGTAAGAAAAACATAAATACTGGAGTTGGCGGCACCATGTTTAATCAAAGAAATTTAAATCTAGTTTTTTCTGCAGCCATTTTTTCCTTTGTCGCGGTATCCTGTCGCACAACGCCGACCAGGGTTAAGCGAGCGGTGTCGACGGCCACTATTTCTGGGGTTGTGGCTCCTGGTAAAGGATTTGACCTGCGTAGTCGCGAGTTGACAGAAAATATCTGTGTGATTTCCCAAGATGGTCATACGAGTTCGGGTACGGACAGTACTGATTCAGACAGTGGCGCTAGTAACAACTCTGGCGAGACATCCAGCGAAAGCAGTATATATTTGACTGAGCCGGCTGGCGAATCCAGTAGCACGTCGCAGGCCTCCTTTAGGTTTGATCTTGATCCACCAGCGCCTGCAACTGCGGCGCGGGGCAAGCTTAATTTAGCGGGAGAGCAAAGCGGTGGCTCACAAATAGATTTATTTTACGCCCATACCTTGCGAGATCTTTTAGTCTCGCTTGATGCAACCATACAGTTTGAGATGGGTGGATCCCGAGGTGGAGGCGATCTTCAAAATGTGGACAGTGAGTTTTTGCCCACACAGCAGCAGCCAGCGAGCAGCTTCAATTTGACCGAAGGCGAAGGCGTCGAGAGTTCAGGGGCACCGAGTGCTGATTCGATGAGTGGAAGTATTTTGGGCAAATTCCGTGCGCAGTTGCAGGTGCAGTTTAAAAATTCTGTGAACAAGTCATTTATCCTTCTCCATGGTGTGAAAACATTCCCGACACTGGATGCGGACACTGTGCGTAATCCAAAGTTTAATCCCATGTTCTCGAACGCGATTTTTTCCGGCAAAGTCCCGGAAGGTGATCAGCAGGCGGCGACGACTTATAATGAGTTTCGCAAATACTGTGGTGACTACTATGTTGAAAGTGTTGTTCGGGGTCGTGAAGTGTGGCTAGTTGCGGTCATGGAGAGTAGCCAGTTTAATTCTCTCTACCAGGCTTCTGGCGATGTTGTTCAAGGATCCCACGTTAAGGCAAACGATGTTGGTGAATTAAAAAACAACATGAAAGCACACGTCAACGCGCAAAATTCGAACTCGTTTTTAAGCCAGAAGGTAGAAATCAAAGTCGCAAGTCGCGGCAAAATCAATATGAACCTTGGCAACTTCACGTTTGAGGATGCGCTTGATAAATTTAACATGTTCCTAAATTCTGTGGATGCGACGTCGACCGGTCTTGAAGAAGGGGCGCTTTCAGTTGCGTTGCGCAGCTACGACAACGTGCGCTACTCCCTGGGTGCCAATGAAGTACGACTTGGGAATATCTTTACCACCGCTGTTAAAAATCGCTCGGCCAAGGATATCAATGTTCTTAGCAAGCTAGTACAAGAGGCGGCCTGGGCGGATAAAGAGTACAAGTTACTGAACACAAAATATCGCTGGGGCCAGTGGAGTTTGGATGACGCAATTTATAATGGTGTAGCTAATCAAGCTCAGGGTGTATTTAATTACCGTAAAACGATTCTGGAAGTTCTTCAGTATTGTGGCCAGATTTCAGACGAGAAAAACGCGTCCGAAGAATGTATGGCGAAGGCGCAGGCCGTGGCCACCGTGGCCAGGCCAGTCTTAAAGCTGCCAAAACCATACGACAACAATGTGGAGTTCTGGTTCCCTGAGGCGCTGATCTCAGCTGTTAGATCAGGCAAAAAGACTGATTCTTTGGTTTTGAATCAGGACGCGGCTCGTGCTGCCTGCAAGAAACTCGCTGGGGGAAACTGGGTACTACCCAACGCCTCAGACTGGAAAAGAATGGTCGAAGCATCCTTCTTTTATTCAAAATGGAACGCACGTATCCCCGGCTACCGGGCTGCGAGTGATTCGGATGCGCTGTCTTTGCCGTGTGGAAGTTTGAATTCCATCACATTCTGGAGCGACGATCCAGGCCGTGCGGTACAGATTAGTCCTCAGTGTGCGCAAGACGCAGTCTCACTAATTGGACCACCCAAAAGCTTTGAATATACGCGGTGGTTTGGCTTTGCTAGTCCCGAACTCAAAGGGGCTTATGGCTGCGTCCGCTATAGGCCGATGGGTGGTTAGCCTGCGCCGTGAGAAAATGCGGATGCAAGCCAAGGGTCTTGGCGACTGAGTGAGGATTTATTAAATTCCTTGGTGGGGTGTGTTGCAAGATATAAACTGGCCGACTTAATTGTCCCGTGATTCGCAGTTTAATAACCCTGACTCC
>JBAXLR010000209.1:0-4347 GCA_037134655.1 bacterium | reverse complement strand
CCTCGAGAGCGCCGATGTGGTTAGACCATGAAAATCAAAGCAACAGAACCGATTTTGGATTTGAAAGAGCCGATCAAATCCACGGATTTTGTATCCCTTGAAAAAATCAAAAGCCAACAAGAAACGGCCGGCCTCAAAGCGATTGACGAAAATAAGCATATGCCGCGCGTCGATAAGGAAGTTTCACTGCAAAAAATTGATGTGGTAACAAAACAAGATGCGCCCCTAACTCTTAGCGACTGGCAGTGGCTCAAAGATGTCTACAAGCAAGCCGTGCTACTTGATGAAATCAATCGCCGAGCCGCGCGACAAGATAAGCTCGCGGCAATAAAATTGACTGACACCGAACACTCTAAAACACTTTCCGAAATGACCATCGATAAGCGTGTTGCCGCCAATATGGCGGCCGCGAAAGAACTACAAAAAATTCATAAAGAGCAGCTCATCCGGGCGGATGTCGAATGGCGCGAATGGATCGACAAACTCGATCGCCAAACCATCACTAACAAACAAGAACTGCTCGAGGGCTTCATGAAAGCACTGGGCTACAAGCTTGGCTTTGTCCGTCAGGCTTGGAACCAGAGGCATCTCACGGAAATAAAAAAGTCCCTCAGCAAACTCTCTATTGAACAGCAAGCGGAGGCACAGCGCCTGCATATCCACCACCAACAAGACCTTCACAAAATGAAGCAAGAGATCGCTTATGTGCAGAAGGATGCCGGGCTTCGCAAGCTGAATGAGGCGTTGGTAGCCAGGCTATTTGATGTTCGTGAATGGAAAGATTACAAGGAGGATGAGCATGCCCGAGGCGAGGCTCTGCTAATCCTGCGCGCACAGGGCTTCAAAACAAACGTTCAACCCTTACCGTCGAGGCTACTTGAACTTCAAAAAGTGGTCGACAATCACGAAAGACTAAGGCTTAACCTTGAGAAAAAAGAACATAAAAACTTAATTGAATTCCGTCACCAATTAGCAGAGTTACAATCAGCGGCATTATCCAACACAGGAAAACAACATCTATTTAAACTAATTGACTCGCGCCAACTTGATAAAAATATGCGTGCCGATAGCGGCGAGGAACTGAAAGCCATAGAATATTTCTACCAACAAGAAAAATCAATTCTTGCAGCTGTGGGCTATAATTTAAATCAAGTACCCCTCCCTTGGAAAAGGCTGAAAATTGAGGAAGAAAAAATCGCATCGTCGCAACTGCTGAACGAAAAAGCTAGTCAGCACAAAAAAGACGTAGAATCAGTAGTGAAAGAAACCTCTGCAGCAAACACCGAACAAGATATAAGTCTTTTAGGCCCAACGGAAAATTCCGCGAAAAAAACAAATCAACAAAAACCCGATGAGCCCTTATCAGCCCTAGCGAGCAAAGAACTTTCGCCACTTAAACCAAAACCATTTAAGCCAAATTTTCCGTCCATGTCGCCGAAACCTCATGACATTAATGAGCAAGAAGAGCAGTTGGCACGACTGCAGACGGAAAAAGAGCAGAAATTACTGGAAGCCGCCCAAGAGGTTCAACTCAAACTGGCACAGATGCAAGTTGCAGCACAAGCGGCTCAGGCAGAGGCTATTAATACGGCTCCAAAACCTTCAGGTTCCGCAGATCAAAATCTTCAAATCCATGTCGGGCAAAAAGTGAAGGCTGTAAAATAAGACCTAGAGACCAGACTTTTCGACATTGATGGCCAGATCAGTGATACCTTGACGTCTGACCGCATCGATCAAACCCACAACAAATCCGTGGGGTGTTTCTTTGTCGGCAGCCACCAAAGCCTGTAATTGCACATTCGCATCTACGGATCTTTCGGCTTGCACGCGTGTAGCGATATCCTCAAGTTGTATAGGCTTTCCATCAAGGAAGAGAGCACCTGACTTGTCGACCACAAAAGCGAGGTTTTTCACTTTTGGCGTATTTTCACCCGTATCAGCCTTAGGTAGCTGCACCTGAATGGACTGTTGCACGATGTAAGTGGACGTGACCATAAAAACAATTAGAAGTACCAACATAACGTCCACCAAGGGCGTCACATTGATCCCAGTGATCTCACCGTCATCTTGATCTAAAGAGCCACCGGCCATGGATATTTACCCTTATTGCTTGTGTGACAGAAGAAGACGACTCACGGCCTCGGCCGCGCTCACGTGGCGTTTAACCACGCGCTGGAAATAATTGTAGGCAATCACGGCAGGAATAGCCACGATGAGGCCCACAGCCGTTGCAATCAAAGCCTCGGAAATACCACGCATCACGACGGTAGCTCCCCCTTGAGGGTTTAGGGCAAGATCTCTGAATGCGATGATAATCCCCAAGACCGTCCCAAACAGGCCGATGAAAGGGGCGTTATTACCAAGGGTCCCCAAGATCATGAGCCCGTGATCCAACTTTGGTTTCTGGCCAATCATATAGCCATTCATGGTCTCTTCCATGGCATGGACGCTGCGTTCTCTGGCCTCAACTCCTTTAAGAATTGTTTGACAAGCCAAGGCAGGCGAGGCTTCACAGATTTTTTTGATGTGCTGCCAGTCATTCGACTCTAGCGCCTTTGTCAGCTGACTCGTAAATTCGGCTAAATCGATGTTCATTTTACGAAAGAACATAGCCCGCTCAATAATCACCGCGATACTGATCACACTGAGAGCGATCAAAAGCCACAGCACCCATTCAGTGCCAAGCGCGGTGATGCCAAGCAGTTGCTGGACCAAATCAAAACCTTGATGCGATTGAGCTTCCATGCGCTAAATCCTTTTTGCGGTGTTTTGTTTTGTTTGTTTCATAGATTACCGATTACCGGGTTAATTGTATATGCCTTGGACTTTCAGTGGTTGGAGCCCGTCGCAAATAGATCCTTGATCGCATCATAAACTCGTCGCTCGTACTCGGAGACGGTCATCAATTCACGACCAAAGCGCTGACTTTGAACCCTAGTCAGACCAATACCCTTGGGGTCTTTCCAAACTGTTGCCACATCCCAGGGGTCATCGTGACTCCGCATGAACATTTCTCTGCTTATTATTTGCTCGGCCTGACTGACTCGCCAGCCCGCTGGCGCCATTTCAAACAACCAACCCGATTCACTCATAGGCTTCATGAATAGATAGGGCCTTTGGTCGCTGGTCATACCCACTTGGCGCAACACGACACGCCCACTTCCCTGTGAGCGTGATGCTGAACTCACTGCATCACAAAGACCCACTAGCTTTTCACGTAGCTGATCAAATATCTTTTCAATCTCGCCGCGATTTTGAACAATTTGATAGCGATCTTCCAGAAACATGGGCCGGGATTTAACCAGTCCAAGGTCCTGCCGCGAGCGGCCCAGGCGGGCATCAAATGCAGCCTTCGACTGGCCCTCTAAAGACCGATTATTAATGGGAAAAACCTCGTTTGCCCAATTTTTTAGACGCTTCATTAACTGCATTGTTAGGCCTCCCTGCCTATGCCCCATCAAGCCCTTTGAGTCCCAGTTGGTTCAACGTGAATCGCTGGATTTTGCTCTGACTCCCAATAATCCCTTGACGCCTAGACGACCTCTGTCCTAAAACCATTGCTCCTGAAAACACAGGAAATTGTTCCTTGGAGAATGCGGGTGTAGCTCAGTTGGCTAGAGCGTCGCGTTGCCATCGCGAAGGTCGAGGGTACGAATCCCTTCACCCGCTCCAGGAATAAGCCACTAAATAATTGATATCTCCACCCTCCATTTTAGCCGGGCTCGTGCGAGAGCTGCGATGGGTCTTTTTTGCCTAGTCGCGGGCTTCTCTACAGCGGCCATTTTGAAGGTCATAGAATCTTTTAATTAAAACTCGCGTGAAAATAACTATGGACTCTGTACCTATTGACCACAACGCCCCGCCAGATGCTTGGGATCTTCTTTCGCCCCAGCTGACTGACAGTCGACGCGAACGCATGCTGGCCACGGCCTCAAACCGAACGCGGTACGTGCGTTTGGTGGTTCAAGACGTTCATCAACCCCACAATGTGAGCGCCTGCATTCGATCGGCTGAGGCTTTTGGCGTTCAAAATGTGGACGTGGTAACTCTGGCTGGCAAATTCAACACGTCCACTGTCGCAAGAGGCGTTGACGAATGGATTGATATCCACCGATATGACAGTGTAGATCATTGCATTGATCGACTACATGATGAGGGCTACTTGGTAGCAGCAGCTTTCCCCCATGGAAATGCTGTTACACTTGACGCTCTTCCCCTTGATAGGCCAATCGCCGTCGCTTTTGGCAACGAACACGCTGGTCTTGATTTGCAGTGGCGCGAGAAAGCTGACGTTTGTTTTACAATCCCCATGTATGGAATTGTTGAAAGCCTGAATATCAGTGTGTC
>JBAXLR010000208.1:0-4475 GCA_037134655.1 bacterium | reverse complement strand
AACTCATCGTCATCTAAGACGATGATGTCTCCCATAATACTCATCAGACCTTCTCCTACACAAAGTCTCTGTGCAATGGCTTGTTAGCAAGAGCAAAGACTGTGCCGAGGACTTTGAGCGGCCAAATTGACTGTATTGGTTACTTTTGTAAGGAAGAAACTCCAGTTTTTCGTGTCAAAATGACATTCACCGGATCAGTATGTCGGTCACTACTTTTTCCGCGACCATTCTCGCAGCATTACCGAACGAGGCATTGTAAGATTCCTCGTGCCGCAAGTGATGGAGTTGGGCCGCGACGTCACCACGGTTAGCAAGGATCTCGCCCGAGATCGGGTATTCCCGTTGTAACAGTAATTTTTGTTTTCGAAGATCCCAAAGCTCTACTCGTACAGTACTCTGCCACCGCGTCTTCATGTAGTAGTCATCCGCAACGCTGAGATTGCGTAATTGTCCTGGAGCAGGCGGAGGCGTCTGCCCTTTGAAATAGTCAGGTTCACGCGTTTTTCGATTGGTCTGGGTGACCTTTCGTTCTCCAGCTTTGCCAATTTGAGTGGTGACGATTTGTGCGCGGAGGATGGCGTCCGCTTGTTTTGATGGCACGACAGCTATCTGACCGTTCGCCGCGAGGGCTCTCTGCAGCTCATCCCAAAGCTGTTCGTGTGGCACTATTTCAGCCCCAGTGTCGTAGACCGCCTCTACGAATACGGTACTGATATTATCTGGACTCGACGTATGGAGATTGGTGAGGCGGTAAGTACACGCCGAGTACCAAGCTAAACAGCCTAGTGAAACTAGGAGCCACAGGGGAGCTGCAAACCTTTTTTTTCTGGACTCTGGTAATTTCTTGGTCATAATGGGCATAGAGAGCAAGATAACCCGAACGTGTTGAGGCTGCCATGGATTTCGACAAGCCACCCTCGAGGCCAGTGATCAAAAGTATTATAAGTGCCCAGGCTGAGTGGGAAAACTGGCTTCGCCAAAACAATTTCGAATTTTTTAGAGATGCCGATGGGCTTGAATGGCGCGTTAGCATGTCTTTTGAGCAGTTACCTGGACAGGCAGGTAAGGGGGCAGCTCGCTGGGTTACATCCCTTCAAATTGGCGTGGATGTGACTATGGCCACTTTAGTTGATACCGGAACTTTCGATCCCCAGGATGACGCTAGGTTGGTTGAACTAGGATCTGGCCGCTCTATTCCACTGCGTATGCGCAGAGTGCAGTATGAGACTAATAGCGAAGGGGACATGCGTGAAACACTAGTTCAGGCTTTGCCGGAACTTCGCGAAAATTTTAGGAAAACCTCACTGCATGAGGTCAAAAGATCACTCGTGGGACGCTGGATTGAGAACCTTACGGTTTTTGGGCATGAGCAATCACTGCCCGAATAAAAGGCAGTTCATCGGGATGCCGGAGCAATGCCAAAACGGTAGTTCTGGCGAGAGGGCTCTTGACGGAAGGTATGTGTTTAAACTAGAAAATCCGGTTTATCGGAAAGTCTAAGGCGAATGAGGAGTTTGCTTAATGTTAGAGTTTGTCCCCCAGAGAGTCGACCGAGCTGTCGTCATGAATGTTTTCCAAAATCAACAGCCATTGGCTGCAAGCGTCTCACCAACCTCGGTTGTTGATAGTTTTGTTGGCGCTGATTTTGTAGTTGCTGTGCATAATTGGTTGATTGGTACGCAGTTGCGCTACGTCATCTTTGACTTCCAAGACGAGAAAGACGTACCAGCAGATTTCGTCGAAGAACTAATGCAGCTCATGAAGAGAATGCGAATCCCTTTTCTTTTCACTGGGGTCATGCAGCGTCCGCATGATTTACTAAAATCCTATGATTATACGTCGAAATTCCCGATTTTCCCCACGAGTGAAGAGGCCATCACATTTTTGGCATCAAAGTATCCAAGTCTTCTTGGTGCTCCTCACGACGGAATCGTCTTCGGCTCCCCTATTGAAATGGTTCGCAGTCGCTTGAACGGTAAACCAGGGGAAGAAGACGGCGAAGTGGTAGCCGACGAAGAGGACTGAAGATCATCTTGTCATAATGAATTAGTCAGTGAAATCCCAGCTTAAGTAAGAGCTGGGATTTTTTATTCCAGGCGATTCAACTCTTGATTAATGATCTCAAGATTTTCTTTGATCGTCTCGAGGTTGGAAGAATCGGGGTATTTTGTGAGTGCTTCTTCCAGGAGTGTTCGCGCCTTGCTGAGGTAAACTTTTTTGCCATTGGAATCTGGGGTGCCTGAACTTGCCCGGTATTGATTTGCAGCTTGCTTGCGAAGATCTTGAGTTGCCCGATCTGACCATGTCTTGATGTTTAGTTTTGCTACGGAGTAGGTTTCCGAACTTTCCGGGACCATTTTAGCTGTAGTAATCGCTTGTTCGATTTGGTCTTTTGCAGCCAGCTCCTGAGCTTTGGCTAGCAGCAGGGCTGAGCCAGAAGTTAGGCCAGCGGTGGCCGATACTGCTTGTGAAGTGTTGCTTTGACTGTTGAGAGTTAAGTTATTACCGCCTTGCGCATCGGTCGTTCCATTTGCTGGCGCTGGCATATTATCTTGAACCGTTAGGCCACCTTTTGTACCCAGTTGGATGGCAAACTGTCCCCAGCCTGCGCTCTCACTTTGGATGGTCGCACGAAGATTATCTGTGAAAATTGGGCTGTTCCCACCAAGCATCAAAGCATCAAAGGCCATTTTGTATACGGTTCGACCTTTAAGATAAGGGTTATTCGCCAGTGCTCCGATTAAATCGAGACCAACACCCTGCGCCCTAAGTTCAATCGCACGAGAACCCACAAATTTTGATGTAGCCGTCGGAGTTGGCATGTTTCCACGGCTATCCAACCGAGTTGATGGTGACTCTGTGTCTGGGAGTCTTGACGAAACGCCTATTGGTGTTAATACATCCCTTAAAAGTCCGACCACGAGGGCCGCTTCATGAATTGTTCCACCGCTCGGTGCTGCGGGGATCTTGCGCAGAATTTGACGGTCTTTTTCGGTGTAGTCGTTCTCCAGAAAAACTAATCGAGCAAAAAATGCTGAGTACTCCGCGTCAGCTGCGATAGCCTGGGGGACTTGCTTCATCCCAGGGTTGGTTCTGGCAATGCCGATAGTTTCTGCTGTACTTTGACCAATTGCCTGGGCGGATGTTTGCTTTGATGATTGTGCCGGAATGGGTAGGTTTTTTTTGCTCGTAGTAACGCAGGCCACCAATATACTGGCGACAATCAAATTTGCGGTGATAACTGTTAGATTAGCCATAAATACGTCATCCCTATTTTTTAAGGTCCAAATCGGACGTCTAAATTGCCATGCTGAAAGATGTTAGGTAGCGCCGATCTTCTACACGTTTTAGCGTATTGCTTACATCAGCTGCATAACTGGCAAATTCTAAGCTTCCATAAGCTGAGTTGATGGCAAATCCCCACGTCACAAACCCTTGATTTGCTCCGACCTGAAAGGCGTAAGCATTACGTTCCAAGGGGTTTCCGGTGAATAATTCCAAGCCACCGTGCAGCATTTTTGCGAGATCAATTCCCGGCAAACCATAGTAGGTCTCGCTTTGCCCGAGATAGATGTTTTGTAGATCTGCGCTAAAGCGAATCCCATAATCAGAGGCAACGCGTGGGCTGATGGAGAAGCCTATCCGTGCATCGGTTGGATCCAAAATCGAAAGAGCCTCGGGGTTTCCTTCCGAGCCGATGTATTTAGTGCCACAGATTTTCTGACGCTTTTCCGTAAACGGATTCAGGTAATCATTTTTACAGCCAGTGGGCAGATTTCTAATGGCCAAACCCATCGTCGGAAACCAATAGTCAGCAAGCGTGTACAGAAAACCCACATCGGCTCCTATCCCAACGCCACGGTTGTTATCGGACTTAATGCGTTCGTAGAGAGCGGTTTTACTTTTGAGCTCGCTACTAGGAATGCTGTCCTCATAAGCGTATCGGTAGGTGGGTCTAAAGGTGAATCCTAATGTGATGCGATTCGACGAATCAGTCCAGGCATAACCGAGGGCTGTTCCGATGTCGGAGACGGAGCTAACGCGTGCATCTGTTGGTGTGTCTTTATCGATGTAGACTCTAAACGTAGAATTCTGGAAAACGCCAACACCTAACGGGTTATTTCGACCCAGATCAAATAGCATTGATGGGAAGGCGGCGGCTCTTGCGTAAAAAGGTTTATCGGCATCGAAGTCCGAATTGGCGATGACATCTGCAACGCCACCGCTGGTGGTGCTGCTAATGGCTCCATAAAATGAACGACTTGCTGCATTCAGCCCGAGGGTTAAATTTGGAAGTTTGAGAATGTGTAAACTCTTGCGGCTGCGCGCCTTGCGAACGCGGGCAATGCCAGCCGGATTTGTCCAAAATGCGCTCTCATCATTGGCTACGCCTGTGAAAGCTCCGCCGAGAGCCATCGGTCTTGGTGTCAAGTAGCCTTCGGGGATCTCAGCCCGCGCTTGAACGCTAAAAACTA
>JBAXLR010000207.1:0-4511 GCA_037134655.1 bacterium | reverse complement strand
GCTGGTCTTTTGGCGAGGTTAAAAAGCCTGAGACTATTAACTACAGAACCTTCAAGCCTGAGCGCGACGGCTTGTTCTGCGCCAAGATTTTCGGACCAGTTCGTGATTTCGAGTGTATCTGCGGCAAGTATAAGCGCATGAAGCACCGCGGCATCGTTTGTGACAAATGCGGCGTGGAAGTTATTCACTCCAAAGTTCGTCGTGAGCGCCTTGGTCACATCAACTTAGCGACGCCAGTGGCTCACATCTGGTTTCTAAAGTCATTGCCATCTCGTATCGGCGCAATCTTGGACATCCCACTAAAAGATGTTGAAAGAATTCTTTACAGCGAGTCATACGTGCTTCTTGAGGCATCTGAGGAGATCCTTAAAGACAAGGAGCTCAAGAAAGAAATAGGTAGCGTCATCTCGGAAGATGAGCTTGATGAAATGCTCAAGAAATACGGCAACAACACCTTCCGCTACGGCGTTGGCGCAGAGGCTCTTCAAGAGCTGCTCGGCAACCTTAGAGTTGAGGAATTGGCCGACATCCTCCGCGATGAGCTTGAAGAGACCACCTCTGAAGCTGGTAAAAAGAAGCTACAAAAACGTCTTAAAGTCGTTGAGGCGTTTAACCAGCTTGACGAGAATGGCGAATTCTTTGCTAAGCCACAGTGGATGATGCTGAACGTTATTCCAGTCTTGCCGCCGGACTTGCGTCCACTTGTGCCGCTTGATGGTGGAAGGTTTGCAACGTCTGATCTTAACGATCTTTATCGTCGGGTTATCAACCGAAACAACCGTTTGCTCCGCCTGCAGGAGTTGAATGCTCCCGAAATTATCGTTCGTAACGAAAAGCGAATGTTGCAAGAATCAGTAGATGCTCTGTTTGACAACGGTCGTCGCGGCAAAGTCTTCACAGGCCCGAACAAGCGTCCTCTTCGTTCACTCTCTGACATGCTTAAAGGCAAGCAAGGTCGATTCCGTCAGAACCTTCTTGGAAAGCGCGTGGACTACTCAGGCCGTTCGGTTATTGTCGTTGGCCCAGATCTCAGATTGCATCAGTGCGGTTTGCCAAAGAAAATGGCAATTGAGCTATTTAAACCGTTCCTTTACAACAAGCTGGAAGAGCATGGTATCGTCTCGACGATTAAGTCTGCCAAGAAGCTGGTTGAGAAAGAGCGTCCAGAGGTTTGGGATTGTTTGGAAGAAGTTTCGAAAGAGCATCCAGTTCTTCTAAACCGAGCTCCAACACTTCACCGTTTGGGCATTCAGGCGTTTGAACCGGTTCTTATTGAAGGAAAAGCGATTCAGCTTCATCCGTTAGTTTGTTTTGCGTTCAACGCAGACTTCGACGGTGACCAGATGGCGGTTCACGTTCCTTTGTCTGTAGAGTCACAGATGGAAGCACGCGTGTTAATGATGTCTTCCAACAACATTTTGTCGCCAGCATCGGGTACGCCTGTAATCGTTCCAACACAGGATATCGTGCTTGGTATTTACTACATGACCAAAGATGATATCGGCGCAAAAGGCGGCGGAAAAATCTTCGGATCCATTGAAGAGGTTCGCGCAGCTTACGATCATGATCAGATTGACCTCCAAGCTCCTATCATCGTGCGAATTGATGGGACGCGTTGGGAAACTACGGTTGGACGCGTTATTTTGCGCGAAGTTCTGCCGGAAGGTCTTGATTTCGCTCTTATCAACAAAACTCTTGGAAAAAAAGATTTGGCCAAACTTGTGGACGAAGCGTTCCACAAGTGTGGACCGAAGTCCACAGTGTTGCTGGCGGATAAGCTCCGTAGCATGGGTTACCGCTACTCGACGAAAGCGGGTCTCTCTATTTCGATTGGGGACATGGTCGTTGCACCTGGAAAGCAGATGATGCTTGATAAGGCTTACGAGGAAGTAAAAAAGATCAAGGAGCAATACTCCGAAGGTCTGTTGTCGGATGGTGAGCGCTACAATAAAGTGATCGATATCTGGGCAAAAGTAACAGACAACATCGCTGATGAGATGTTTAACAACATTAAGTTTATGAAACGCGATGACCATAAAGGCGAGACGCAAACTGTTGCCTCGAACAACTCGATTTACATGATGGCGGATTCAGGCGCGAGGGGCTCGGCCCAGCAGATTCGTCAGCTGGCTGGTATGCGTGGTTTGATGTCCAAGCCAAGTGGCGACATCATCGAAACTCCTATTACCTCGAACTTCCGCGAAGGTTTGACGGTTCTTGAGTACTTTACGTCTACCCACGGTGCGCGTAAAGGTTTGGCGGATACGGCCCTCAAAACGGCGTCCTCTGGTTATTTGACACGCCGTCTTGTTGACGTTGCCCAGGACTCGATTGTATCCGAATTGGATTGTGGTACCAAAGAAGGTATCCCAATGGGTCATTTGCGTGAAGGGGCTGAAATTAAGGAGAAGCTAAGCGAGCGCGTTCTTGGTCGCGTAGCTCTTGATGATGTGACGGATCCTGTTTCCGGCAAAGTGTTGCTAAAAGCTGGCGAGCTCTTCACAGAAGATTTGTGTAAGGCGGTAGATGCTGCTGGTGTTGAGCAGGTGATGCTTCGTTCGGTATTGACATGTCAGTCAGCGCGCGGAAACTGTGCGATGTGCTACGGTCGTGACTTGGCTACAGGCAAAATGGTCAACGTCGGTGAAGCTGTCGGCGTTATTGCCGCCCAGTCAATTGGTGAGCCTGGTACTCAGCTAACCATGCGTACGTTCCACTTTGGTGGTACATTCTCCGGAAAGATGGCTCAAAACAAAATTGAGGCCAAATTCAGCGGTAAGGTCAAGTTTGAACGGATCCGTACTGTCGCCAATCGTGACGGTGAGATGATTATTGTAAGTCGAAACGGCGAAGTGGCAGTCGTTGACGACCATGGCAAGATCAAGGAAACTTATCCGGTAAACTTCGGCTCCTTCATTAAGGTGAAAGATGGCCAAAATATACCAGCTGGTCAGGTGATCACTCAGTGGGATCCGTTCTCGGTGCCAATTATTTCCGAAGCAGCCGGTGCCGCGAAGTACAAAGATCTTATCGATGGTCAATCGATGGAGCAAAAGCTCGATGAGCAGACCTTCATCAGTCGTAAGACTGTTATCGAATCCAAAGGATCGACACAAAAGCCTGCTATCGAGGTGGGTGGTAAGCGTTATGCACTGCCGGTTGGTGCGACTATTAACATTGAAGACGGCGCCGATATTAAGCCGGGTGACGTTTTGGCTAAGATTCCGCGTGAGGCTCAAAAGACCAAAGACATCACAGGCGGTCTGCCTCGTGTTGCTGAACTTTTTGAAGCACGGAAGCCAAAGGAAATGTCAATCATGGCTGACCGCGACGGAACCATATCGTTCGGTGCTGATACCAAAGGTAAGCGTAAGCTCCTTCTGACTGACGATGATGGTGAGCAAAAAGAATTCTCGATCTCCAAAGGTAAGCACGTCATCGTCACTGAAGGTGACTATGTCCGTAAGGGTGATCCTCTGGTTAACGGTTCCCCAAACCCACACGAGATTTTGGAAGTGTTGGGTCGCGTTGCCCTATCTAGGTTCTTGGTGGACGAGGTTTTAGACGTCTATCGCTAACAAGGTGTAAAGATCAACACGAAGCATATCTAAGTTATTGTTCGTCAGATGTTGCGTCGCGTGAAGATTACTGAGGCGGGTGATGCTCGTGGGTTCTTGCCTGGTGAACAGGTTGACTTGGCAATAGTCGAAGAAGCTAATGCGAAGTTGGTAACTGAAGGTAAACGCCCCGCGAAGTATGAACCTCTGCTGCTCGGCATCACGCGTGCCAGCTTGTCTACGGATAGTTTTATCTCGGCCGCGTCCTTCCAGGAAACGACGAAGGTGTTGACCGAGGCAAGTATCAATAGCCGGGTTGACAAGTTGCATGGCCTTAAAGAGAACGTCATCATGGGTCGACTAATTCCAGCTGGAACCGGTGCTGCGGCTTACCGGGGCTTAAGAGCGGTGGTTGCAGGTTCTAAGGCACATGTGGCGGTTGACACCAGCGATGTTGCTGGCGAGGCTGTAGCAAGGTAGTGAAATTGGGGGGTTACGTAAGGAAACAGGGCTTATTTTGCGATGACATTGAGGGCTGGATATTTCGCAGTACAGCTCCAAAAACAAGTTGCAGTAATGGTGCCCGTTTGCTAAATGTAGCGTCCGTTTTTGTAAATTTAACGAGGAAGATTAATGCCTACGATCAATCAGATGATTAGCAAAGGCCGCACTAAGGTGACTTACAAATCGAAGTCCCCGGCGCTCAACAACAACCCATTTCGTCGTGGGGTTTGCACAAGGGTGTATACAACGACGCCTAAGAAACCAAACTCAGCACTTCGTAAAGTGGCTCGGGTTCGCTTGACGAACGGTATCGAGGTCTCCAGCTACATCGGCGGCATGGGGCACAACCTACAAGAGCACTCCGTTGTATTAGTTCGCGGTGGCCGGGTTAAGGACCTTCCGGGTGTAAGATATCACACGATCCGCGGAGCCCTTGACTGTCAAGGTGTT
>JBAXLR010000206.1:0-4608 GCA_037134655.1 bacterium | reverse complement strand
TCGAGGAAAACGGTGGCGTGGAGCAAATCCGTCTGGGGGGCACCAAGCCGCTGTCTGCCACGAAACGTGCTGAGCTGGTTAAGGCCGAGGTGAAGAGCGCAGAAATGGGCCTGATCAAGCTCGACCCCAAACTGCACGGTGGGAATGCTGAGTGGAATGATCAGCAGGTTGTGATCGTTGCCACCTATCTGCCCACTGGGGAATTCCAGGTCAACGCTGTGGTCACGCATGACTCGGCCGTGAATGCGGCACTGGCTGGCTACTACAGCCAGAAGCAGGCCAAGCTGCGTGCTGATGCCTTTGCTGCAGCTGCCGCCGAGAAGAAGGCCGCTGAAGACGCCAAAGCTGCGGCAGACAACGCTGCCAAGCTGCAGGAGCATGAAGCGAAGAAGGCCGCCGAAGAAACTGCACGGATCGCAGCAGTTAAAGCAGAACGCGACGAGAAGGACCGCCTGGCCAAGCAGCAGGCCCACTTCGAGTCTTTGATGGACACGGCCACTGCCTAAAGCCACAGGGGGCGGGAGGCCAATCCCGCTCCCGATGCACTAATCAAATTACCGGAGATTCACATGAACGGAATGACCCCTAATTGCCTCGATGACTTCATTTTTTCAAATCCCAACGAAATGGCGTTGCTGGAAATGATTTTGTCTCGTCAGCTGCCCTTCCCGCTGGGTGGTAAAACCGGAATCCTGCTGCACGGAACGTGGGGCACGGGCAAAACCACTCTGGCGCAACTGCTGCCTGAGCTCATCGAAGAGGCCCACTCTGGCAACTGGAATACGGCTCTGAGGGTTGGGCAGATGCTTGCCCCCGAAACCAGCCATACGTTTACCGAGGTCTTCCGCTGCGGCAGCGGACTGAGCAGCACGGTGATCAATCAGAAGGTTAGCGCCTTGAGTAGCAGGCTGGTTATCCTGCATAACTCAAAGCATGACTACATTGTTTTTGACGAAATGGATCGCCTGACTGTGGGTGCACAGCAGAGTCTGCGTACCACTATGAATCTGCCCCGCTGCATGTTCTTCTGCACTACAAATAATCTGTCAGCAATTGATCGCGGAATCATCAATCGCTGCCATTTGGTGGAGATGAACCAAGCAACCAACGTTGCTAGCTATCTTCCTTTGGCAGCCAGGCTCCTGAAAAGCATGGGCGTTTCTTCCAGCGCGATCAACGCAGCCACTATTACGGGATTTGCAAAGTCAGCACGTGGCTCTATGCGTAACTTCATTAACGATGTAATTATCGAAGGCGTCAGGTTGGGAGGTGTGATGCCACGCTAAGCACAGTCGTTTTTCACGACACCTTCACATCACGCCCCCACTGCGCGAGCACATTTTTGTAACGGAGATAAGAATGGAATCCGAAAAAGCTATTTACATTGACATGACCTACTATGGAATCACCACTGTCGTTGGCGCAACCCAAGAAAAAATCGACTGGTACATGAACGCATACGCCACACAACCTGACAAACGTTTTGGCGATGGCGTAGGGAAAAAGAAACTGATGATCTATACGCTGAAGTGTATTAAGCATGAAGACCGTTACTTCAATCAGTCGCCCGTCCTGCCCGCACTTGAGCAACAGCGTTGGCTGGATTTTCTTGAAGATTGCATCATCTTTGCGACCCTGCATTCCTTCTTCAACAAGGTGCCTGTTCCGCTGTCGCCCGAAGTCGAACCTGAAGCTGCTGCTGTGCTGGCTGTCGAAGGCTATCGTGCTGGACCTCGCAGTATGATGCACTAGAGACATCGATCAAGCCGGCTCACGCCCGCCATTGTGCGGGCTTTTTTGATCATTATTTTAAATAACAGGACCCTTCTCCATCGGTCATTTACTTTGTAGAATGCCGACCAAATCTGTACAAGGAGCTCCTATGGTTACTTTAGTGATGTCGGAGTGGCATGAAGTTGAACGAAGATTGACCTTCTCAGTCGACAAGGCAACGGTGAAGGCTGTTTACCCAAAGCTCAAAGCGAAAGAAATCTTGGAGGTACTGAAAAAATTGGAAGCCGGAAACAATCCGGAAATTACTAAGTTCGTGAATAATGCGACAGCAAATGGGGTTGAACTAGATTGGCAGCACGACTACGACAACTGGTATTCCATGAATAAAGGAGGATACCAAGTGACGTATAGTGCTCAAGCTGACGATTGAGCTTGGTACGCTCAAGATTTGTAGCAACGCCATCGAGCAAGATTTTAACATCAATGAATTCCGATTTTTCATGCAGCAAGAAGTTAGAATTTAAACCCTGCAAAATTGACCAAAGTGACCATACTTCCTTGCAACTTGTGGGCTGAACGTGTAACAATTCTTGGTAACCCCACAAAGGAATGACATGCGGCTCACCCTTCGTTCATTGTTGCTGGCCAGTCTTCTTTGCATCACACAAGCAGCCCTTGCTGAGTGGACTCTGGTGGCGCAGAGCATTCGAGATGCCAAAATCTACTATGAGACCACGACCATCACACGAGCCAATGAGAAAGTTCGTGTTTGGATCATGATCGACAAGCCTTCGAGACAGCCAGATGGCAGCTTATCGCTACGCGAATACTGGGAAATGAACTGCAGGGAAATCAGTTACCGAATCCTACAGCAAGAGAAGTATCCTGAACACCAAAACAAAGGGCTAAGGATCAGCGGAGAAACCGATGCCGGCGATTGGCGCTACATTGGCCCCGGCGGCATCGATAGGATTATTTTAAAACGAATTTGTCTTTAGCATGAATGACTTCAAGCAGGATAAAGAATAATACACAGGCCGTAGTTCAATCATCAATATTAGCAAGTAAAATTTTTACTCAATCGCCTAACAAGCGGAGCAAAACAACTGCAATGACACAAGCACCAAGAAATAATAGGATCGTGCTTCCAGCATCACTCAGGGAATTCATTTTTCCATAAATATTGGCAAAGAAGGAATCAAAACCATACACGAGAGATTTTATCTCCCTTGATAAGCCGCCACCCCAAAATCTACTGATAAATGATCGACCAACCTCGGTGCCAAAAGCAGCAATTACTACACATCCAGCCAGACCTAACGAAAAAAAAGCCTTCATTTTCAGGGAACCATAGACCAAGCCAATGAATGCAGCCATGGCTGCTGAAGCTTCAATGATCCCAACAAGGGCCCAGGATGCACCAAAAAAATAATGACTTACAATCCAAATCGGAACTGACAATACCGCCCCCCAAATTCCGCCCTTAAGAGCACTAAAAATAACGGCCTCAAATACGTCCACGCCCGATAATTCTGCAGCAATCTTGCGCCTATCTTCCGATTCCCTTAGTTCTTTCTCAATGCTGCTTGCTGTTGGGCTTTTCGGGTCTAGGGATTTCCCCATCCTAATTTTAGCCAACCTCATCTCTTTTAATTTTTCAGTATTTTGTTCCTCGATATAACTATTTACGCCCGCCCCAAACGATAAATTCAATAATTCAGTTTGATAGGGTGGATTCCATGTATAATTTAATCGACCAGTATGGCTATCAACTACCTCCTCAAAATCGGGTAAACGTAGCCACTCCATAACAAAAGAATATCTAGAGCCTCCATGCTCCATATGTGAAATTCGCTTATTGACAATCTTTGGATAAAAAATTAATGGGTGACTCTTTCTTGCATAGCCTGCATCAAAGGCGCATTCACGCACATACTCAAAGCCTGGCCCTTGAGGGTAATCTTGCTTAATTTTGTGTTCAATGCCCTCTTGATAAGCTTTTCTAAACTTTCCTTGTACATATGGATTATCAAAACGTGGAACTAAAGCACCTTCCTCACTTAAATTAACATTCACACAATTTAAATGATCTGGAGTTAAAACCTGCCCAGTATTCGAATCTATTTCTTGAGCATCGACATACTCATCATTCTCTACCACAAAATTAAAGCCTCTTTGAAATACCTCTTCAACCGTTAAAGTTTGTTCAAGAAGTATTTGGGTCTGTTTTTTTTGTTCTCTTAGTCTCGCTTTTTCAAGATCCACTAATTTTTTTTGCTCTTTTAGTTTATCTTTTTCAAGCTCCACCAATTTTTTAGACTGTTCCTCAGCCTGCTTTGCTTGATGAATAGCTTGAATAACAGCAATTGTTGTTTGTACACGCCCACTTTCAGCAGCGATTGCGGCCTGTACACGCCCACTTTCCTCAATTGAGTTAACTAATTTTCTATTCTGCTGCTCTTTAATATTTCTGTCGTCGCAGGTTATACAGGAAGAAAAATCTGGTTTCCAGCCACCACATCTATAACATTGAGGCATAAAAAATTTCCTGTTAATTTAGAGAATTATTATTATTTTTACACAATCTCACCATCAAGTAATTAATTAACTCGATTGTTGGCCAAATGATTTAATTAGATCCAAGCAACGCTAGTGATGCCAATAAAGCAGTGATTTTTTCATAAATGTGCCCGTCAGTAGTAAACCTTACGCTAACAGTTTATACAGTGCACCAGCTTCCTCAAGCCAACCGCCCTCCAACCATAGTCACGATCAACCCAATTTCATACCGCTGAAACACTGCCGCCCTATTGCTCATCTGTAAGACAAGTGTATTGAAATCTACCTCTCCGCGCAACATTGCCAAATGTGGCA
>JBAXLR010000205.1:0-4646 GCA_037134655.1 bacterium | reverse complement strand
CATCACTGTTGTTTATGGCGTCAACCACCAAAAACTTGATCCAAAATCACATAAGATCGTATCCAACGCCAGCTGTACGACCAACTGCTTAGCCCCGTTTACAAAGGTGCTCAATGATGCACTCGGGATTAAACGCGGCCTCATGACCACCGTACATAGCTACACAAACGATCAAAATATCCTGGACCTTCCACATAAAGACTTGCGCCGCGCACGGGCCGCTGCGCTCTCCATGATTCCAACTTCAACGGGCGCGGCAAAAGCCATCGGCCTGGTCATCCCAGAATTAAAAGGCAAACTAGACGGAATGGCTGTGCGGGTACCAACGCCAAATGTTTCCCTTGTAGACGTCACGTTTGAAGTTTCTAAACCAACCTCCAAAGAAGACGTGAACAAGCTTTTGAAAGATGCTGCCAACGGCCCCCTCAAAGGGATTCTAGGCTACACGGATGCACCGTTGGTCTCTGTAGACTTTAATGGCGACAATCATTCAAGCTTCATCGATGGTGACTCCACAAAGGTCCTTGATGGCACGCTGGTGAAAATCTTGTCGTGGTACGATAACGAAACAGGCTTCAGCTGGAGGATGCTGGACGTAGCTCGCCTCATGGCGAAATAATACGGAACAGCAAGGTCACAGGTGCGCTCGAACGAGCTCATCAATACAAGGAGTACACAAATGGTGAAAGACAAAACAATTACATTAACCCGTAAAGAAGTGATGGAATGGCTTGCAGAGGGCGTTCGCGATTTTAAAGATACGGACATCCGGAAAGCCAACCTTATGAAAATTGATTTCAGCAACTGTGACCTCAGTGGCTGCAACCTGAGCTACAGCAACTTAAAAGACGCAAATTTTACCAATGCTACTCTTAATGGAGCTTCCCTGTGGAATGCGAACCTTGAGGGTGCAAATTTCACCAATGCAAGCCTAGAAGATGCCGATTTGGACTACGCCAAGCTCCGTGGCGCCATTCTTTACAATGCCAATCTTCGTCGCGCCCACTTACCAACAGAACTGATTCCGCGGGATGATATTATGGCTTCCGTCGAAACAGGCTGCAAGGTTGGTCAGCACTAAAATCGGGCGGTTTACGCCCCAAGGCTTCAGGCTTTTTGACAATTTAAGTTGTCAAAACCTCGGCCTTTTGTTTTACTTTTCGTTCGTTTAATCTTGGCGCTGTGGCGGAGTGGCTACGCAAACGATTGCAAATCGTTTTCACACCGGTTCGAATCCGGTCGGCGCCTCCAATTATTCCTAACAAAAATTCTATATTTTCTGATCTTTTCGCACTTAATGTCAGTGCGGATTCATGGATGAGAATAAATTCAATACGCCAACGCCTGCGATAATTAACGCAATACCAATGGCGCCAGGGACATCAATCCTCTGTCCAAGAAACAAATACCCCACCAGGGAAACTAGCACCACGCCAAGTCCGGACCAAACCGCATACGCGACACCAACGGGAATCGTCTTAAGCGTCAGCGACAAGAAATAAAAGGCCACCCCATAGCCAAAGATTACAATAATTGATGGCATAAGACGCGTAAAACCCTCAGAGGCTTTGAGAGCTGAGGTGGCAATCACCTCAGCCACAATCGCGACCGCCAAATACAACCAATGCATTTTTACTCCAATTTTTTGATATCTTACTGAACGCACTCAGTGGTTTCAGGCAGGGACTCGGCAGCCTTGAGTAATGCCTCAGGCACGCTCCCGCCAAGACTTTCGCGCACTAAACGACTGTTTTCATCGGATGAATAATCAGAGAACTTATCGCTAACATCACCGGTTGTACTTGATCCCATATCGAAAACTTTGACAGCTGTTTGACAGTTGAAATCGAATCCAGTCATATTGGCTTTTTTGACCCCTGTTTCGGACTGTGTTGCGAAATTGACAGTTCGAGCATCCAGATCATAAACCACCCGCCACTTGGTCGCCGCGCTCGCCACACGCTCAATGCCGTCGAAGCCGAACTTAACACCATCTTGCGATGTCATATTATTTGCTCGTTTAATGTGATCTGACGCTATAACAAATCGGTCCAGGGATCCCTTGGATGTAGGAATTGGCCGATTACCACCAAAACCATCGAATCCTTTGAGATAGCTCATACTTCTATCGTAGGAGTCATTGGTCATCACTTTATTACCCTGTGAGTTCAAATCAGTGATAACCAAGTCACCGCCGATTGGCTCCACAGCGACGCAAGCGCCAGTCGTATCACACGCCATATAGTGAAGAGGTATTAGAATTTTGGCAAGTCTTGCCTGCCTTGCAAGCGTTGCGACCTCGCTCGCTGAGCCAGCCATGTCCAACATGTATTGAACCCACTGGCTCTCATTTACTGAGAGTTTTTCATCTGGAGCAGGAAACTTTGCCCCACCCAAAACCATGACTTCGACGACAAGACCCGCTTCGTTGATTCCGGCGTTGGGCAACTCGCGACCGTATTGGTTCAGTGTCAAACTTCCGTATTTAGAGGTCCAAGCCAATGGGCGATCCGTTGGAAAAACCTGCAGTGCTGATTTCTTTACGCCGCGCTTATTGACATGAAGAACACCTTGCTCTTTGTCCCAATCGTAAGACTTGCCGACAAAAGCCCGACCCTGCTCCAAGTAGCTAAATGTGGAACACGCCAGAGACTGCGACGAACCGATGATCTGGCAGCAAAAAACTGCGGCCAAGTTAATCGTGAAGAAACGAAAAAAATTGTTCCGGGACATAGATCCTCCCCAAAAATAAGTTAGAAATGTTGGCCATTTATTTCCGGGGCGGGCGAGAGGAGCTTGATTCAACCCGTGGCTTATCTGGGTCGGTCTGTATATCAGTGCGAGATGGAAAGTGAGCCTTAATTGCCAAGACTGGTTGTATAATAATTAAACCATTGGCCCGCAAGCCAAATCACCCAAGAGGTGCTTTAAAATGCTTGCAGGCCATCGAAATTAATACAGAAATTACTAAACGAGCACTTATATCGATCAGTGTGAGATTGGGCCCCTTAATAAGGACTAATCATAACTAATGCTTATAGCTAGATTTTTAACGGACCAGCCCTAATCCCTGAATGCCGTGGCCCAGGCGCCGCGTCGACATGATCCGCTTTCCACTTTTGTGAAAGCCAAGCAAGGCATTGCAGTTTTCCGACGCGGGTGCCCAATTTTAAGGTAAAGCTCGGATTCCGCAGGAGCAGGATTCAACTTTACCGAGTCCGTGCTTAGTAAAATTCTAATATTTAAAACCGCTGTATCGATCGTTGATGCTTCACCTTCATACAATGATACTTTGAATGCTTTTGTCGGATCATTCCAATAACTTCCTAATAATCTGCGTGCAATCACTGGATCAAGACCAAATGTATTGCGAATAAAGATATCTCGTTCACTTGGAGGTGACTTGACCTCCCAATCTTTTAACATGGTGACAAGTGCATCAAACTCAGCTTGAGTCAGCTTCTCAAGCCCCCTCGGCGAACGACCACATGGCGCGGTTCCATTCGGCTTAAGATGCTGCAATAGCGCCTTCCAGCCATTACCATCATTTTGAACTTCACAGCCCAATGCTTTATAAATTTCTTGATCTAGTGCCAGATCTTGGGCGGATGGCTCAAGGGGCGCAATCATTGAGAGTGGTTTGTTGCCAGGTTTTTCACCTTTTTTACGCAAAAACTTTTCATGCATTACGGTTCCAACATAAACCAAAACCGGATGTCCCTTTTCCTGTACGTTATAGTTTTCATAGCCGTACTCCGCATGGTGCATGAAGCCATAAGGTGGGATCCATTTTCTTGAAACGTCTAACTTGTCCGTCCATTCTCGCCGCACAACTGCTAAAAACTCATCACTGATACCCTTCAGAGCTAACTTGTAATCCATTTGCCCCGAAGCCACGGCGTTGGCGAGATCCTCAAATAATTTAGCAAAGGTTTGAATGGTTGTGATCACCTTGGCGTTGTATTCATCAACCCCTTGTGTCTGCTGAGGGGTTGGCGATGCTGCACCTGCGTACTGAGCTACTAGGCGTGCTTCATTTTGGATCGTGCGAATATTGTTTGGATCTGCCAAAATCCCCGCCAACATTCCCGCTTTAACTTTTGCCATTCCAATAAATTCTTGCGGCGATGACACGTCAGCTGTACGTCCTACGACTCGGTCAAGAAAACCCAAAAGCAGTTCAGGGGCGGTCATTGGCATCAATGCGAAACTTTCTTTTTTAGTGAGACGGTTTTGTAGAGACTTTGGCACCGCATAGCCTTTATCAAAATCCCCCTCCGCAAACGCATGGGATGCTCTTGCGTCCTCGAATTTTTTACCTGCCAGTGATCGATATCTTTGATCACCCAAACCCGAAGGACTAAAAGGGCGCATCCAACCAAGATTTAGGTTTGTCCACGCAAACCAAGCGCAATACATATTAGGTAATACCTGACCAACCGATGCGTCTCGTGCCGACTTGATGTAGTTATCGGCGAACCGATCCATGTCAGCCGGTAGTCTCATAGCGCCAGCCATCACCCCATAATTACCCTCAAATTTAAACTGGTCAAAACCAAGGGTTCCCCACCTGGCAATTTGACGTCCATACTCATCAACAACCGACCAGTCTTGATAGCTTCGAGGCACAAAGCGGAACACATGGA
>JBAXLR010000204.1:0-4650 GCA_037134655.1 bacterium | reverse complement strand
ACGGAAGATCATTGATTATCATTTGGGACAAATTGATCAGGCTTTATCTTTGGCGAGGTCATTAAAATGCCTTGCTGACGCAGGGCATTGACCAAAAAATCAGCATCTTTGACGGTAAAGTAAAGAATATTTGTCCAAATTTCAGGCAAGCTTGCGGTTACAGGCAGGCCATCCGCGGTCATCTTAGAGATACCGTCAAAAAGGGCTTTAAGGTGTTCATGATCGGTCTTTAGGCCCTGACGATTGTGCTGCAAGGCAAAAAGAGCGGCTGCCGCCAGGTAGCCTGCTTGCCTCATCCCTCCGCCCCAGCGTTTGCGAACTTTTCTTGCCCGGTCGATAAACTCTCTGCGACCGAGTAAGGCACTACCCACTGGCGCACCGAGGCCTTTGCTAAAGCAAACCGAGACAGAGTCAAATCCTCGGGTTAATTCCTTTTCGCTAGAGTTAAGAGCAGCTGCAGCGTTCCAAATTCTTGCGCCATCGCAATGAAGGGTGAGGTTGTGGAGTTTGCACTGCCGTTGAATGCGATCAAGGGCAGTGCGGTCAAGGGTGCGTCCTGAACCCCGATTATGTGTGTTTTCCACCACGACAAGTTTCGTTGAAGCGTAGTGAAGCCAGTCAGGCTTAATCCGGCTCTCAATCGCAGTGTCAGACCAATTATCTTTAAGGGGTATGAGATCAAATTGCACACCGCTTTGGGCCGCAGCCGCGCCGGCCTCATAAAGAAATACGTGGCTGTCTTCCTCGGCTAAAATACTGTCTCCATGTCTTGTGTGGCAGTTTATTGCAATTTGGTTTGCCATGGTTCCTGAAGGCGTGAATAACGCGGCTTCAAACCCAAATAAATCGGCAACGGTGCTTTCCAGCTGATTCACGCTGGCATCCTCGCCATACACATCGTCACCGATGTTGGCGTTCATCATAGCCTTTAGCATTTCTGGAGTTGGTTTGGTGACAGTGTCTGATCTTAAATCTATATTTGGGAGCATTATAACTCTGGATGCTTGTCGGAGTCAGGGTTGGTTTGGACCTTAGGAAAAGGAATGATATTGCCGGAACTAAGACCTTCTTGATTTCGGGCTGTGGCGCCTTGCCGCTGTGCAAGGGTCGGAGTTTTGGCGACATGTTTTGATTTATTTGCTGATGCTGGAGCGGGATCAGCTGCTTTGACATAGAGAGTCGCTAATCCGCCGCCATCAAGGAGTCGACCAGCAGCGAGACCTGCTCTTACAAGATGTGCGGTTTTAGCATCAAGTCTTGCCAATTCGGGCAAACGATCACAGTCCAAAGTTTTCTTGGCGCGGAGCACCACCAGCATGGCATCGTCCATGTGACCACCGTGCAGGTAGGCTCGCACGAGCAATGTGTAAAAATCTTCGAGGACGATACGGATCGGGCGTGATTTAGGCTGATGAATAAATGCGTTCTCAACGCGGGTGACGAGAAACTCTAGCTGGAATACAGCGGAGTCGAAGTTCCCAAGACGCCAGTCAATTGCGGCTTTCATAAAGCGACTGAGCAGCCCCTGCGGGCTAAGCACCCAGATGTACCAAAAAACATTGCCGAGATATAGGGTGCCCCGCAAAATGCCCAAAGGACCCAAGATAAGCCCCCATAGCACCAAGATTGCAGCAGCAACCAGGTCGTTAAGAGCTATTAAAAATCCACGTCCACCAGGGTTTTGATTCGTCATAGTGGAATCGGTATACCGTATTCGGTGACCCCTTTGCAACAGGGAGTCGGGCCCGTCCCGGAGATGGCTTAACAGCCCGTATTACTTAAATAATTTTTCAGTTTCGCTTCTTGGTCAACACCAGAACAGCTATCGATGGCCGTTTGAATCGCAGTAATTTGACTTGCAGCGGCTTGATCGGTTGAGGACGAAGATCCGCCTGAAGCGAACGCGATTGCAGCACTCGAAAGTTGACTGAGGATGGTGACGGCATCACCCGATGACATGGCCAGCAATTCGGCGGTCGATACAATCCCGTCCCCGTTGAGATCGTATTTTTTTGTTCGAAGGGTGAGTGATGCCGTTTGAAACATGACAATTTTGAGGACGTCTGCGGTCGTGCGGCTGTCGGATGGGATTGTTATCATCAAAGCAACAGCCTGATCCACATCACTAATATTAGTGTCCGTAGCGTCTGGAAGGATGGAAAAAAGTGCGGTTACTTCGTTGGACGATGAGGTGCCATTTTCTGAGTTTGAGGCCATGTTTTGAGCCAGTGTCAGAGCATTGATGCCTGCACGTTCGGCATAGGCTAGGGCAAGAATTGATACGTAGATCCAATTAGTGGAATCACCTTCTAGGGCTTTTGTCAGAATATTGATGGCTTTGTTGGGATCTCCCTCTTCGAGGGCGATTGTCGCATCTTCCGCAGGATCTTCACGTTCAAGCGTGGCCAAGGGATTCGGCCCACAGCCGAACATCAAGCCAAGCATTACAATTACGGTGATTGTTTTTTTCATTGCAAAAATCTCCCAATCAAAGACCAAGGGTTAGCCGGAAGAAAAGGCGTCTGTCAGGCCTGACGCCTGCTCGCTCAGCCATTTCTTGGATATAGATTCCGGCATCAAATCTGAAGAACCGCAAATCAACATACATGCCACCACTAGACCATCCTTCGGAAAGCCCAGCCGTAAACCCAATAGTGTCGAGGACAGAAAGGTCTCCACCAAGGTGAAGTTTTTTAATGGTGGATTTATTGATTTGACTAGACACGTCCCAGAGTTCAGCCATCAATTTGAATTTGCTCATTTTCGATTGCGGCTGTAGGGCGATACCTAAATTTATCACTTGTTTCAATCCGTCGGGCGCATCGGCTTCGTCTGACATTTTTCTAAATGGGGCGGCGCCGACATTGCTAATGGTTGCAGCAACAGAGGGCTGAAGTAACCCGGGTAGCTTGTAAATAATACCAAGATCAACACTAGTGCCCATACCAGCTTTAAGCATATCCGATGAGTCCATGTTCCCGATGGAATCTGCATCGGTGACGTTGGCATCAAATTTCACATCACCACGGTGAAGGTATTTAACATTGGCTCCAACGAAAAGTGACTTGTTTAAAAAGTCTTGTGCGAGTGCAAATGCAATCCCGTTACTTGTGACTAGTCTTGCTTTGACGGCTTCAAGGCCACCTGCTTCGGGGGATTTATAGACGAGGATATCGGTGGTTTGCCCGTTAAAGATTGAGAGTGCTGCTCGTCTGAAAACAATGGCCGTTGCGTTGTAAAGGCCAAGATGTTGATTTTTTCCAACACGCTTTCTCAAGATGGCCGCCGTGTCAGCGTTCTCGTCTTGCAACTCTGTTACCATGTTGCGCGCATCATCGCTGAACTCAAATGACGGACTTAGAAATACGGCTCGATTAAATATTCCCTGGCCTTGAGCGAGGCCAGCCGGGTTGTAGAAAATAGCCTCATAGTCATCAGCAACGGCTAAGCCCGTATCACCGCGTCCCAAGTAGTGGGAACTTCGATAGAGGCGTTGTGCATCTTCTGCAAAAACATCAGACGCAGAAAGAGCGGCGATCATCGCTAAAATAGTAAGCGCCTTTTGCACGCTCAGAAGTGGGTGCCGCATGGAAATCAATCCTCCAGAGAAGGCAGCACAATGGCGACCTTAGGGAGGGGATCGGAGTAGTCGTTTGAAAATTAAGCGGAAAAGAAAGGCAAAGGTAATAATCTAATAAATACCGAAGCTTAAAAAGCGAGAGGCCGGTCTAGCCGGCCCCTGGAGCTTTGTCGCCTAAGGTGAAAGTGTATTTTTGGTAGAAAGCTTAAGAATTTGCCAGAACATGTAGATAAAACGGTCCCAGTTACGGGGAAGGGATTCAAACTAAATTGCGACGACAAAGCAGTTGAAAACTGACGAGCTTTTAACGGGTTGTCGCGGACTGGTCAAGATTTATTCATAGGCCACTTGGCCAGTTTTGCATTTTTTTAAACCAAGGAAAATCCAATAATCTTAGCAAATTACATCAAGTGCTCAAAAACCTTATGATTTTTCCCGTAAATCACCCAATAAGGAGTGTTGGGGATTATGACAAAAAGCTTAAACAGGGATTTTCAAAGGGGGTCGGAGGCGGTTCATGCCCTAGAGCGGTTACTTCTGGCCGCTGATTCGCTGGGTATTAGGCTAGTAGCCGGCCTAGCGCTCGAACTGCTGTTGAAAAAAGGAATCATGGGGCGTTCACTCCATAGCCGCACCCAGTTGCCTGTTTCATTTGCGGTGAGCGTTACGGTTTTGTCAGATGATATGGAAAAAGTATTAGTTAGAAAGCAAAGACGGGGGAAGATTTTACCCCGTCAGGTGATCGATGATGATGATATGGTCCGTTTCTCTCATTTGGCATCACAATTGGCAGCGCAAACTTCCGGGAATCAGTCCACCGAGATAGCCCTTGGTGGTAGAGCCCTTTCCGTAGAGCTTTGGGATGATATGGCAGAGCAAGTCATCATTGGCTTTAATTTTTTAGCTATTGCTCGCGGTTTAAACTCAATGGCTGCGGATTCGAGTTGGGAGTTTTTACCTTTTTCGCAATTGAATATTGATGGTCTAGACCCCCGGGAGACGCTTGCTTTAAGTGAGATGTTAACGATCATGGGCATTGATAATCCGTACGAAATATCGTCGGAAGATGT
>JBAXLR010000203.1:0-4699 GCA_037134655.1 bacterium | reverse complement strand
ACTGATTTTCATCGTGGAAGTCTGGTCAGGCACAATTACGTCGACCAGTTTAGCAGCGGTGCGACGCGGTCTGTAAAACCCCGCACTTGGGACACAAATCAATAACTTGCTGCCCCCGCCCACCACTGGATCCTGGGGCTGGTCCGCCCGAAAAACCCTGACCGGAGTTTTGGATGTTCTGCATCACTTGATCTTGGAATTTTTTAACAGCCGTCTCAAGGCGACCTTTTACAAATCTGTAGATGACCCAAACCACAAAAAAAGGCAGCACAAATCTTCCAAGGCTATAGGCCATGGGCATAAATGCAGCCCGAGAAGCCGATAGCATTGCAGAAACGAGTACAACTAAAGCCAACCATTGAATAAAATTTGCTTTTAAATGCCGGGCTAGTGCTGTCATGAAAAACCCACCTTTCAAAATCAGATGTCGCTTGAAACAATATCAGACTTCGCATCCGGCCGCGACAGGACATGTGATCGGTAGGTCAAACCTGCCGACGCTATGATCAGAACTAATGCAAACCCCGAACCGAGAATCCATAACTTCCGTCGCCCCTCGGGCACGCCACTCACGGTTACTTTTATATTGTTACCCTTCATAACAGGCCCTTGGGTGACCCAAAGGTCATAGGTTTGTAGATCTTGCACATCAGTTCCGGTCATTACAAGCTTTTCACCTTGAACTTTCATGAGGCCCCTTGGCGTCATGATGGTCAACTCACCAAGGTCTAATTTGGGCTCGAAGTTGAGATCAACAGAACCCGACTTTGACGACGTCATAAACGTAAAACTAATGACATTGACGCCAGGCTCAAATGCCTTCTCAACATAAACGCCGTCCAACTCAATCTTGACGTCACCTGGCGAAACACCTTCCATGGGCTGAAAATCTTCCGTCTCTTTTGGCAACAAGATTGGCACCCGCATGGTCTCTGGCTTCTCACTACTATTTATAACCGCCGCTAACCAAGTCCCATTTAACTTGTCGACACCAGGTTTAACGATCACCAACTGCTTTGCAGCCAAAACCGGTTCGGCTGACGCTTGGGACACACTCGCCATCAACATGGTACAAACAATAATGGGCCGAAAAAATCTCACGATTGCCCCGCATCTTTCGTGGTAGCTATGATCCATCCTAGCCTTCGGCTGGTATCAACATACCGTGCCGTGAGGTAGCGTTGTCTCTGACGCCATTCCGTTTGGGAAATTTCCCCGGCCGCAAACGCCGCCTCATCTCTTAGCCAACGCTGCAAAAGAGCTTCTAATCGCAACTCGAGGTCTTGCCGACTATCAGATGCAGAGGCGTCCAGTAAAACTCCGCCTACACCAAACTTGAACGGTGACAAGATGGCCACAAGCACCACAAGGCTAATCACTGAACATAAAAAAACTAATTCGTTCACGACAATTCCTTAGTTTTGCGCCGCAAGTCATCCAGACGCTCATTCATCGCTTTCACAATATCTTCGACTGGTTGAGGTTCATACTCACTCGCACCGTCCAAATTCCCTGCATCCTGCCGGTAATTCCAAACAAAATACCAAATTAAAAATGGACCAAGCAGCAAGATTCCTCCCGGAATAATCCAGGCCCACAGATTAATGCCTTCTTTGGGAGGCTCTCGCAAAATCCACGGACCATAACGATCGGTAAAAAAACGCAAAATCTCAGACTTGCCCTTGCCAGCCGCTAATTGATCTTTGACTTCGTTTTTTATCTGGACAGAAAATGGAGCATCACTGTCAAGCACGCTTATTCCCGTACAAGTCGGGCACCGCAAATCAGCAGCGACATCGCGAAAATTTTCGGACGAGATATTTTCTGACTTTTGATCCCCAGACGGCTGAGCCAACGTAGACTGGCCGTAACTTACGGCCGAGAAAGATAAAACCACCAACGCAAGGGAAATGATCCACTTCATGCCTTAATCTCCCAAGCGCCAGCCACCACGTCTCGAGATCTCTGTCCACGATAGCGGTCACTCAGGGCGATGGCACCGCCGATGGCCAAAATCACCGCAGAGATCCATACAAAACGAACTGCATGATTAATGTGTAGCTGCAAGGTCACAGCCGCACCAGTTCGCTTTTCAAAGTCTGCAATGACAACATACAAGTCGTGCCAGACCGTACTTTTCACTCCAATCTCATTCAGAAGCTCGGCCTTGGTTGGATACTTGCTTTTGGCAGGGTAGATTGTCGTCAGTTCTTTGCCATCTCTCGACACAACTAATGGCGCCTGAAATAAAACTGCATTCTCCTGCTTCGTCGTCACCATTCCGTCAAACCTTAGATTATACCCATAGAAATCATGTGACTTGCCCTTGCTTAACGTCACTTCGCCGGCAAGGCCGCGGTAGTTACCTAGAAATCCAATAATGGCCACCAGAACTCCAATGTGAGCCACCCATGCACCAATGAATGCACGATTTCTGTTCCACATCAGACCATAATTCCATTGCAAATCTTTAAGCCTCAAGACGGCATCCCAAGTAATCATGACGGCCGCCAAGCAACACAAGTAAAGACCAACAACCTGCGCCCCCAATGCGAACCTCTTAGGCGTCGACATGACGTCACCGAGGACGACCAGGAAAACTGTGAGAGGAACGGCAATCAACATGGCCCACCAGAACATTTGTTTCCCACCGGGCACCTTCTTCGTTTGGAAGCGCATCACGTTACCAAGGCCAATCATGACGATGGTCCCAAGTCCAATCCAAGGGGCAAAGGCGTTAAAATAGGGCGCCTGAACTGATGTACGTTGTCCAGTCACGGCTTCTGAAACAACAGGAAACAATGTTCCAATAACCACGATGGCGGCAAGCGTCAGAAGCAAAAACTGCGTCATGACAAGTGCTGACTCCTTGCTGACTCCCCAAGCTTTATTGGTGTCAGCCGGCAACACCGCATGTGCTCGCCAAGCATAAAGAGCCACGAAAAGAATCATCATACCGGCCAGAAACATCAAGTAGTTTGGACCAATTGGTGATTCGGCAAAACTATGCACTGAAGAGACAATTCCAGAACGAGTCAAAAACGTACCGAAAAAACTCATAAAAAAAGCTGACACCGCGAGGATGATCGACAGCCGTTTCAAGTGACCAAGTTTCTCTTGGACAAGTAATGAATGCAGCAAACACGTTGCCAATAGCCAAGGAATCAATGAGCTGTTTTCCACAGGATCCCAAGCCCAGTAGCCTGCCCAGCCAAGCTCCACGTAAGCCCAACGTCCACCTAACCAAACACCGCATGTGAGTGCAATCCAGGCGAACAAGGCCCAACGCCTTGTTGTACGAAGCCATCCCTCGGTCACATCGCCGTAACAAAGAGCGGCCACCGCATACGCGTAAGGAATTGACAGCGCCGTGTAGCCAGTGAACAGCGTGGGCGGATGAATCGCCATGTAAGGATTCTGCAAGAGAGCATTCATTCCTTGGCCGTTAGCCATGGGAGGAAACATCCTGACAAATGGATCCGAATAACTGATGGTCATGTAAAACATCCAAGTCAGAGGTAGCTGCAAGGCTGCGTTCACCCAAGGCATGATGTGTTCATTGTCGCGGCTAGCGGTCCACATGGCAATCGCGGCAAAACAAGAAAGAAGCAGGGTCCACAGAGTGTGACTACCCTCCAAAGAACTCCAAAATGCAGTGATCCGGTAAATGGGCGGAAGGTCGTTAGAGGAATTTTTAAATATATAGGCGACCGTGTAGTCGTGCTGAAAAAACAAAAACCAAAGGATCAACGACGCCAGCAAACATAAAACCGCACTTGCCGTAGAGGCGATCCTCACTGAACGAAATAGACGTCGATGCCTTAGTCTACCCGCAACAATCGACCCAAATACACTATAGGCACTCAAGATGGTGCAAGTGAACAGTAGGAAAAATCCAAGATCAGCTAACATTACTGACTCCTACCATTTCACAACTGGCGGCAGCGAGACGAAGATTGCCTCAGTGTTGCCGCCCGTCATCAGACCAAACCGTGTGCCACGATCCCATGCCAGGTTAAACTCAGCATAGCGACCGCGCCAATAAAGCTGTGCTTCTTTGTCGGCTTCAGTAAAAGAAAGATCTTTTCTGCGCTTTAAAATTTCAGGATACACGGTGCAGTATGCATTGGTGACCTTGCCCAAAAAATTCACCAGTTCATCAAAATCCCCTTTGATGTAATCAAAGAAAATGCCGCCAACTCCACGAATGGATTTCCGGTGAGGTATAAAAAAATACTCGTCACACCACGCCTTATACTTGGCGTAAGTTCCATGTTTTTCACCCTGACAAGCTGCCTCTAAAGCTGCATGGAAAGCTTTGGTGTCCTCAGGAAACTCTTTAAATGGAGTCAGATCGGCGCCACCGCCAACCCAGAACGTGTCTCCCACTTCAAGACACCGCACATTCATGTGGGCGATGGGAGCCATGGGGTTGTACATGTGAGTGATAGTGGAAACCCCCGCAGCCCAAAAGGGCTTTCCCTTATGTTCACCCTCAATGGCCGGATATTCTGGCCCAGACACAGCTGATACATTGCAGCCAGCTTTTTCTACGACCTTGCCGCGGATGACACCCATGGTGCCTCCACCCAAACTCTCACCTCGCTCCCACGACGACTTTTGAGATTTAGCGACCTCATCGATAACTTCAAAAGAACTAAGCAGTCGATTTTGTACGGACCACAATAGTTCTGTGAAC
>JBAXLR010000202.1:0-4741 GCA_037134655.1 bacterium | reverse complement strand
CGCCTGGCGTATTCAATGTTGTCTTGGGAGCAGCTACCGCTGGTGATGCCCTGACACGCCACCCTCAAGTCAATAAAATCTCGTTTACTGGCGGTACATCCACCGGCCGATTTGTACTTAAGGCTTCGGCCGAGTCAAATTTAAAGCCGGTTACTTTGGAGCTTGGCGGAAAATCTCCAAATATTATTTTTCAGGATGCGGGCAATCTTGACGCCGTAGCAGACCGATCATTTACGGCCATGTTCTCTCACAAAGGCGAAAAATGCTCAGAACCTACCCGTCTAATTATTCATGAGAGTATCCATGATGAGTTTATGCAAAAGCTCATTAAAAAAGCCGAAGCGATTCGCTGCGGCGATCCTTTCTCTGCCGACACGCACCAGGGTCCTCAGTGCTTTGAAGATCATATGAAAAAGATCCTTAACTATATCGACATTGGCAAAAAGGAAGGTGGCCGTGTCATCGCCGGTGGATCTCGCGACACATCGGGGACGAACACTAAAGGATGTTTTGTAAGACCAACCATCATCACTGATGTCACGGCAAAAATGACCGTCTTCCAGGAAGAAATTTTTGGACCTGTTCTGGCGGTTACGAAATTCAAAACGGAAGCCGAAGCCGTACAACTTGCCAACGACTCCAAATATGGACTGGCTGCTGGCCTTTACTCAAAAGATATTGATCGAGCACTCCGAGTTGCAGGTCAACTTGATGCCGGCCAAGTATTCATCAATCGCTATGGCTGCTATGACTTCGCGGCTCCATTTGGGGGCTTCAAGGAAAGCGGCTGGGGCAAGGAAATGGCCATTCATTCACTTGATAGCTACACGAGACTAAAAAGCGTGTGGGTCAAAATCGAATCTTAGGACACACTCGTCAGGATTACTAATTTGTCAGTAGCAATCACTCGAAAAATTGTTGATGTGCAGACCTACCGAGGATGGGGTGGTTATTTTTTCGAGGATATCGATAAGATTCGTCAAAAGTTTATTCCAATGGCTGATCGTTATCAGAGCTCCACTGACCATGACCGTTATCCGTTCGTGAGAACTCCGGCGCCAGTCGTTGGTGTCGGCATTAAATTGGATGACGATTCGGTTCATTGGGGAGATGGGGTGGCCGTATCATTTGGCGGCAAAGCGGGACGGGCTGGACCCGGTAGTCCCGACGAACTGGAAAAATGGTTTAAATCAGACTTCAAATCCTGGTGTGTTGGACGAGATGCATCAAGTTGGAAATCCCTGGAAGAAGCATTTTTAAAGGCGCATAAAACAACACCCGCGTTTGTTCGCTACGCCGTGAGCCAGGCCTTTCTCTCGGCGTGCAGCCATGTTAACCAACTGCCATCTGCCAGTCTTATTGCACGGGATTTGGGTTTAACTGTTAGCAAGACACCTATTCCATTGCACGGATCATCAGGAGCTAATTGGGATGATACGGTTGATCGAATGCTGGCTCGAAAACTAATTTACTTACCACAAGGACAGTTTGAAAACTTAGATGCGCAAATTGGCTCCGGGGGCGAACAGCTTCTAAAGTGGATTGAGGGATTTAAAGTTAGAGCCTCGAAGTTTGGATACAGTCCTACTTTGACACTCGACTTTCACGGGGCACTTGATTCCATCTTCGCTGGTAGTGATATCAAGATTGCCGACTTTATTATAGCCATGGCACAAAAGGCCGCGCCCCATGCTCTTCATGTGGAAAGCCCGGTTGTGGGGAAAACGCTCGAAGATCACGCCAAACGCTTAAGTGCTATTCGGTTAAGAGTTCAAGGGAGCTCACCCAGCACCAAAATTATTGCGGACGAGTGGGCTAACGAAGTCGCTGACATTAAATTTCTGATTGATCAAAACGCCGTGGATGGCATCCATATTAAAATGCCTGATACAGGCTCCCTATCTGAGTGCGCTGAAGCTGTTAAAATCTGTAAAAAAGCCAAAATATTTTCCCTACTCGGGGTTAGTTGCACAGAGACTGACATCGGCGCGCGCGCGTCTGTTAACCTGGCGATGGCCTGTCAGCCCGACGCCTTACTCGTAAAGCCTGGTATGGGGTTTGATGAGTCGTTTGCTCTAATGAATAATGAGATGGCTCGGCATTTGGCTTCCCCATGAGCGTTGCACCGAAGCTCCTAGAAAATCTATTGAATTCAACGGGTTAAAAAACGAGCGCGGCGTCGGTAAAAGCTTTATAATGTAGAGTAAGAAATCCCTACTGACAGGTGTTCATGATTGTTCGACTGATTCTAATTTTTCTTATGACATCAGGCTGCGCCCTGATCTCAGGAAATTCGCGTCGCCCCGAGAAACAAGTAAGCTCCGTCGATCAACCAGTTTTACCGCGAGCAACTCCTGATAACTATCAGCCTACAACGCCTGAACCCTGCCCGCGTTATCCAGTCTTGTTTTTACATGGCCTCATGGGTGGAAGTCGCACCACCTATAAAGGTGTTACAGAGCACTTCGAGGCCCTCGGCTGCAAGGTAAAAGTTCCTGATGTGTCGCCGGTCAACAGTTCAGAGTTGCGAGGCGGTCAATTGGTCGACATCGTAAGAAATTTCCTTAAGGTAACTGGAGCACCTAAGGTCAATCTCGTAGCGCACTCACAAGGTGGCCTTGATGCTAGATTTGCAATATCACGACTGGGACTTGCCTCATCAGTGGTTTCATTATCCATGCTGTCGACCCCAAACCGAGGTTCACCTTTGGCTGATCTCGCCTTGAAAGATATGACTAGTCCTTTGAGTAAATTATTCATAAGTTCAGGCTTCGGAACTGTCTCCGATATGACTAATAGCAACGGTAGTGATTCGAATGACACTGCGGTGGCACTGCAGTCACTTTCGACCACTTACTTAAACCAAACGTTTAACCCCAACGTGCCAGATGCCCCTGGGGTTTTGTATCAGTCTTGGGCCGCAAGAACGGGTCCAGGAACTCGAGATGTCATCAAATTAAACTTCAAATTAACGCAGAGCTATCTGGCAAAACAAGCCGGTGAAAATGATGGCATGGTTCCTGTCTCGTCAGCATCATGGGGGATCTTTCGCGGCGTACTCGACGCTGATCACCTCGATCTAACAGGCTCCAAAGCTGGCGATGATGCTCCAGGGCAGTTTGATCACATACAGTTTCTATACCGCATACTCAGCGAATTACGGGCTAGTGGCTACTGAAAATCTATGAACTAAAAACCAAACGCCCAACTCTTACGAAAAAAACAAGTCCCTACAGTCAAATGGACTGTAGGGACTTTAACCATACCCTCGGCGAGACACGCCGCGTCGCGCACTGTGCGCCACAAAACCACACTAGAGCAGTCCTAGTGACGCCAGCTGATTAGTGTTTTACCTTGATTTGGGTCACTTCCTCGCGCGCGGCAGGTGTCTTTGGGAGGGTTACTTTAAGTACACCATCCTTGTAAGACGCATCCACTTTACCCTTCTCCACATCACAGGGAAGGCTAATCCCGCGTTCGAAGGCGCCATAGTAGCGTTCGCTACGATACATGTTCTTTGACTCATCTTTACTTGCGCAGCGCTTCTCACCAGACAGCCACAGAACTCCATTACGAATCTCGACTTTTATATCTTTCTCGTCGACGCCAGGAAGATCGGCCAACACTTCGATATTTTTGTCGGTCTCGGAAACGTCAACTCGCAGTGACATCAATTGATCTTCTTCTTCCGTTAAAAAAGGTGCTCTGAGCGCCGAATCAATGGCTCGTTCATAATCTCGAAACCAATCACGACCCACTCCCATGCCTCTGCTAGCAAGGCGGGGAAATATTGATGATCCTAGGCTAACCAACTCATTACGCATATCTAAAATCTCCTTCTTCTGGCCATCAGGCAATTTACTAACGAAGTGCAAACCATGTCCGCACAAGTACAATCGAAAGCAATTTGGGTGCCAATATTGGCTCTTATTAAAGAATCTTGTTAATGTCAGTGCTTGCAGAAACTCAGACGCCACTACAAAGATTAACGATTTTCTCCATCAGCATTTGACGGAACTATTCGTGCCTTTTGCCACAATCAGTTAGCTTGGCTCGAAGGTTTGCTGTTACATCCTGGACAACGAAACGAGCGAGTAAATACACGAAATGGTGGAAAGTTTGAAATAGATCGCTGTGGCTCTTCGACGTTGGCACGGACGATGCAATGAGGGTTATTGTGTTGGGAAGCAGCGATGCTTACCAAAACTCCAGTGGATGAGAGATCCATCGGTAGAGTTGTTTAGTTGCTACCGTAGTTAAGGCCGCTGATAGTGTGGGAGACTGTATTATCAGATGCCGGCTACAAACAGCCCTGAAGAGATCTGACTTTGGGGCAGGGACGACTTAGCAGGTCATAGCGAGAGCGAACCGTGAAGTCCCTTAATCCCGCCCTCTGCAGACGAGGGCGGGACAAAAAAGAAGTGCCGAGCTCCAGCCAACGGGGCGAAGGCTGCATTGATCGAGAAGAACTAAACGCAAGCATCGATCAGACTTCTTCGGGATGGATGGATGACATGTTGGGAGGGAGTGATGGGAAAGCACGGAACCAGTTGTAGATGTTTTGCTCAGTTTCCTTTGGGCAGGACAACCGAAAACGGCAAGTAGCCCGTAAGAAGGCATGCGAATTCGTGGTCGGGTCTGTAAGTGGGGCGGGTGAGATCGGATAAGGGTACCCAAATAGGTTATTTTGGGGAACTCGAGGATCTCAGGGGTAAGTTTGATCCGTAGGTTACGGATCATC
>JBAXLR010000201.1:0-4743 GCA_037134655.1 bacterium | reverse complement strand
GCATTTCAAACCATAGACACCATCCATGCGTTGTCTGGTACGGTTTTAGGCAGCTTAAAAGCCTTGGCCGTTCATTTATGGCAATCTCGTCAAAATGACATTCAACCGGAGCTGGCAGCCGTGATCGAGGATATCGCCTTGATATGCGCGTTGATTGAGAGACTAAAGGAATTAGCTGGTATTGTTCAGATCGACGTTCAGGCATTATCTCAAAATTTTGAGGCGATACGATGCATTAAAGTGCGCCTGGAAGAGGTCCTGGATCTTGGTGATTGGCGAGAAGCTGCGCAGATACTTCTGAGAGACACTGCAGCTAGCCATGGATTAGAAACCATACTTAAGCGCATCGCCAAAGAATCTGAGCTGGCACACGCGGCACTTTTGAAAATTAAAAATGACAACGCAGGTGGGCTTGTGGGGTTGTCCTCTAAGTGAAGTGAATTCTACTTTGCAGTGGGTATATCTCGACAATAATCTTTACTGCGAAATAAACACATCCATGGCTTACAAAGTCGCCGCCTTGATTAGGGGTGACCTGGCAGTTGTTGGGAAAAACAAAAATTAGGTGAAATAGACCAGTCAATGCCATATTTAGTTAGTGATCAGGAGACCCAAGATTTCATGCCTCAGATCCAGGTGCCGATAAGATGGGGAATACCAAGTCCATATGGGGTTTTTGCCGTGATCAATATTACCAGTCGAATAATTACAAGAAAAACAGCAGCGGCAACGATTCTCGTCAGCATATGTTCATCGCCCGCGGCGGCGGTAACCTTACCGTCACGGATGCCTGCATTTGCAAAAAACTATGACGCTTTGGATCCAGGGCTCGCAAAATGGATGGCTGATCATATTGATGTTCTTTCCCTGTCGGAGCTTACGAGCCAGCAGGTGTTAGAGCGCATTTCCAGCAAAGACCAAGTTGAGCGTGCAATTGTACTATTAGAGTTGCGCGGCGCAGTGTCGGCTTCAGCCCGGCGTCGGCAGACGCAGTCTAAAAACGACGGAAAATTTGATAAGCAGTTGAGAAGTGATTACGAAAAGGCACTGAAAGATGTGCCTCAAATTATTGCCTCAAATTTGGAAAAAAATGGGGTGCTGGCAGGTCCGCTTCTTCAGCAGCTTTTTTTGGAGTGGAAATCTATCGACAAGGAAGCAGCATTAAGCAGCGGGTTTGAGTCTAAGCTCTTTGTTGAGCAGCATAATTCATCATGTGCAGCTAAGACTTGGGCACTGGATGGAGTCTCAAAAGTTTCTTTATCCAAATTAAGTGCGCCCGAAATCATAAAAACATCGAAAATTGTCGAAAATTACCAGGCATCGTCACATCGACGTAGGTATCTAGAAGCCGTTGCGCTTGCAATACCTGAGGATAAGAGGCCTGAAGTAGCAGGTGTCATGAGAGATCTGTCGCGAGAGATGCCAACAATGTTTCAGCGCCATCCTTGGCTCCAGGATTCGACTTCAAAAGATCTGCCTCAAAATTTGATTTTTGCCGAGGCTATGCGTAGCGTCCGCAGAAAACAGTGCCAGGATGCTGAGGTTTCATTCGAAAAAACACTAAAAGAATCCAAATCAAAGATTGAGGCCACTACAGCTATCGATGTTGGTAGTGATATTGATCGTTGTATCCGAGCAGAACGTCGATCGTCACCGCAGGAGTTTTGGAAGCGGATGAGCCCCAAGATGGAAGAAAGATTTGGTAGGTTGGGTTCTCTTTGGGTAAAGGTTCGGCTTGGTTATCTGCGTTGGGCTGGTAATGATCTTGTTGAAGCCGGCAAAATATTTAATGAGCTCAATCAAGAGACCAAAGATAAAAGCGACTTGCGGCCTATCGAGGCAAAATCCGTCTATTATCTGGGTAAGGTAGCGGAAGATCAAAACGAACTTGAACTCGCCAATAAATACCTCGCAGACTACGTGGCAAGATTTCAAGAGCTAGATGATTTTGAGGTGGCGCTTAATAGCTTGGTAGTGAATAGTGCCGCACAAAAAAAGTGGGATGGGGTTGCCGCTCCGCTTGAACGCTATCTTGCCGGGCAGTCTCTCGTGCATATGGATAAGAGGCCGGTTAGCATCATGGCATTTAGTTTGTTTTGGCTGGGTCGTGCTCGGCTTGAAACCGGGGATTTGGACATGGCTAGGGAATTATGGCGACGCCTTGCGGCCGAGTATTACAGCACATTTTACGGTGCCATGGGTCACTATCTTCTGGAGCAAAGTTCTGGCAACAGCTATGCGATTGAACCAGCGCGGACCACAGGTTTTGATTTTGGACGGTTAGCAGCAACTATGAATATAAAAAGTCAGGCAGCTGCAGATAGGTCTCTGAAATTCTTGCAACTTGGCTTCCCCGACCAAGCCCGATGTGAGGCTGAAGAGGTTGTAGGTAGTTCGCCTGATGATTATGATGCCTTGCTCGTGCGAACTCTGTTACTGCATGCGAGTGGGGCTTGGCTTGATGCGATAAAAATTTACGACTCTATTCCCAGAAGCGTCAGAAATGCCTTACCCATTGGATTTGAACGGGTACTTTTTCCTCGTAAGTATGATGAAATCGTTAAAACAAGAGCCGTTAAGCTCGGCGTTGACCCAGACTTCGTCTTTGCGCTCATGCGGCAGGAGTCCGTTTTTGCAAAAGACGCAACCTCACCCGTTGGCGCGACAGGACTCATGCAGCTTATGCCTGCTACTGCAAGATTAGAGCTTGGAAAGCTTTCGAATGATTACGTAGACGCTACACAGCGAGCTGAACTTGCACAGATATTAGAGGATGAAAGATTTTTGCGTGATCCAGAGGTCAATGTTACTCTTGGGGTGCATCACCTTTGGCGTCTGATGCAGATGTATAAATCCCCTGTCTTTGCACTGACGGCATACAACGCAAGTCCCGCGGCCACGGAAAAATGGCAAAGAACTATTGCTTCGGATGATTGGTTGACTTTCATAGAGCGTATTCCCTACAAGGAAACACGCGCTTATGTTAAGTTAATTTTGCGCAATTATTTTTATTACAAACGATGGTACAACTCGCCGGACGGAAAACGTCAAATCCACATTGACAGCGTCATTGACGGTGTTGTTGCTCTTGCGAAAAATCCCGCTCCCGAAGACGTCAAATAGAATTGGCCTTCATCGACATTTTTTCACGGCGTGGCGCCTTTTTGGTTGTGCGGAGCAGCCGTCTGACAGTCCGTCAGCTGCAGGCAATTTTGATTAATACGCCCGATTGTTGGGAACATGGTCATATCGACGTTGAATCGATTAGCGTTGTAAATTTGAGGGACTATACACAAGTCGGCCATGGTCAGTTGACCACCAAAGCAAAATGACCCAGAGTGAGGTGACAATATTTTTTCTACTTTTTCTAAACCGGAGCTGATCCAGTGCCGTGCCCAGGCCGATTGCTCATTCGCATCACTGGAGTGCATTCGCATCACGGATAAATTCTGAATTGGTTGGATGCCGCTTACGATTAATTGACAGACTTGGCGAACACGAAGACGATCCGTAGCGTTTTGTGGTAACAGAGGCCTTCCTGGGAAAGCCTCTTCAAGCCATTCCATGATGGCAATAGATTCTCCAAAAACCAAACCGTTATACGAAATAGCGGGTACAAAGCCACCTGGGTTGATTGCGAGGTAGTGGGGGCTTTTTTGTTCGTTTGCAAGCAGGTTGATTGGCACATCGTTATAGGGAATTTGCTTGTGGATTAGTGCCCATCTGACCCGCCAAGAGCAGCTGGATCGCCAGTAGTGATAGAGCGTAATTTGATTTGGGCTCGCCATAAAAATGTCTCCTACAACTTAATCGGCAAGTTCTCGCCGAGAGTGATTTCCCTGATTGAAGAATTGGCGCGAATCGCCAAAATTTCCACGCCGGCTTTGGCGACCTTGCGGAGTGCTGCACCGTACTTGGGGTCAATCGTGTCGGCTGGAGCAAAAAACTGGCCGTCGGGACGATTTACAAGGAAGATCATGACGGATCGATTGCCATCGTGGGCCATTTTCGCCAGTTCTTCCAGGTGTTTTAGTCCTCGGCTAGTGACAGCATCTGGAAACATGACAGTATTATCTTTTAATAAGGTGGTGTTTTTGACCTCGACGAAACAACGGCCGCGCTTTGGATCTTCGAGTAGGATGTCTATGCGGCTATTAGTTCCATATTTGACTTCCTGGCGGAGAGTCTCGTAGCCTGCTAGTGATGGGATGCCGCCACAGGCGATGGCTTCGGCTATAATGTCGTTTGGCTTCTGAGTATTAACACCAATAAGCCCCTGATCGTTCTGACAGAACTCCCAGGTCCATTTTAGTTTTCGTTTGGGGTCATCGTTTTTAGATAGCCAGACGACTGATTCATTTTCGAAGCAAGACGTCATGCTACCTGTATTAGGACAGTGTGCTGTGATGATTTCGCCAGAATCAAGTTCGACGTCTGCCAAAAATCTTTTGTATCTTTTTAGTAGGCGGCCTTTATGCAAGGCTGTTAAAAATCGCACCGTCATCCCTCTCGATGTCTTTGATTTTTTCAAGAGAAGCCAGATGCATACCGTATTTTAGTAATTTCGCGGTATAAACTTTATGGCGTTCCCGCAATTGCCTGATGGTCTGCTTGTAGGCCATATGGATCACCTGAGTTCTAATACGGTACCGCATGGGACTTCCGGCCATCAATTGGGCGACTTCTTCATCTGGCTGAAACACGATAAAATCAGTGTCTGGATAGCGCTCCGTCAGGTGAGAC
>JBAXLR010000200.1:0-4760 GCA_037134655.1 bacterium | reverse complement strand
TAAGACCTTTTCTTTTAGGTCCTTTCGAAGCACTCCAGTGGTTGGTATCGACGGGTTAGGTAAGTAATTTATAGATTTAGGGTGGTTTTTGGATAAAACCCCATTTTATTTCAAATAATCCAATAAATTCAGGCACATGAAATGTTACTTTTTTAGGCTGCGCCAGTCGGTTGCAAGCTTAAAGCGGTTTTCGCGTCGGCCGCCTTTAGCGACGACCTGGTATTTCGTTAGTAAGCCGGTTCGTACCAGGTCATCCACCACCGTGGTGCTGAAACCATTGGCATTCAGCTCACCCATGGCAATATCCCGGCCATACCGGTGCCTAAAATCATCGAGCAATTTTGAAATTCTAGCGGTCGTGAATTGATCAGTCATAGCATTATCATTTGTGGCATTAAAAGGCAGATGTTTCATTACAAAAACGATGTTACTTGGTTGGTATCGGGTGTAGAATCCTAAGCCCCACTAAGGGATGCACGGGAAAACGCTAATCATGCCAAATGAATCGCAAAAATCACTCGCAATCACGACAGAAAGTTGCCGTGAATGGATCGAGTCAAAGGTCTTCCCCTTGCAGCCCGAGTCTTACCGTAATCAGCATCCGAGTTATCCCGGAGCTGTCGGTCTAGAAATCGAAATGTTACCGCTGATCACGGATCAACGAGGCGGGCGTCCGCGTACGGTTCCCTTACAAGGTTCGTCTAATACACTGGCCTCATGGCTAAGAACGCTTGCGAAGAATCAGGGCTGGCAGACTCTAGAAGATGAAACTTCAGCCCCGCCATTGCTGATGGGTGTTCGTTTGGAGGACGACGATAATCTGTCGTTTGAGCCTGGCGGTCAGCTAGAGTTCTCGTCGAAACCTTATGCTTGCCTAAGTGAAGCCATGGCGCGCACTAAAGCTGTACAAAGCATTTTGGACCGCGAGCTTCAAAGAATTGGTGGTATCACATTACTTCAAGTGGGGATGAATCCCTGGCACAGTGTCGATGAAATCGGACTGCAAATGCCTAAGGCGCGTTACCGGGCCATGAATGATTTCTTCTCCGGCATTAGTGCCTATGGTCCAAGGATGATGCGACAAACCTGCACAGTTCAAGTGAACCTTGATTTCGGACCTGATGAGACCACCATGGCTAAACGATTCTTGGCCAGTATGCTTCTTGCTCCAATCAGTGGAGCGATTTTTAATTACAGTGCTTTTGAGTCAGGTCAGCTGTTGGACGTTACAGGCTTTCGGCAGCGAGTTTGGCGGCATCTTGACCCCACGAGGACGGATATTCCAAACCTCACACATTTACTAAAAAATTTGAACAAGAAGGCTTGCGTCGACACCTGGTATGATTTTGTTATGGGTGCGCGCGTGGTGTTTATAGCTAAAGATAACTACCGCGTGGTCCACGAGAACTTTACGTGGTCTGCTTGGTTAAAAAAAGGGATCAATGGAATGCGGCCGGATCAAGGTGACTTTGAGACTCACCTGAGTTTGCTGTTCCCAGAAGTGCGGGCTAAGGGATTTTTGGAACTTAGAAGTGTCGATTGCCAATCGCGGGTTTGGCAATTTGTACCGGCAGCTTGGTGGACGGGACTTCTCTATGATCAGCTGGCGCTGGATGAGACCCTAACCCTTCTAGAGCCATTTACAGCTGGTGTAAACAGCATGTTACGTAGGTCAGAACAGGGGCTGAAGGACCCTACAATTCGCCAACTTGCTGAGAAATTAATCAAAATCGCAATTGACGGCCTTAAGCGTCTACCAAGTTGTTATTTTGGGGACGGGGCGTTAAAAACATTGGGTGTTTTTGCTGAGATTTTTGTTAACCGAGGCAGAGTGCCAGCTGATGATTTGATCTCTGAGTTTCGACGCAAGGGTCAGCTTGATCTCGAATGTTTTCGCGCCGTCGAGGCGCACTGGTTGGAGATTTTGGCGAAAACGCCGGATCCCGAGCCATTGGTTTAAGGAGTTAGAGTCTGAGGCCGTAGGTGTAAGGTCTTGGTTGAACGTACAAACGAGGAATGATTTTCATGACAGTGATCGACCACAACGTGCGCTATCAGGAATTTTTGGAAGAAGAGGGCTCCGGAGCCTCAGCAGCCGCTTTTTCCAGTGATGAGTTGAGTGGTGAGCAGCTTGATCAGTATATTGCAAATGTTGCAAAAACTGTGCGCGATAACATGAATCACAGCATTGACTCGCTCACCCCATGGTTTTTCAATAATATGCCAACAATCTATTACCAATCGACGCCAAGCGCCGAAAAGGTGCGCCATCTGCAGGCGCTGATGACAAGTGACTTGTTTGAAACAAAACAAACGCTGACCTTGTGGGACCGTGATCGCACTAAGGTCACATATGTTGGTCCGGGTGGCGATCATCAAATTCTAAGTGAAGTTGCTTCTCGTTTGAATCAATTCAATCTGAAGATGGGCAGCCTTTACGTTAGTCGAGACGATAAGCTTTTTATCGGCAGCTTTAGTCGCGCTGAACATGCGCGCCTTGATCGTAGCAATCCCAGGATCGTAGAGAAACTCCGCCAGGCGCGTGAATTGATGCTTAGGGAGTTTCCCTCAGAGATTAAAGAGATCGACCACTATGTGGAAAATCTTGATAATGATTTTGTTATAGGTTCAACAGCGGCCCGCATCCAGCTGACCTACGGGATGGTGCGCTATATGAAGTCCCACGAGGGAGCGCACACCCTCTTTGAACCAGTGGCGGATCGTCCTACTGCCCGACTTACGTTAGGCCTCAAAAATGGCACGCCCGGCGAGGCTATGGAGCAGATTTTTAATTTGCTCAATCGGTACGGCGTGACGTTAACCCGTATGTTTGTTGTGACCTTCAAAGAAGGTTACGAAAGCCCAATATCAATCATCCACTTCCATGTGGCAACGACCAGTGGCAGTAAAATTGATGTCAGCGCAGTCCCTATGATTAAGCTCAACAAAGCCCTGCGGACAATGGGTTGGGTTGATATGGACGAATTTTCGACTTTTATGGCGCCGCAGTATGCGTTTTCAATCAACGCTGTTAACTTGGTCAGATCGTGGGCCACATGGCTGCATGTGATGCTTGGTAAAGAAAATTCCTATTACTATAGTCAGTACAAGATCCGCACGACATTTTTCAAGTATCCAGAGATCACTAAAGAATTGGTGAGTTATTTTAGGCAAAAGTTTGACCCGAACGATCAACAATCTAGGGATAAAGGCAAAGTAAGTGATCTCGCAGACGTGCTCAGGGCGCGCATCGAGCAGATGTCAGACGAAGTAGAGCGCAATATATTTAGCCGTACGGTTTTGTTTATCGACTGCACTGACAAGACAAATTACTTCAGTCAAACAAAGACGGGGTTGGCCTTCCGGTTAAACCCAGATGTGCTGGATAAAAAGTTTTATCCAGATAGACCATACTGCATATTCTTTATCGTCGGCCGTGATTACCGCATGTTTCATACAAGGTGGAAAGATATTGCGCGTGGTGGGCTGCGCGTCGTTATGCCGAGGAATCCGACAGATTATGAGGTTGCCCTGGCAGGACATTATGATGAGGTTTATGGCCTTTCCCATGCCCAGCAGCTGAAAAATAAAGATATCCCTGAAGGCGGGGCTAAAGGCGTGCTTGTTTTGAAGCCGGGTGGAAACCGCATCGCAGCGGTTCGCGGCGGCGTCAACGCGCTTTTGGATCTACTGGTCAGGGAAGATGAGTCCCATGAGGCGGGGCAGGCCCGAATGGTGTCCTATTATGATAAAGACGACATCATATATTTGGGGCCGGATGAGAATATCACCAATGACCTAATTGAGTGGATTCCCGCTCAGGCAGCGCGCCGCGGTTATCCATACGCTGCGGCTTTCATGTCCTCCAAACCAGGTGCTGGAATCAATCATAAAGAGTATGGCGTGACCAGTGAGGGCTTAAACGTTTTTGTTGAAAATATGTTGAAGTATCTCAAAATCGATCCGCGCAAACAAAAGTTCACGGTTAAGATGACTGGCGGGCCAGATGGTGACGTGGCTGGTAATGAACTTAAGATTCTCCACCGCGAGTACGGTGACAATGCCCGTGTTGTTGCCATCGGTGATGGAACAGGTGCGGCTTTTGACCCAGAAGGTTTGAACTGGTCGGAGCTTCTGAGATTATTCAAAGCTGGTCTTGGAATCGCAGAGTTTAACAAATCGGTTTTATCGAGCAAGGCAGCTTTCGTTATTAAAGCAGATACCCCGGAAAATATGAAAATTCGTAACGAGCTGCATGCATCCGTCGATGCGGATATACTGATTCCTGGGGGCGGCAGGCCCTACACAGTAAATGACAAGAACTGGGATCTTTTTATTAAAGATGGCAGGCCAACGGTTCGGGCTGTTGTCGAAGGGGCCAACATTTTCTTTACTGCTGGTGCTCGCAAGAAACTGCAGGAACATGGCGTTTTGATGATCAAAGATAGCTCGGCCAACAAGACGGGCGTCATTTGCTCTAGCTACGAGATTATCGCTTCTCTGACTATTTCAGAGAAAGAGTTTTTGGAGATTAAGCCAACCTATGTGAGTCAGGTTATAGACATCTTGCGTCAAAAGGCTGACTTGGAGGCAAAGCTACTGTTCAGGGAGTACATTCGATCAGGCAGGCGCCGAACGCTTGTTGAGCTGTCGATGGATATAAGCCGGGAAATTAACGAAGTTACGGATGTTCTCCTTGAGGAGCTGACAAAGCGCGAAAAAGAGGTCGAGCGCGATGAGTTTTTCACGGATCTCGTGCT
>JBAXLR010000199.1:0-4824 GCA_037134655.1 bacterium | reverse complement strand
CCTAGTGGGAAGTAGTGGTGCAATTCTTAGCTACATCATGTGTAAGGCCATGAATCGCGGATTCGTAAGCGTTATTTTAGGTGGATTTGGAACTGCAGGCGCAAAACCTGCCGCATCCGGGGCGGCGCAAGCGCCAGCTGGCGAGGTGATCTCCGTAGATGCCGCAGAAGTCGCTGAGATGTTAAAAACTGCGCGAAGTGTGATCTTCGTTCCAGGCTACGGCATGGCCGTTGCCCAGGCCCAACACCCCATTCGTGAGATTACAGACATTTTGAGAAAATCAGGTGTGAATGTTCGTTTTGCTATTCACCCGGTTGCGGGACGACTTCCAGGGCATATGAACGTTCTCCTTGCTGAGGCGAACGTGCCCTATGATATCGTCTTGGAGATGGATGAAATTAATGAAGACTTCTCTGGAACTGATGCCGTGGTGATTGTGGGAGCCAATGATGTGGTTAACCCTGCCGCCCAAACTGATGAGGCCAGCCCCATCTACGGAATGCCTGTCCTTGAAGTTTGGAAGGCAAAAACATGCGTGGTGTTAAAACGCGGGATGGCCAGTGGTTACGCCGGAGTCGATAATCCTTTGTTCTACAACAGCAACTCTCGAATGCTTTTTGGTGACGCCAAGAAAAGTATCGATGCGGTGCTGATGGCATTAAAAAACGCCGCCACATCGTGAGATATGGCGGCGTTTTCAACTGATTTAACGGGCAGCCTGAACTACGAGCTTACCAGGAAGATTACTCAAAATACCTTCGATCTTACTAAATTGAGCACTAGATAGCGTGTGGAAGGGCTGACCACAACCGGAATTGAAAAACTTGTGTACCGCTCCAGCTTCGCATTCCTTGCATCTTTTTAGAACTAACGAAATGCTCTCAATTGGGTCCGCACACATAGTCGCTCCGCCCTCTTTGCCACCCTTCAAAGAAACCGTCTGGAGAATTGATTTCAACTTCAGCAAATGATCTTTTGAGAGCTTTATCGTCCTCTCTTTGCATGCATAACCGCTTCCTTTGGAGCACCCGTAGCTCACAACCGCCATGCCTTGCGCCAAATCAAGATCGATATTTGTATCGACCTCCACGTGCTTACCGAAAACAACGCTTTTGCGCAGCTCAACATGCGCGTCATCTGATATTTTGCTTGGCAGAACTTTTGGTTTTTCAATTTCAAAACCAATAGTGACTTCACCGGATGCAATTTTCTTTAGACGGATGGTCAGGGCTTTTTGTTCGCCGTCTTGAATTTCGAAAAACTCAGTGCCGGTGTACAGAGGTTGCCCGCTTTTGTCGGAAAAGTCTGCGATGGCCTGATACGAACCCGCAGGCAAACGAATAGGAGCAATTTCTTCACCACGTTTAATTTGAATTACACGACCAGCTCCGACCACATGCTCCTCAACAACCTGCTGAGCGTCATGAGATTCCTCAAGCACAGGAACACAATGTTTCCAATCCGGCTTGGCAATCGTTTGAAGTCCAAGGCCTGCAGCTGGAACTGCCTCAGGGAGTGGAAAAACTGGGCCACACCTATGGGAATTACCGCCAACATCCAGTACCGATAAGATGAGAGTTTCAGCGCCCTCAGGAAACTGCTCGCTGGTAAGCTTTAGAGTCCCGTGCCCGTCTAACTCGGCCGTAGCTTCGGTGACTTCTGGGCCTTGGAGCTTAATCTCGCCGCAGGCCACGGAAAGCCCTGCCGCTAGGATCATTGCGAGCCTCGAGATTCCTTTAGAATTCAGATTGATAGACATTTGTTACCCCCTCGTTTGGGATCAGGAGCTGTTATTAACCCCTGACCTGTTAGTATACGTATCGGTATTTTATGTCTTAAAATTAAGTAATCACTGAACTTTTCCGTGTTCAAGGTGTATACTATAGGGCTAACTGCCTTTAAAATTTGAAGTAAGGGAAAAGGGCAAATTGAAGGGTTGCCACCCTATTTACATCAGTCGGGCTTAAAGCCTCAGCTCGGGCCTTTTCAAGAACTGAGAGACAAAGAGCCCTCACCTCAGAGATAACCGACTGATAAAGCTCCGGACTACAAGGGACCGTCACACTCGTGAGAAATCTCTGGTCTACCGGCCACGCCACTGAATCAATTGCTAGATTCAAATTGGCGCGGTGATGACGTTTGACTTGCTCACTGTCAAAGTCCCATTTTGTCAAAATAGCACCGCCTTCAAACCGACTCATGCCATCCACGAACTCCAGTTGCTGAGCCCGAAGGAGCAATTCAATGGCCTCATTGACGTCTTCTGCTACGCAAGGGAAACGGCTTTTTTCTAGGGCTATTTTGACGATTTCCTCGCGGGTTTTACCCTCAAAAAAAATCGCCCCCATCTTGAGATACCAAGCCAAGCTGTGACCCACCAGCTGAAGTTGATCACTGCCCGTAGCTTCAGGGCTTGGACTCGATTGAAGCAATTTTCTTTGGGCGGCGAGCCTTACCTTTTCAACCAAGTCTTTAGAGATGTTTTCCTTGAAAAGGATTTTTAGATACTGCCGATCCCTTGGCTCAAGGCGAATTAGCCTCAAAACTTTTTCAAAAACCTGCGGTGACAAATGCCGCCTTTTTGTGATGACTAAGTGAAAATGATTGGGCGCTTTTAAAGACAGCTGTTTTGAGACGAAACGAAAAGAGAGCTTTGGATTACTTTTCTTGGATGTCCAGAACCAGTCGTGAAGATACTCACGATAATCCTCGTAGTCTAAGGTAGTTAGGGAAGCTGTCATGCGCTCCTGGTATACACAATGAATACATTAACTTACGATTTATACTAAAGAATATCCTGTTTTTTGTCGATATCACCCACAAGTAAACGGGGGCATTTAGTATACGGCTATGAAGATACCATTTCTAAAACTCTTAGTCACATCTGCGGCAATTAGCTTTGCACTAGCAGCCTGTCAGCAGCCCACAGGTATGCAAGGCGGAATTGTTGATAACGGTAACAAACCAGGTGGATCAACTGGTCCAATGATTCCTCTTCCTACGCAAAAAGATCCTGGTGGTGAAGTGGATAGCAAGTCGCCAAATTTTGCCAAGATTTTTCCAGTCCTCGGCGGTCGACACGCGATCACAAGTCTGCCGGCTGGATTCTCACTGCTACAAATTAGCAATGAGATGACGCATATTTTTGACACTCCCAATACCGAAGGCATGGCTGCTGCCAAGCTATATTTTAACCGAGAAATTGTTTGCCAGGGAGACGGACAAGTCATTCTAAAAACAATCGATGGCGGCCTACTTTTCAACTGTAGTGAGATGCTTTATGAGTTGAAAGCAAGTAACGAAGACCGCATCATCGTTAGTAACGGAAGTCTTAACAAAGACGTTTTGTATTCAATTCTCAGGTCGATAAGGTCTCAGTAGATCTACTGTTTGAAAATCAGATCATCTTCGACGACCACCTAACCACAGAAAACTTCGCGTTTTCATTAGCCGTCTAATAGGGGTTCTTATTCCCTGTATTTGCTACAGCAATTGCACGAATTTACGAAACTTACAAATTTTGAACCGGCGTTTTTAGGGCGTAAAATACTGAGTACGGGAAAATAAAATTTCTCGTAACACTTTGATTTTAAATCACGTTGGAGAAGTCTCTCATGACTGGCAGCAAGGCCTACTTTCTTTTCATTCCTATAATGGCAGTCTCTTTCTCACCTAGCTGCAAATCGAAAAACCCACAAATAACTCCACAAGCTACATACGATGTAAATCCGCCAGAAATGCTTAAAGACCCGAACCCTATCCCGTCTGTGGGAACAGCGGATGAATCACCTCTCAATCTGAACCTAACCACTACACCCTGCATTAGCCAAATCTCAACTTACGGCACAGTAGCTGACCGAGCATGGCGAGACGCCTTTAGCAGAGCGGTGATGCAGCGGATTTGTGGAAAAGATCCCGCCACCGCAAAACCTTGGCGCACCGCTACTGCCTATAATCCCAATAGCTGGGTCGCAGGAATCAATCTTACCGCGGTCACCCAAAACGTTCCGCGGGGTACCGCCATTACTCCGAGGCATGTCGTCTACACGAAACACTACGGCTTCCATGGCCAGGTGGGTCAGACTCTGAATTTTCTTACGATGGATAATCGCGTTGTTTCTCGCAAAATTATCGACGTCAAATTTTTATCTTCCACTTTTGATCCCGATATTGCCGTGGCTAGGTTAGACAGTGATCTTCCAGGAAGCATCACGCCCATGAAGGTTCTCCATCCTAACGCTAACAATTATGCAGCCATCTTTAGCCCGCTTCTGAGAATTGACCAAGAAAGTAAGGCTTTAATCGTTCAAGCCACGCCCTCAGGCCCGCAGGGTATACAAACGGACGCCAGCGTAAATCCCCCAGGCGCCGCATATAGTCTTTACTATGAAGACATGATCAGTGGGGACTCCAGCTCACCTTCAATACTACTCATGAACACCAATAATGGCGTCATGCCAATCCTATTCAGCGTCGTCACTTATTCGGGACCAGGACAAGGACCGAAAATGGGAGCTAATTTTAGCCAGATTCAATCCGCTATTGAAAGCTTTGGCGACGCCCATAAGATTGTGACCGCTCCGGAACCAGCTGCACCTAAAGCAGCGCCAAGCTGTTCCGTTACAGCAAGTCGCGTGGGTAGCACAAATAACTGTGCACTGACCATCGTTGGATCAGCCGATGATGTCACTGGTAATCCAGTTGTTACGCCTGCCACGCCTAGCTCTTGGAGTCGTTCTGGAAATACCTGGACTGGACAAAGCCCTTGTAGCTTGAATTCTGAAACCACTTTTACTGCAACACTGACAGGTCTTGGCGGCAAGG
>JBAXLR010000198.1:0-4827 GCA_037134655.1 bacterium | reverse complement strand
TGGCTCCGGTGGTGGTCCTGGATTTGGCACTGGCTCCGGTGGCCAAGGCGGTCGTGGTGGCCGAGGCAAGGGTGTGATCAACATTCCGACTGGCGATCCATCGGTATCTGGCGGCTTGACTGCTCAGGAAATCATGGCTGTTATCCGCTCTCATTTGAATGAGATACGTCACTGCTATGAACAACTCCTTCAGCGCTCTCCAAGTGCTTCTGGTAAAATCTCGGTCAACTTCACAGTTGGTTTGTCAGGGGGCGTAACGCGTGTATCCGTCGCTGAGGCCACTCTAAATGATGCTGTGACGCGCGGGTGTGTTACTGGTCGTATTCAGCGTTGGACATTCCCCAAGCCTCGTGGCGGCCAACCAGTGGAAGTGAACTATCCGTTCGTGTTTAATCCTCTGTAACACTAGTCAGGCCTAATGTGAGTTCGAAATTTAAAGCAGGCGAGATCGAAAATAGATCTCGCCTTTTTTTTTGATTTTGGCTTAAATTTTAGACATTAAGCTGTGTATTATTCATGTGATAGCGATCCCTTGTCTTGCGCATTCTGGGAGCTTTAAGTAACCTATCAGGTTCGCCTAACGAGGTTTTTTAAAGGAGAAGGCCATTGCCGCAGCGTCCACTTTTTTTGATTAGTAATGATGATGGAGTTCATGCGCCTGGCTTGCGAGCCATGGCTGCAGCCGTTAGGGAATTGGGGGACGTGGTCATCGTTGCCCCCCATGTAGAAAGATCCGCTTCAAGCCACGCCATATCAATTCATCTACCTTTGAGAATTGAACAAGTTGAGCCAAATATCTATGCAGTTGAAGGGACTCCCGCCGACTGCATCATGCTGGCCATCAGAAAGCTGCTAAAACGCAAGCCGACCTGGGTGTTGAGTGGGATCAACCGGGGTGCTAATCTAGGAGTAGACACAATCTATTCAGGCACTGTAGCAGCTGCGATGGAGGGGACTCTGCACAATATCCCGTCAATCGCCGTTTCGACCTACGGGAAGGCGCGCGAGCACCTCCACTACGAATCAGCGGCCAAAGTGGTCAAGATGCTACTGGAAAAGCCTGAGTTATTAGGAGATGTGACCAGGAGCTCCTTGTTAAACGTGAACGTACCGAATCTTCCTTTTGAGAAATTAAAGGGGATCTCCGTGGCCTCGCTGGGTCGGAGGATTTACGAGGATGAAATGCAAGAGGGAGTGGACCCCCGGGGGCGAGCTTACTTTTGGGTCGGTGCCGGAGGAGAGATGTTTGAAGATATACCAAATTCTGATTGTGTCATGCTCGACCAAGGCTATGTCACCGTGTCCGCTCTAAGACCCAGTTTTTTGGATGAACGGGGCAATGCGGAGATTGAGAAGCGTTTTTCAGGTGCATTTGATCAGATATTTGGATTGTAAAACTGTGGTCTTTTACCCCAATCATGGAGAGCTGACTTATGTTGAGTAAATCACTGCTCTTGATCGTGCTCCCAATCATGTCTTTTTGGGGCTGTGCCACCTTGAATCCGATGGGTGAACAGAGAGATCAAATTATTTTGGTAAAAGTAAAAAAGAATGACACTCTTAACAGGATTGCTGAGCGCCATAATACAACCTGGCAAGCCATCGCCTCACTCAATCGGGATCAGCTAACTAATGGGTTGCGTGAAGGACAGGAGCTGAGAGTTAGAGTCAATGATGAGATGGTGAACAGCGCTGATGGTAGTCAAGTTGCCGGGAACGGATTTGATGACGATCAAGGCGAAGATTTTTTGCCTAAACGAAAGCGTGGATTTTTCTTTTCGCCCAGACCAAGTGGACCGCCTGAGCTGGTGCTGCCAGCGCCTGGACGAGTTTCTAGTCATTTCGGAAAGCGGGGCAGAAGATTACATAAAGGAATTGATATCGTAGCCATGGTCGGAACGCCTATTGTAGCTTCTGCCGATGGTGAAGTTATTTTTTCAGGCCGTCAGCGAGGATATGGTTCCACAGTGGTCATTGATCACGGTGACTACATGACGCTTTACGCTCATGCGAGCAAACTGATTGCTCGCAACGGAGACAAAGTTCGTCGTGGAGATTTTATCGCGAAAGTTGGCAAAACTGGCAATGCACGTGGCGCACATCTTCATTTTGAATTGCGTGATCGCGAGAACAAACCGCTGGATCCCATGAAATTTTTTGACAGATCAAATGTCGCCATGTCGCGCAGCTCCGAAAAATCAATGGCAAGCGAGATTGCCAGAGACGTTGACGCAAAATTGAAACAGAAAAATGGTAGATCAGCATCGAAGGCTCGGCCGACAGCTCGCGGTAAAAAGCGGCTTTTGTACGCTCGAGATTAAACAATATACAGCCCTAAAAACAATAAACTTCTGAAATCATTGAAAAAAATCCTTTTGCTTGACATGCCTGCGTAGGTGCGATTTGTTCCGGGCTAAGCAAATTGTTCTATTGATTTTTTTGGACGTATTGATGCAAACGGATCACTCCAATTCAAGCCGTATTCGCCACCTCCGAGCCATTAAAGGTTCTGTCGATGGTTCCACTACTACAACGCAAGCTCCGGCTGGCCAGATACTTGTGGTGGGTCTGGGTGATAGGATGGTTATTTCCGAGCAAGCTGAGATTTGGACTTTGCGCGGCGTTTTACATGACGGCCGAGTACTGGACGAAGCAGTTGGAGAAATGTCTTTTGTTATGATCCCTGGCCAGTATCAGCCGGCAACTGCCGTGGTTGGTTATATCGCTCCTCCGGCTCCACACGTGCTGGGAGTCGGTGAAGATGTTTTGTGGCCGCAGTTACGAGCAATGATTTCGCAGCTTGGGTACGACTTGGACGGATTTTATGTATCTATGTCCATTGACGGCAAAGCATTCAATCGCCGTGAGATGAGCGACAACTCCAAAGGTCGTAAGTAAACTTAAAAGCCTACTAGCGTCAAATTCTTAGACTGTCCGGCCTCAAGAAAAACAGGGGAATTCTGGCGCTAAAGTCGTTTCCTGACGGTGTCTGGAAATGATACCAGCCCCGCATATTGCCAGTGGCTGTTCGTAGTGGACAGCCACTGCTGTATTCAAAACTCTCACCGGGCTCAATCCAGGGTTGCTCTCCAACCACTCCTTCGCCCTCGACGGTTTCGATGTAGCCCGAACCATCTGTTATGATCCACGTCCTAGATAGCAACTGGACCGGTACGTCTGAGAGGTTGTGAACGTTCACATGGTAGGCATACGAAAAAAACATCTGATCGGGGCTTGAACGCTCGGGCAAGTATTCAGGTACAACCGCGACCGTAACCCTATTGGATGTCACCTGCCAGCCATAAAGACCATCGGACCGGGGCTCACCTAGGGTGAGTCCAATCTCTGACGTAGTCTGTCTATTAGTTCCCGGAACTGGCAAATCGACCTCCCGCTGGGGTCAGCGTACGAGCTATTAAACGCCCGCTCGCTCACAGCTATCTTCTGCCAAAAATTAGTGCATTCTGTCGATAGCTAAGTGGTCGGAAGCCTTAGAAAAGTGATTTTTAAGTGAGGATGAATTTGGGCTCTGGCCTGAGAGCTAGCGCATTTTGAGCAAAACGGGGCTTTTGGGCCTTGACCCCCAGAAAGCAGAGGGATAAAAGCGCCTAATTGTTGGGCGCGGTCTGATCCAACGGAGGTCGTACATGAAATTTGGTTTCGTATTTTTGATCTTAATAAGTTTGAGCGAGTCCCTATTGGCAAGCACTCAAACTTACCTGCTTACGGATGCCGCGAAAACTATTGAGCAATGCCAACAAATGCGTGCCAATCTTGTCGAGAGGTTTCCGATGGCCGCTCGTTCTAAAGTTCTCTCGTCAGCGTGCGAAAAAAGTTTTTCCAACTCTTACAATGTTCTGATTGAGTACGTTGGTATGGCGTCTACGTTGCTTGTTAGTAACTATGACGAAGCAGCCGATGTTCACGGTCTTTATGCGACGCGTGAGGAGTGTGAGGCCGGTGTCGAGGCTGCAGCTTTAGAATTCCAGCAATTGACATCAATAGCTCCATTTGTTGCTTATTGTTTTCGGGACTTGCGACGAGAGGGTGTCGATAAATACTTCACGTTGAGAATAGATGGTTTCGGCAAGGCGACGATTAAGCCTTATAGTTTTGCCCGCCACTTTTACGACGGCAGTCAATTCAATACGGATGTAGCCGCTCAAAATTTTAGCGAGGTCCTCACGGCCTTCGGAGCGCAGGGGGTCGGTGTTAAATTTTATACGGACGCACAAAACACGAGTTTTATGGCGTCATATTACGCTGCTCAAAAGCTTCCGCTTTCAATTTATAGCGACGCATTTTTACCCAGTGAGGTGGCTTGTGAAAGCTACCGCCCAGTTATGAATGATGTTTACAGTCGTGCCGGCGGTCGCCTTGCGACGTATTTTTGTGCGGGAAGTCGTGACAGTCAGACGCGGCGAATTATCAGTGTGGGTTTAACCACTGAGCCATTAGCAAGTGAATTAGCGACTTTAAAATATGGGACATATCAAGGTTGCGACAAAGACAGAGCTGCACTTGAGGAATCTTTCCGAAATTCTCTTGGGCTAAATGTCGTAGGATCGGTTTGCGGAGTTGAGTGGCTGTCGTCGCCGACTGAATTTGTCACCAGGATCTTTTGGGTCAACTGACAATTGATGAAAATTTAAATGATAAAAACGCGCTTTAGTCTCGTCTTTCGATCGGACCAAAGCGCGTTGGGGCTATTATCTACAAATTAGCTTTGTAGATGCGGGTTGCGATACTGGAACTCAGGCATCCGGAGCTTGCGGCCCCATTTGCTCTCAGTACAGTAGGCAAGAATCGCTTTACCATAGGCTTTCC
>JBAXLR010000197.1:0-4829 GCA_037134655.1 bacterium | reverse complement strand
GAAGCAAGACCAGCAGAAGCAAGACCAGCAGAAGCAAGACCAGCAGAAGCAAGACCAACAGAAGCAAGACCAACAGAAGCAAGACCAGCAGAAGCAAGACCAACAGAAGCGTGATATAGACCAAGCTGAGGCGGAGAAATTACTCCGCAGTGTCCCGGATGAACGAAAAAGCGTGAGGCCTCTTTACCGAAGTGGTAAGGGTCGTCCTGAAACCGTTGAGCGTGACTGGTGATGAGGGGTTAATGGTAGCTACAACAAAGTGTCTAAGCACAATGATGGCAATATTTTTTGGATTTGCATCAATGGCTAGTGCGGCGGCGATTACCGCTGAGGTCGACCGACTAAAAACAAGTCGCGAAGAACCTTTTTGGCTGACTGTCAGTATTGAAGGGGATTTGGACGGTGAATTAAGCATTCCGCAGTCCCAAGACTTCGAGTTCACGAGGACTGGCGAGAGTACAAATATCTCGATAATTAACGGGTCAATATCGAGGCAGCGACAATTCACCTACCAGCTTTCGCCGCTCAAGACAGGACCCCTCACGATTCCATCATTGACCGCGAAAATAGACGGTAAGCCATACAACTCACTACCAATAAAGGTGGAGGTGACGGGCCAGTCAGTGGACTTAGCTAATGGACAAGTCATCGATGATAAAAGACTTGTCTACGTGGAACGCGAGCTGCCAAAAAAGATATTTTATGAGGGTGAATCAGTCATTTCGACGGTAAGGCTTCTGACGCGCGCAAGATTGACCGGAGCAACGCCGGCAAGGGATTCGGCGCCTGATTGGCGCTTAATTGCCGTGGAAGGTCAAAAGAATGGTGAAGTGGTCCGTAATGGTACTAAATGGAATACGATCGAAATGCGTGAGGGGTTAATTCCCCTGAAATCTGGGCGATTAAAAGTGCCAGCTTTTGGCATAACTGCAACCTGGATTCAGCCGGCTGAAAGATCTAGGCGACCGTCGCCTGGCAGCGTTTTTGATTTGTTCCAGCAGGGTGTTTTTAATATGGGGCGCGAAGTGACTCGAACCCTTCGTTCAGAGTTGGCTGAAGTTGAGGTTAAGCCTTTGCCGCTTCCGAGGCCAAAGGATTTCACAGATATTGTTGGTGCTTTCACTCTGTCGTCATCGGTCTCAAAAAAAGAGCTTAATGCAGGCGATACGGCGACTGTCACCATTCAGATTAAAGGTCAAGGCGCACTGGACAGGATGCGGGATCTTAAAATTTCGCCATCCGGGTCTAAGGTGTATGCAGATCGGCCGGATCTCAATGAAAAGATTGAACCCGGTGCTGGCTTGGTATCAGTTCGAAGTATGAAGTTCGCGGTCGTGCCGACTGTGGCTGGTATTCTTGACCTAGGTGAAGTTCGCATCACTAGTTTCAATCCCTTCACAGAGGAGTACGAAGTTTTAACCACCCAGCTTGGGAAAATTAATGTTGGGGGTGCGGCTGCCGCTGCCGCTGCCGCGCCAGGTGTAACTGCGACCGTGCCCGATCAAAGTGGGAATGGATCTGACGATGCCGCAAATAAAAAAATCCTTCCGCCAGACTTAAATGACCAGCAGAATGATTTGTCACCTCAAAAAGTTGACATATTGACGGCTTCCTCGAAGCCTTGGTGGCTCGCGCCCTGGGTTTTAGCTGTTGAGTTATTTGTTATGGTTCTAGCTATAAGTTGGTTTTTAATCAGACGTCTTTTCCCGCAAAAGTCATTTTCCGCTGAAACAGGCTTTTTAAATCAATGGCGAGATTTAAAAATTGATCTCTCTCGAGATGAAGCTCTTGGTGAGTTGGTGGGTTTGCTTAAGCAGGAGTTTACTAGAGATGATCAAGATTCAAAAGCCCTGACCTCGAGCGAACTGCTTACCAGTGACTTATGCAAGCAAATGCCGCCAGACGTTCGCGATTCGTTTAAACGAGTTTTGGAGCAATATGATCGATTGGCGTATGGGAAGTCGCACATTGATAAGTCGCAGGGTGATCTTGCTCTCGATGTTAATCGGCTAGTCGAGTTTTATAAAAACCGGACATAGATATGGCAAACGATGCTTTCAAAGATCAATTTAATTTGGCCATCGACAAGAAGGACTGGCCAAATGTCATCGAACTCGGTGAAGGGTACATTGCTCAATTTGGTCCTTCGGCCGAGGTCGTCTACAACCTCGGCTTGGCCTACATGGAAACTGGTCACAATCAGATGGCGGTCGCTTTGTTTTTGGCGCTGCCGACAAATGGGGCGCGGGGTGATGAACATAAAAAAGCTTTGAAAGCGGCTCTTTTAAAATCCGGGCGGAGTCTTGCAGATGTGGATATGGGGGCGCACGGTTTGACTGCCATAATTAGTCAAACCGTCAACCAAATGGATCGTGTGAACCTAGAGGGATACACGGCCCTTGTGCTTCCAGTTTTGTTGGCAGTAGTTTTATTTCGTTGGTTTGGTTTAAAGCGTTTTTCTGAGGCGAAAAAGCATAAGATTAGACCCTTATTGAATGTTTTGATTATCAGTCTTGGGACGGTGATGACGGTTTTATTTCTATTGATGGCATTATCCTTCATTTATAAGCCTAACCGGTGTGCTGTTGTATCAGAGGAGCCGGCTGTTGTTAGGGGTAAGGCAGCAAGTGATAGTCTCTCGGTGACGGCACTGGCAGCCGGCACGCCCGTATTGGTTTTAGGGGGCACAAACACGGCTTGGCTATATATGTTAGAGTCAAGTGGCGCTCACGGTTGGGTGGACGCCTTGCAAGTGAGGTGTGTCGTTGCAAAAAAATAAATTACATGACGTCTATAAGCCGTCATTGGCGTTACTCAATGATCTCTATCAAATCAGTATGGCCTATGGTTACTGGAAATCCGGTCGCCATAATTATGAGGCCATGTTCCAACTTTTCTTTCGCACCATTCCGTTTAACGGTGGCTTTTCAGTTGCTGCTGGCTTAGATGCAGTCGTCGATTATGTTCGGGAGTTTTCCTGGTCAAAAGAAGACCTGGAGTACATTGGTTCCATTTGTGGCGCCGATGGTAAGCCGATTGTATGTGGGGATTTTCTAAAATACCTCAAGGCTACGCCCCTTACTGTTTCAATCGATTCTGTGGAAGAAGGCCGAGTTGTTTTTGCCCATGAGCCGCTCGTCCGGGTGTCTGGACCCATGTTGCAGTGCCAGATGTTAGAAACTCCACTTTTAAACTTAATTAATTTCCCCACACTAATCGCCACGAAAGCTGCACGTGTGTGCCTTGCGGCGCAGGGGGATAAGGTTTTAGAATTTGGGGTTCGTAGAGCCCAGGGTATTGACGGCGGCCTTACGGCGTCGAGAGCCGCCTACATTGGCGGTGTTGATGGGACGAGTAACCTGTTGGCTGGGTCTACCTACGGCATCCCCGTGAGTGGAACGCACGCCCATAGTTGGGTGATGAGTTTTGATTCTGAGCTGGAATCCTTTAAGGCCTATGCGGACGCTATGCCGGGAAACTGCGTGTTTCTGGTCGATACGTTTAATACTTTGGCCGGCGTTAAAAATGCAGTGCTGGCGGGTCAGTATCTACAGTCGCGTGGTGGAAAATTACTTGGGATTCGGCTTGATAGCGGGGATCTTGGATATTTATCAATTGAAGCCAGAAAAATCCTGGACGCGGCTGGCTTTAAGGACGCCGTGATCGTAGGCTCCAATGATTTGGATGAAAAGCAAATTTTGAACCTAAAGGCCGCAGGTGCAAAAATAAATGTCTGGGGTGTTGGTACTAAACTTGTGACAGCCTATGACGATCCAGCCCTTGGCGGGGTCTATAAACTGGTCGCCATCCGGAAAGATAAAGCAGCAGATTGGTCCTATAAATTAAAACTATCAGAACAGATCTCAAAAATCACAACTCCCGGTAAGCAGCAAGTTAGAAGATTTACTAGTTCCGGTGAGTATGTGGCCGACATGATTTATGATGAACTTTCGCCCCCTGAAACAGAAGATTGCACGATCATTGATCCTTTGGACGTGACCAGACGAAAGAAAATACCCAAAGACTTTCAGTTTGAAGATCTTTTGGTGCCGATTTTTGACCAAGGTCTTTGTGTCTATGATTGCGGTGGGCTTTTGGCCGCTCGGCAGCGGTGCAAACGAGACTTGGGGTTACTCAATGAGAGCGTAAAGAGAATTACTAATCCCTATTCCTATCCCGTCGGTTTGGAGCAAACCTTAAGTGATCGCAAGTCAAAAATGATCCTGGACTTGCGTGGATTTTAGTCCTTTTTAAAAAATCAAAGTACTCATTCATCGCGCAAGTAATGGCACGTGTAACCTTTGGGATTTTTTTGCAGGTAGTCTTGGTGCTCCGGTTCTGCTCTCCAAAAAGGTGCTGCAGGCATGACGTGGGTGACGACTGGCTTTTTCCATCGTCCTTTGGCATCCACTTTTTTGATGACGTCACGAGTGACTTTTTCTTGGCTATTTCCGTAGGTGAAAATCACCGAGCGGTATTGTGTACCCTTGTCGTTACCCTGCTGATTTAACGTCGTGGGATCATGCATCCTGAAAAAGAACGTTAGAAGATCCTCGTAAGTGATTTTTTTGGGGTCAAATAAAACCTGGACGGATTCCGCGTGGCCGGTTTTTCCGGTTGATACCTCTTTATAACTTGGTGCAGATGTATTTCCGCCGGTGTAGCCCACCTGTGTGTCTATGATACCTGGGATTTTACGGATGATTTCTTCCATGCCCCAAAAACAGCCGCCGGCCAGGGACGCCACCTCGAGGCCTTTTGGCGCGTCTTTGGCGAAGTCGCCTGTTGGCAGATGGGCTGTCTGACTTGGCTTAATTCTCTTCTGCTGC
>JBAXLR010000196.1:0-4852 GCA_037134655.1 bacterium | reverse complement strand
CCTTCCACTCCTGGCATCTGACCGGTTTGAACGCCGATTTTTAGTGCGTCGATTTCACCTTTGACGCGTTTGACATCAATGCCCAAACGCTCCACATCGGACGACGTTGCGGCAATATGTTTATTGTGAGCATCTCCAGCGCGCTGATCAGCTGTACGACTATTGGCTAGGTTGGATTCGAGTTGTAAAAGCCTGGTTTGTAGGCGGTAAATGTGATCGTCCATCTCCCTTTTTTGGGCTGGGGTTATGCATGATGCTGTGCATAAAAACACCACGACCAACTGCGTCGTCAAAATAAGCCGTCTGAGCATAAAAGGGGTCTCCCAGATAAAAAAGAGGACGGCCTCGTGGCAAGCAGGCCGCCAACAGAACTACATGAACAGCTAATTGTGCCATTTATTGAGGATAAAGACTAGTTCTTTGAGGGGCTTAGGCAGCCTTGTCGGTCTTTGAACCGGGGGTGGCGCTTCGGTTCTGGTGCCGTCGACGCAGATTGACCGCGAGAATAAAAAAACGATTGCTGTCCGAGGTCCAATCCCGCAGAAATTCAGATGGAATTTTAACGTCACAAGCCTTTAGTTTAAGTGATTCCTTGGTTGCCAGTACGGCATTAACAACCTCATTAAATCTTTTAAGCTCTGAAATCCAGGCGGTTTGGTCCGGGGCGTCAGGAGCTGATGGTTGTATTTCCGCAGTAGCGGCTTGTGCTTTCTTTAAGTCTGCATCTCGGCTATTCTCCCCCGCCTGAGCCTTTGCAGGCTCTGCACTAGCCGTCGTATCCGGTGCGGGATCAACAGCAGAAGCAGCAGCATCGCTTGGCGTTGGAGGGTCGATTTGAGGTTTTTGTTCATCCATGGTGCCTTGGCCCTCAATTCATTGATAAACAGCCGGTCATTGATAAACAGTCGGCATCAGCAAAAGCTATCGGATTAAATTGGCTTGAGTTAATGGTATTGCAACAACCCACGCGAGTCAGAAGAGCTGCAATAAAGTTTGGGTCATCAATAAGAAAGTAAAGAATGAGCATTAATAATCATGAGTTAAGTTCAGTGGAAGCAGACGCGGAAATCCGGCAGCAGCCAATCGTAGATGTGACGGAAACGGTGCCGGCTGTGACTTCGTTTGAGGAAGCCGGACTTTCGGCAGATGTGATTGCAGCCGTGCGTAAGATTGGTTGGCAGCAACCCACTCCGGTCCAGGGGATGTGTCTTCCCTTGACGACCAAAGGGCGCGATGTGGCTGGATTTGCGCAAACAGGAACGGGAAAAACAGGCGTTTTCGTAATGACAGTTGCCGAACGCCTGTATGGCCAGCTCGCAGCAAAGCGTGACCGCAAGGACGTTGCGGTTCCTGAGGTCCTTGTCCTTACGCCGACACGCGAGCTCACGATGCAAATAGATGACGACGCTCAAAATGTTATAGCGACGCTGGGTATTAGTTCCGTTCCTGTTTTCGGTGGTGTTGACTTAGAAAAGCAGGCGGCTGCCTTCAAAGACGGCCCGCGCATGATTGTCGCCACGCCTGGGCGTTTGAAGGATTTCTACCAACGTAAGTTGATTGATCTTTCACAAGTCAAAATTTTTATATGTGATGAAGCCGATCGTATGTTCGATATGGGTTTCATCGATGATGTTGAGTTTTTTCTCGATAAAATTCCAGAAGATGCCCAAAAGCTTTTGTTTTCTGCAACGACCAACGACAATGTGAAAGAGTTGGCGTTTGAGTATCTCAATCAGCCCGCATATATCTCAGTAAATCCAGAGGTTTTAACGCCCGAGTTGATCGATCAACACGCGGTGATCTGTGATACATCAAATAAACTGCGGGTGATTCTTGGCTTGTTGCGTGAGCATAAACCAGTCTGTTCAATTATCTTCACAAATACAAAAATGACGGCGGAGTGGCTGCACTACAAGTTGAGTGGCAATGGCATAGATGTTGATCTGATTACGGGTGACTTACCCCAGAAAAAGCGCATTCAGCTGATCCACAGGATTAAAGAGGGTAAAGTCAAAGCGTTGATTGCAACCGACGTGGCGAGCCGAGGGCTTCACATCAGCAAAGTGACACACGTTTATAACTTTGACGTTCCTGATGACCCTGCAAACTATGTCCACCGTATTGGTCGAACTGCTCGCGCAGGTGCCAAAGGTAGTTCGTTCACCTTGGTCTGTGAAGACTACGGCGAAAATATCCGCCCCATTCAGGAGATGTTGAGTCCTCAGGTTCAATTAAAGGGTGAATGGTTCAACCCGGAGTACCTGGAAATCAATGACATGGCAGGCAATCCATACGCAGTTGGTGGCGCCCTATTTAGGGAACCTAGGGATCGTCTTGACCGCAAAGGGGCAATTGGTCGCGGAGGCGATAGGGGCGGGCGCGGCGATGGCAAGGAAAAAGGCAGTTCTGCACCGATTCGGAATCGACACGCAACCGCTCACAAACCTGAAACAGGTCGCTCTCATGTTGAGCACCGTGGTCGGACTGAAACCAAGGGGCCACGTGGTAACGACCGAACTCCTCAGGTGCAAAAACATGCGGTCCGTCCCGAGTTTAAGTCTCAGAGCCAGAACAAGCCGATCGTCTACCGCGCTGAGGGAACACCTTTGGGACTTTTTGGATGGGTCGCGAAGATCTTCAGGGCGTTAATTGGCTCTAGGTAGTTGATTATATCACCCGTTGGTCGGTAGAATTTACGGTAAGAAGTCAGGTGAGGTGTTTGCTATGTCGCAAGTGATCGTAACAGAAGATAAGCTCAATGCGCGCCGAGCTCAAAGTGCGCGCAAAGAGATGCAGATAGACCGTGAGGGTCAGTTTTCAAAGTGGCAAATGTCCGATATCACTAAATTTGATCCCGTCGCTGCGGGCATCGGGATTGCCTTGCTCCCAGTTTTTCTAAGCTGGTATTTAATAGGTCTCGTCATCAAGCTAGCGATCTACGTTGGTATCGGCATCAGCCGCGTTATCGGTTTGTCGATCGGTAAATCAAAGTCGCTTTGAACAAATATAAATAGCCTAAAAAATCCTGCGCCTTTTCAAGCAGCCTGCGCTCAAACAGCTGAGTCGTGCAATACTGCTGCCATTAACAAATCCGTATACAGTTGATTTTTGCGCGGTTATTTTTGGTATGCCTATTGCTGCTTATCACGTGCAGCATGGCGCTGCCACGCGTGCTGATTCAAAGCAGGTTAAGCAGGGAGATAATTGCATGGCAATAACGGTGATTAGAGGTCGTGCGGTGGTCTCAAGTGGTGTGCCAGCCGTGCGTGAGCTTAGTTTGATTGAGCGGTACCTGGTACGCAGTTCCCATCCGGTGTCTTTATATTTTCAGGCGATAGGTCTGGTGTGGTTTGTTTTCTTTTTTTGGAATCATCTATGGGTCGAGGCGATCTTGAGTTATGTGATTTGCCGCTTTATCGGCGCTTTGGCCGTATCGCGGACTGATACCAAGTCCCTCGGGAAGGTGCTGCTAGGCAGGCTTGCGCTGTTGCAACTCTATGGGTCAAACTTTATCGTACAGTTAGCTGGAGCGGTCGTCCTACTGTATGGAATTTGGTTGCACGAGACTCGGGTTGTATTGGCCGGGATTTCACTGGTCCTTCTTGGTCATGTACAGGGCTGGGACCATGTGGACTCGCGATTAAAGACCGATTAGCCAAAATAACGATGAACTTATTTTGGTTCGAGGTTGGCCCTTATCAACGTCATTAGCTCGTTTATCTCGCCTGCGCTCATTGGACCTCGTTTGACGAAAAGAGGTTTGCCATCGCGACCAAATATGACCACGTTGACCGAGTCGTCCTTTAAGTCCCATTCCTTTACGAGAGTTTTTTTAATGTCCTTTACGTAAGTCGTACGGGGGAATTGTTCCTGCTTTTTTTTAAGCTGACTGTTGATCATTGAGTTTGGATACCACGCGGCAGCCATGTTGATTACTGCAATGCTTGCATGTTTGTCTGGCGGGAATTTGGCATTTTCATAAGCTAACTCGACCGGTTCGTTTAGCTTTTTTTCCTCTGGATCTACATAGAACAAACTAATAATTTTCCCGCTTTTGGCGATGTCATTGGAATTCCAAGCTTCGCCCGAAACTTTGCCCCCAAGATCGCCATCAAGCCTGATGGGACTTACGGGCTGGCCCACGGAGAGTGGGGCGGAAACTACTGGAGTGGTAAAAATAACGGTCGCCAGCACAGACAAAAACACATGCTTGCTCATAAAATCTCCCAAAAATTGCCGTGTACTTATAAGTAGATTTATCGTATATCCCTTCCGTTTCATAATCAAAAAGCACCCCAGTCGAAAGCTCTAGACGTGAATAATCAAAGTTTTATTGCAAAGATTTTTCTCATTGGGCGTCGGGTGACTGCATTGGCATTTATCGTAATGCTTCTCGTCGCCAATTTTTGGTTTATATTCAGATTTACCGGTGAGGCCTTTCCGGAATGGACTCATAACCTATTTTTTACCTGTGTCTTTTTCGTCGCGGTAGGCTTTTTTATGATGGTGCCTGGATGGCTTAACCCCTCAAAAATACGACTTGAATCTCGCGAAGATTCGGAATAACCAAAATACTCTGGGCTAAGGGGGGAGATTCTGCCCACCGATAAACTCACCAAGCTCAAGTATATTTAAATTAGAGTGTTGGGATCTTTTGAAGCGAGAGGTTTTCCGAGTGAAACGCTCAAAGTTTGACAAAGATAAAGCCATGCAGCCAACTACCAAGGCAGCAACTGCTATTGCCGAAGGTTCGCGTCAAAATGTGGACGGGGGGCTAAGTCCTTCGTTGCAGGCGGTTAACTCTGGGCACACATTCGGAAGGCGTACTACTGATCCTGGTTCGCAACTGATC